>CAIPEB010000789.1 GCA_903863885.1 uncultured Planctomycetaceae bacterium | reverse complement strand
TCCAGTGCCACGACGGTCCTGGGCGTGACGGGAACACTGGACTTGTCGCAGTACGTCCTGAAAACCGACGTGGTGGCGGCAGCCAATGTCGTGACCGGATACAGCAACTACGCGGGTGGGCGATCGGTGCCGCCTTCGGCAACCTGCTTTCGTCCGGCGTTGGATCCGTCCTCACGCTAACCAATAGCCTCGTGCGATTGGGATTCAGTGCGACTGCGTCAGCAGCTCGGATTGCGGTGTCGCTGGGCCCATCGCTGTGGAATGGCTTCACGGCCGCGGCTTCCGCTTCGGTGGCCGGAGTGCGCAGCGCGCTGTCCGCGGGTTCGGCAGCGGTGAGCGCCTTGGTGCGCGGCTGGAACGGCGACATCGGCATGTTTACCAATCGCGTGAATACGGCATTCTGGACGATCGGAGCCAAGACTCGCGAATATGTCACGACGCTTAAGTCGGGTGGACTGTCACAGGCTCTGGCATTGGCGCGATCCGATTTCCGACAACTGCTGACCGCGGCGACAGCATCGTTCCGGGGCATCCAGCGCACAGCGTTTTCCACCGCGTCCACGTTGCGAACCGCGATCGTCACGCGATTGCCGCAGGCCTGGCGCGTGGTGCAGGCGGCGGGTATCTCGGCTTTCTCCCGCATTCGTCAGGTCGGCGTCAGCACGGCTTCCCTTGTCGGTCGGGCGCTACGCGGCATGACGGTCGGCATGGGACGCAGTCTGAGCCAGGGCATCGGTGGCATCACGTCGTCGCTGGGTGCGCTCGGCGGCTTGATGGGCGGCACGGGACTGGGAGCCGTGCTGACCACGATTCCGCTGGTGACCACGGTGATCGGCGGACTGGCCACGGCCGTCGCCTCGCTGTTGTCTCCGTTCGGACTGGTCGTGGCGGCGATCGCCGGCGGGATCTATGCCTGGACGCAATGGAGCCAGTCGGGAAAAGCGGTCCTGGCGACGGTCACCGCCGCCTTCCAGCAGATCTATGCCACGGTGAAACAGGTCATCGGCGGCATCTCGAATGCATTGGCCGCTGGCGACATTAAGCTGGCGGCTCAAATTCTCTGGTCCGGACTGAAGGTCATTTTCTATCAAGGCGCTCAGGCCATTCAAACCATCTGGCCCTTGATTGCCCAGGGATGCAGCCAGGCCTGGGCGTGGATCAAAGACTCGGCCGGCAGCCTGATGAATTGGCTGGCCGGCCTGTGGGCACTGCTGCCCGCGTGGATTACCGGTCCGCTCGGTGCTGTGGCCTCGTCGTTCGGCTCGCTGCTGGGGCCTGCCTTCTCCTGGATCGGTCAGCAGTTCTCGCAACTCACGGCCTGGGCGGGCGAGACGTTCGGCGGCATCGCCGATGCCATTGCGGCCGGCGATTGGGGATTGGCCTTCGAGATTGCCTGGGCTTCGATCAAAGTCGCCTGGGCCAAGGGCATTGCTTGGATCACGCAAACGTGGAGTGAAGTGACGACCGGCATCGCCATGATGTTCGACAGCGCCGTCACAGCGATCCGACAGGTCTGGGGCAATGTGATCACCTGGATCGCGTCGAAACTGGTGCAGATGTACGACGGTGCGATGCAGATTCTGGGCGCGATTGCCGCCTGGGATCCAACGGGACTAGCGCAGCGACTGCATGACGCGATGGCGATCGATACCCAGGGCGTGCTCCGCACCCTGCAGCAGGATAATCAGCAAAACAATCGCGGCCTCGAGCAAGGACTGCAGCAGCGGAACGACGCCCGCGGCCAGGCTCTGCTCGACCAGCAGAAGGCAGCGGAAGCGGAACTCGAGCAATTGCGTAGGCAGCGGCGCAACAAACTGGATCGGGCTCAAACCGCGGCCGAAGCGAAAGGCCCCACCGATTGGGCCGCACAAACGGCAGCAGCGCAGGCCGACCTGCAAAAGTCACTGGATGCGGCGGCCGCACTGCCCAAACTGTTCGACACCAATCTGGCCAACGACACGTTGCAGCCGGCCGCCGAGAACACGAGCGACTTGGCAATGGCCGACACGTCCAAGGGATTTTCGTCGCAAGGCACATTCAGTGCCGCCGCCGTGTGGGGGCTGTCGGCCGGCGGCGTGAACGAGCGCGCGGCCAAAGCAGCGGAATCCACGGCCGCCAATACGCGGCAACTGGTCGATCACGCCAGGCGAGGACGCCTCGTGTTCGGTTGATTCTCATTCCTATTAATACGGTTGCATTCATGCCCATTCAAATCACCGAACTCTACAAAAGCGGTGAAGGCGTCGAGAGCCTCGACAATCCGTCGGCGGTGCTCCTTTTTGTCGTCACCGGCACCAGTGATGACGTGGAAGTCCGGTCCACGATCGAATCACATGTGCCCAGCACGTACGTCGGCCTGCCGATCCAGGACTACGACTTCCGCCCCTTGGGCAATGGGATCTGGGAAGTGTCCGTCCATTACGGACTCAAGAAGCAGACCAACCAGTCGTCCTTCTCCTTTGATACAGGCGGCGGCACGGCGCATGTCAGCAACAGTATTTCCACAGTCGCTCGCTATCCGTCAAACGCTCCCGACTGCCAGGGAGCCATCGGCATCTCGGGCGACTCGGTCGAAGGCGTCGACATCACCGTGCCGGTCTACAACTTCTCCGAGACACATTATCTTCCGGCTGCCTCCATCAGCGGCGCTTACAAGGCCACGCTATTCAATCTCACGGGCAAGGTGAACGGCGGGAGCTTCAAGGGCTTTGCCGCCGGCGAAGTATTGTTTCTCGGCGCCTCCGGTTCGCAGCGGGGCAACGAAGACTGGGAGATTTCGTACAAGTTCGCGGCCAGTCCGAATAAGACGGGACTGTCGGTGGGGCCGCTCACAGGCATCGCCAAAGGCGGCTGGCAGCACCTGTGGGTGTTGTACTCGAGCGCAGTAGACCAGAACGCGCTGATCAAGCGGCCAATCGCCGCCTATGTGGAACAGGTGTATTGGCCGGCGGATTTTTCACTGTTGGGAATCGGAACCTGAGCCATGGGCGACCCGCTGAAGAAAGTGCAGCCGGGCCAGGAACTCGCGATTCCCGCCGAGGCCTACAACGCGTTCGTCGATGCGGCCATGGCCTGTCGCATTAACCGATCGCTCGGACTGACGGGACCGAACCCGCCGGGACGCCAAGCCGGCCTGATCAAAGTGAAAAACAACACGGCCGGCGTGCTGCAGCGGTTTGCACCGGTCGGTCTTCACAGTCTGGCCATTACCCCCAGCGGCAGCTTGGAGAACTTCCAGAACACGCCCGTGATCAATGTGGTGGCACCAGGGAGTACCACGTACCTGGGCAAGTTTGCCGTGCTCCAGGAACCGCTCGCGGCCAGTTACCTCGGCGATGCGATCGTCTCGGGCGTGACCGTTTCGCAAATCACCGTGAATCACGCCAGTCACGATCGGGCTGATGTGGATCCGTCGGGCGGAGCGTCGCTGGTCTCAGCTTACTACGGGGCGGCCGAGATTCTGGTTGTCGAGTCGGGCACCGGCAGCAAATGGGCCGTGTTGCGACTGGGGTCTTTCGTGGCACCGCTACTCAAAGCCAAGGCGGGCGCTCAAATCGCCGTGGGCGGTTCCGGTTCGGTGACGATCTATCGCAACGGTTCCGCTACGGAGTCGGTTACGGCACACCTCAACTGGCTCGACGGCAACCAGGCGGTGGTCGCCAATTCGGAACTGCTGATTCAGTATTTTCGCGACGAAGCGAAGTGGGTCATCGTCGGCGCGGAGTGCACCACCTGATGGGAACTCGCAACCGCATGTCGGTGGCCCGCTGCTGCTGCAATACCTGCAACTGCAACTACGAGGCGGCCGACGGCAACGAATGGGGACCGGACCCCTTCGATACGCTGGACGCCGGCTGGGTGGCCAAATGGCCAGCGTACGACACGTTTTCGGCTAACAACGGCCGCCTGATCAATAGTGCCGTTGCCAATCCCAACTCCGGCAGCTGGTCCGCGCTGCAGCGCACGGCCTCGATCACTCCGCTGGGTCTGAAGCTCATTATCGAAAGTCAGGTCTACAGTAATCCCTATTCCGCGACCACCGGGATCATCCTGACGGACGGCTTGTCGTTTCGTTTGTTCGCTCGCTGGAATCTTGGCGGGATCGGCCTGTACGCCTTCGGCACGTACTACACGTTCCCGAATATTGCTGTGCAGAGTGGCGACAAACTCTCGCTCAAACTCTGTCACACGTCGGGCTACCAGTACAAGGCCTGCTATTTTCGCAACGAAACGCTCGTGTTCGAGGCGACGGGCTCGTATGCCTTCGCGGCGACGGAAAAGTACGGCGTAGTGTCGACGACTGGCCCGGGCGGCACGTGGCCGATCATCAACGGGACGTGGGACAACTTTGTATGCCACATTGGGAATCCCTGATCTGCGACGTGACGGATAG
>CAIPEB010000788.1 GCA_903863885.1 uncultured Planctomycetaceae bacterium | reverse complement strand
TGAATGGCTTTGCAGTCGGTTGTCCTGTGTTACTTTTCGCCCTCTTCGTCCGGGGCCTCTTCCTCGATGCCTCGCTTGGCGTTCACGATTCGCTTGGCCAGTTCATCGGGGCTGTGCGATTTCGAGAGCACCTCCTCGATCGTGCATTTCTCGTCCCGCCAGAGCTTGAACAGCGCGTCGTCCATCAGCTGCATGCCGAACTTGGCTCCGGTCTGAATGGCCGAACTGATACGGAACACTTTGTTTTCGCGGATCAGGTTGGCGATACCGGGAGTCACGATCAGCACCTCGTAGGCGGCACATCGTCCGCCCTGGATGCGGGGCAGCAGTGTCTGAGCCACAACGCCGATCAGCGCGGTGGACAACTGCGTGCGGATCTGATCCTGCAAGTTCCCGGGAAACGCGTCGATGATACGGTTGATCGTGCTCTGGGCGCTGTTGGTGTGCAGCGTGCCGAACACGATGTGCCCCGTTTCGGCCGCCGTAATCGCCGCGCCGATCGTCTCGAGGTCTCGCATTTCGCCGACCAGGATCACGTCGGGATCCTGTCGCAACGCGCGGCGAATCGCGTCCGAAAAGCTCGGCACGTCCACGTGCACTTCACGCTGATTGATCGTCGATTTCTTGTGTTCGTGATAGAACTCGATCGGGTCCTCGATCGTGATGATGTGGTGGTCCACGTTCTCATTCAGGTAGTTCACGAGGCTGGCCAGCGTCGTACTTTTGCCGGAACCGGTCGGGCCGGTCACCAGAACCAGGCCGCGGGGACGCAATACGAGTTTCACCACCGACTCGGGCAGACCGAGCTGCTCAGGGGTCAGCTTCTCGTTCGGGATCTGCCGCAACACCATCGAAATGTTGCCGCGCTGCTTGAACACCGAGACGCGGAAGCGGGCCATGTCGCCAAACGCAAACCCGAAGTCGGCGCTGCCGTTTTCCTGCAGTTCCCGCTGGCAGCGATCGGGCGTGATACTCTTCATCAGACCGACCGTGTCGTCGGGCGACAAAACCTTTGTCTCCAGCTTCCGCAGTCGTCCGTGAAGCCGGAATACGGGAGGCTGCCCCACCACAATGTGAATATCACTGGCACCCTGTTTCACGCACGCCTGAAGCAGCTTGTCGATCAGAATTGTTGCCATGGATCCAGCCTATTGGTCCTTGGGGAAACAGAAATCACTCAATCGAAGACGAGCACGTCCTGCTCGGTCTTCTTCGCAATTCGATATACTTCTTCCAGGGTAGTCATGCCCGACAGCGCCTTGTCGATGCCGTCGAGGTACATCGTCCGCATTCCCTGGTTGATTGCCGCGATTCGCACGTCCTGCGACGGCGCGCCATTGAAGACCAGCTCGCGGATCTTCGACGTGATCATCATCAGCTCGAACAGACCCTTGCGGCCCCGGAATCCCTTCTTCTGGCAGTAATTGCAGCCCTTTCCCTTGGCCATCGAAGACCGCTTGGCCACCTCCAGCGGAATGCCGGCCTCTTCGAGCAGCGTTTCGGGCGGGATAAACGGCTGACTGCAACGCTTGCAGTTCACGCGGACCAGACGTTGGCCCAACACGCCGATCACGCTGCTGGCCACCAGATACCCGGGCACCCCCATGTCCACCATACGTGTAACAGCACTGGGCGCATCGTTCGTATGCAGCGTACTGAAAACCAAGTGTCCAGTCAGAGATGCCTGAATTCCCATCGAAGCCGTCTCCGCATCTCGCATTTCCCCGACGAGGATGATGTTCGGGGCCTGACGCAACATGGCGCGGATGATTCGGGCAAAATCGAGCCCGATATTGTGCTTCACCTCGACTTGATTGATGCCCGGCAGGTAGTACTCGACAGGGTCCTCGGCCGTAATGATTTTGCGGTCTGGCCGGTTCAGGAAGTTCAACGCGGAATAGAGCGTCGTGGTCTTTCCCGACCCCGTCGGCCCCGTCACGAGGATGATGCCGTTCGGGCGGCGGATCAATTGCATGAAGTTGGCAAAAGCGGCCTCCGACATACCCAGGTCGCGGATGCCGACCTTGATGTTGTCTTTATCCAAGAGCCGCATGACCACCGACTGACCATGATTGGTCGGAATGATGCTGACGCGGAGGTCCAGTTCCTTTTCCCCGACTGTCACCTTGATGCGACCGTCCTGGGGACGCCGGCGTTCGGCGATGTCGAGTTTCGACAGAATCTTGATACGGGAGATGATAGCACCGAGCATCCGACGGGGGGGGCAGTCGCGTTCGACGAGCACGCCGTCGATCCGGTACCGGATCCGCACCCGATCCTCGAACGGCTCAATATGAATGTCCGATGCCCGCAACTGGACGGCTTCGCTGATCATCAGTTGGACCAACCGCACGATCGGCGCACTGTTTTCGTCGATCGCGTCACCGCCCGAGGCCATTTCGCCCTCGGTCTCGGTGAAGTCGATGGCCGTGTCCGTGAATTCCTGCAGCATCGAGTCCGCGCTTTCCCCTTCCTGCTGGCCGTAATAGCGATTGATGGCCTCGAGGATGGCGGCACGGGGGGCGAGAGCGACTTCGACCTTGCGGTTAAGAATGAACCGCAACTTTTCCTGCGTTTCCATGTCGAGCGGGTTGCTCATCAGCACGACCAGCCCGTCGTCCTCTTCCTTGAACGGGAGGATGCCATTTTCCCGAGCCACGGATTCCGGCACCAGTTCGATCACCTTTTCGGGGATCTTGACTTCCTTCGGATCCACAAATTCCAACTTGTGGAACTTGGCGGTCGCCCGCATCACGTCCTCTTCGGTCGCGTAACCCAACTTGACCAGGCAGTCGCCTGTTTTCATGTTGGCTTCACGCGCCATGCGCTCGGCCTCGGAAAGCTGGTCGAGGCTCACAACGCCTTTGCGCAGGAGAATATCCGTAAAATCCTTCATTCGCGTGGACATAGCAGGACCCTGGTTTTCCGCCGTGTCATAGTCAATTCAAACAGCAGCGAAGCACTTGCGCGGTTTGGGCGTCGGCAGCGAGCTTGACGGGAATAAGCCCAAGAACGAGCCGCTCACGAGCGACGGCGGCGCACTTGGCTTCGCTCTGAAAATCGACACTCTTTACCCTGGTTACCATCTTCATCTAAATCGCGTAGGTTTGTCAATAAACTCTCTGACGGCAAGGAACTGCGTCGCGTGCCGCTTGTATCCCCAACCCCCTAATACGGACACAACTCACCTCCTTCGGGTTATTGCCGGCCGCGAGTCTCATTCGTTCCGCGATTTGTCTCCAAAGCAAAGCGGGACGGGCTCTGCACCCGTCCCACCTAACAAGCATTTCGCTGGTCGGCTGGCGGCTGCCTGGCCGTCATTTACATATCGCTCTGCGCCAACTGGCGCGACGCATCCGCCTGGCGAGCCTTGGCGACGGACTGGACGTACGTGACGTCGTCCGCGCTGAGCCTCGACATGGCTACAGTACAAGTGCGGCCGTTCTCTTTCAGCAATCGAACCTTGCCCTCGAGGATCTGCACGAGTCGAGCGTTGACCGTGAATTCCCCCGAGTTATCCGTCCAGGTCCGGTCAGTCGGCTCTGCCGTCCCTGGGACCGGTGCGAAGCCGTATGGATCTCGTTTGGCCGCCGGCGAAGTGGCTGCCGGCGTCTCGATCGACTTGCCGGGCTTCACAGGCTCCTTTGGCGCGTCGCCAAACAGGTCTTTCAGCGAATCCGAATTCCGTCTTGCCGAGGCAGGCTTCTCTGCGGCTGGAGCGGGCGATGGAGCCGGAGCGGGGGCAGTCGCGGGCTTGGCCGGTTTCGGTGGAGTGTCGAACAGATCATCCAAAGCGTCTTTGGCCTCGGCCACAGGCTTCGGTTCGGCCACAGGCTTCGGTTCGGCCACAGGCTTCGGTTCGGCCGCAGGCGCCGGTGGCGTCAATGCAGGAGCGGCTGGCTTAGGGGCCGGTTCCTTGGCCGCAGGTTCCTTTGCTCCCGAAGCCGGCGCACCGAACAGGTCGTCGAGAGGTTGAGACGGTTCGGTCGGCTTAGCGGCAGGGGCCGGCTCAACTTTAGGCGGAGCAACATCCGCTGCAGGCTTTGCGGCCGGCGCTGCGGGCGGCTCAATCGCGGGCTGCGGTGGAGCTGCGGGCTTTTCCATCTCCGCCGGTTTCTCGACAGCAGGCTTTTCCGCTTCGACCGGCTTTGGCTGCACAGCAGGCTTTTCAGCTTCGACCGGCTTCTCGACCGCCGGCTTCTCAACCGCAGGTTTCTCCGTTTCGGCGGGCTTGGCTTCCTCGGCCGGTTTCTCAGCAGCCGGCTTCTCGACTTCAGCTGGTTTGGATTGTTCGGCGGGCTTCTCGACCTCAGCCGGTTTATCGACGGATGGCTTTTCTGCTTCAGTTGATTTGTCCTCGCTTTCGGCTTTCTGCGAGGCCGACTCGCCGCATGCGCCCTTCTGGACTGCGGACTCGTCCTTGGCCTTCTGTTCAGCACCGGCGGCGTCACAGGAACCCCAAGCCTGACGATGCCGCGGGACTCGCATTCGAGCCAATGCCCCGAACGCAAGCCCGGTATCGGTACTGAGCAAGGCAATGACTGTCCAAACAAGACAGATTCGAGACATCCGCAAAGCGATCCTGCGCATGATGCGATCCTCCGTACGGGCAAAGCACTCAACCTCAATATGGTACTTCGCGGACAGGGGGTGGGTAACTTTGATGAATTGCTGGAGTTTCGCAGTCGCAAAAGACAGGCAGTCAACACAAACCGTAGCGACGGTCCGAACGGCACGTTTTGCGGCGGGCCTGATGCCGGCGGAGGCAGTGACCGGCCGCGATGGGGTCATGACGATTACAGGGACAATATGGATTGCCTGAACTCCGAGAATCAGCACGGCGACTGATCAGTTCCGACAGCGTAAAACCTCGTCAGCATTCTTTTTTTGCGGCGACGCTTCCGGGAAGCGATCCGCATCCAGCCCGTCTCATCTTGAATTTGGCCTTCGGCCAAACCGAGATCGTCGCATTCTATTCCTGGGGCGTTGCCCC
>CAIPEB010000787.1 GCA_903863885.1 uncultured Planctomycetaceae bacterium | reverse complement strand
CGGCGCGTTCGTGACGGTGGAAGGGAATCGCGAGAATCTGTTGACACCGCAGCAAGTGTTCGGGCGACTCGCTCTGTAAATAACGAAAGAATGCATGAATTGCGGCCAGACGCTGGTTGCGAGTGCGTGACTTGCAATTCCGATCGGTCTCCAGATAGTGAAGAAACTCCAACACCAGCGATGTATCACATTGGTCGAGCCGCAGACGTTCTGGAGCGATGTTCCGATGCCCCTGGCAATAGCGCAGTAGCAGCGTAAACGCATCGCGATACGACTTGATTGTATTCGGACTGACGTTGCGTTGGGCGGGTAAATACTCGCCGAGAAATCGTGTCAGGTGTCGAGCGAAATCGGTGGGAGTCATGAGTTAACCTTCTTTGGTGTCGTATGATGAAAGAGACTCTCCAGTCGCGCATTGATGTCCGGAAAGATCGCGGGAGTCAACTGCAAGTAGCGCTGCGTTCCCCTCAGGCTTCGGTGACCGAGATACGTGACCAGCAGCGGCAATCTCGCATTCAGATCGTCGCCTCGGCGATACCATCGCTCCAGGCAATGAACTGCGAATGTGTGACGAAGGTCATGAAGGCGAGGGCCTTTTCCTCGGCCGCCGTGCGGAATGCCACTGTTGCGAAGGATGCGGCGAAAGAGGCTGTAAATGGAGCGGAGATCGTAACTACTTCCCTTGGGATTTGGAAAGAAGACGGCTTCCGCGGCGCGGAACTTCATGCGCGCGGCATAGCTTCGCAGCCGTATGGTGAGAGGTGCTGCCATTGGGACGAGGCGGTCCTTACGGAACTTGCCCTCACGGATGGTGAGCACGCCTCGGTCGAGATCGACGTCACCAAAGCGCAATCGCAGTGCTTCGCCCGCTCGCAATCCACAGGCATAAAGCACGCGAAACAATTCCGGCATAATAACCTGGCGCTCGGGCGTCCGCGGATCAAATGGCAAGCTATCCACGGCGCCAAACAGCAGACGTATCTGCTGATGAGTATAGATGTGCGGCACGTAGTCCAGTTTGACGATAGACTTCAGGTTGGAGTCGAGAACGTACGCCGTAACCCCACGCGAACACAAATACCGGGTGAATTGACGGATGAGTGTTACTCGCGAGCGATGCGTGCGTGGTCGATTGTGAGGCCGCTTGGCGGTCCATTGTTCTACCAGCGAGCGCGAAAGTGATCCGGCTGGGCAGGCGTGTTCAGAAAGAAAACGGTCGAACCGACGCAACTCCGCAGTCTCTGCAACATAACGGTAGCCACATGCGTGCTTCTCATGGACAAACGAGGCGAAGTACGGCGATAAAGCGCTGTGAAAGGTCTTAACCATGCGACACCTCCTCGGGATCGAGCGCCGCGCAACGCAACGCGTCCACGTCAATTCGCAAGTACAAACGGGTTGTGTCTGGCGAAATATGGCCCAATGTTCCGGCAATCGTATCGAGCGGAACGCCTGCCTCCAGCATTCGGCTGGCGAAAGTGTGGCGCAACGAATGCAGTCCCCGGCGGTTCTGCTTCGGCAGTTTGATACCTGCCTTGCGGCGATAACGCGTAATTATGTCATACATGCTGTTATAGCGACCGAACGGTTCAAAGGGCGCGTGCTGTCGCAGAAACACATGGCGATCCCGGACATGTGGTCGGGAATGCCGCAAATAATCAATCAGCGCCTCGGCGACGTCATCCGGCAAAGGCAGATCGAGCGGGACCTCGGTCTTGGATTGGATCAAGTGAATGCAGGCGTGGTCCCAATCCAGTTGTTCAAGCCGCAGGTTGCGAATGTCCCCGGGACGGATGCCGAGGCGGGCCGCCAACAACAGGATTGCGTAGTCCCGCTTTCCCACAGGCGAGGCGCGGTCCACCGCCGCAAACAAGGATTCCAGGTGCTCGGCAGTCCAGATGGTCGGCAGCCGATCCCCGACAACAACGCGGATCTTGGGAACCTGATCGATGAGCGATGCGCACGCCAAGCCTCGCACGGACAAGTAGCGCATGAATGCCCGCATGTGCGTGGCGGTTGTGGCAAGTGTCTTCGGTCGCAAATGGGTCAACACGCCAACAAACCCCGACAGTGCAGCGGCATCGATTTCACGTGGCGTATGGATACCTCGGGAATCCAAGAAATTGAGGAACCGGCGCAAATCGAGCAGGCGATGGCGCAGCGAGCGCAACCCCTTGCGACGCCCCTCGGTGCAATAACGCTCATAGCCATCAAGGTGCTCCCTCCAGTGATCCGAGAGAGGCGTCAAAGGGTTGACACAGCGACGGCGGGGCACATATCCATGCAGGGCGAACTCCGTGAGCACCCGCATCGCCAATCGCAGTTGACGTTGCCCCGTATTCACATGCCCTGCTTCAAACGAAGGC
Source organism: uncultured Planctomycetaceae bacterium (assembly GCA_903863885.1). Lineage (GTDB taxonomy): Bacteria > Planctomycetota > Planctomycetia > Pirellulales > Pirellulaceae > CAIPEB01. The sequence continues at coordinate 1,958 of CAIPEB010000787.1, read as the reverse complement.
ACACCGCGAGTTGCAAGGTACTTCTCCACGATCTCGGAGGAAAAGTCAGCGCTTGCGCAGTTCTTGCGGACAAACCTGATGAAAACGTTCCACCAACCACGATAGTGCGTCACCGTTCCCTGCGTGTAACCCAACTGCGTCAAATGCTCCAACGCCCTCTCCACCAACGATTCCAACGAAGTCGTATCCATCATCAAGCCTCCAGAGAAACCGGCCGCCGAAGTGGCAGCCCAAGAGGCCGATTATCGACAATGTTATGTGCAGTTACTTGCCATCAATTGGCCAAAAGTCCGTGTGAATCGTCAACAACAGCACATAATTCTTTGCGGTGCATAATGGCAGTTATGTTCAGCTGAACATAACTGCCACGTCTCGATCTCCTGGGACGGCGACGCGGCCGCCCTGGCCCGCCTGATTTCCCTGGTCGGGAACCACGAGCGGGCCATCTTCGCCAGCACCGGCACGCGCCGCCGCGAACAGACCATCTACACCAAACGCATCAAGCAATACGGAGACAAGGACCAAGCCAAGCAGCGCTGCGAAGCCGACCGCTACCACCTCCTGAACCTGACGCATTTGGCCCGCGGTAACAATCGAATCGAGGTCAGAGCTTTTGGGGGAACGCTGAACAAAACCAAAGCATGCGCCTACACCCTCATGGTCCTGGGTCTGGTCGAGCTGGCCTTGAGCACCAAACGTTGCTCCGACTGGGAATACAACAAACGAGTTGGCACTCGAAGTTGTTGGGACCGCCCCGGCGCGGGAACGGGCGAGACCGAACTCAATCGACTGTTCTACCGGCTCGGGTGGACGAAAGGCTGGTACAAGGGCGAACTTCGCGACAAGGTCTTTGGCGAACTTTCCAGCCCAACCGCCCGCCCCGACTGGAAGGCCATCAAGGCGAAGCTGCTCGAACTGGCCCGCAAGTACGACGCTTCCACACCGCTCACGGTCTGACGCGATGAACCTCTTCCCGCCAACAACGAGCATGATCACACGAGGGGACGCCGCGAGGCTCCCCTCTCGCCGTTTCCCCCGACAATCCCCGCCACGAAAAACCTGTGGAATTCCAGCTGAATTGCCGCCGGTTGCGCTTGATGTTTTTTGACCCGCATGGCTGATGTGTGACTGTCCGCAGCGGACTTCCGCACACCAACAACCATACGGAGCACGACGATGACCGCCCGCCAAAGCCAGAAGCCGAAGCTCAACGCCGAAGCCGCCTACGAGAACGCCCACCTGGTGGCCCGCGACCTGGTCGAACGGATCGGGGAACTGCTCTACGACATGCCGGCCCCCGGCGTCGAGGAATGCCCGATCAACTGGTGCCACGTAGGCAGCATCACGGAGGTCAACAGCCGGCTGAACTCGATCATCGCCTTTTTGACGAACACCGAACGGTAAGCAGCACGACAACCATCCGGAGCCTCGACCATGAACGACGCCAAAAACAAGCAACGCGACGCGAAGGCCACAGAACAGATCCTTCGTCAGGCATTCCGCACGATGGACGGCCAGCAGGCTCAGCGGATTCGCGAGGCCTACTACAAGGCGGCCGAAGGCTTGCACTCGCTGGCCGAGGAACTGGAGCTGGCGGACGTCGAGGTGGGCGCGACCAACGACCACGCCTTGATCCACGAACACCTGATTGCCTGCCTGGCCATCGACGCGATGAAGAACAGCCTGCTCGGTCGCATCCTCTGAGCCACTTTCCGATTTCCCCACGGAGCACGAACCATGACCCTCGACGAATTGATCAGCCGCCTGGAAGAGTACCGCGAAACGCTGGGGGGCGAGGCGGAAGTCCGCCTGATGACGCAGCAGGCCTGGCCCTTCGAAAACGTGATCCGCGGCCTCGCCTCGGGCGAAGAAATCCACGGTGCCGATGACGAACAGGAACCCGGTCAGGATGAAGGTGAAGACCCCGTGGTTTTCATCGTCGAAGGCGGGCAACGCGG
>CAIPEB010000786.1 GCA_903863885.1 uncultured Planctomycetaceae bacterium | reverse complement strand
TCTCGGCGGAGCCGAAGACGGCCGCTTCTATTGGATGCGGCATCCGTGACGGGGAGGAGTAGGCTGTCTGGAGTCTGGAGAACGGAGAACGGAGAACGGAGAACGGAGAACTTGGGACGGTAACTGATAGCTTGCCGACCGGAAGCTGACTCGCAAATCCTGAATGTGGACAAGCACACGGTACCACCCAGGCCGGCATCCGGCACACCTTCCCGTCCGTTCGTAACGATCGTAGGGAGGCGTAGGGGTTTTCCTGACAAGAGAATCGCGTTCGATTGGCGACTGGACCTGTCCTTTTGCCAATCGTCGATTCCATGATAATACTTATTCATACGGTATTGCGCGATCTCCATTACGGAACAGCCAGACCTGAGATATGGGTCAAATCTCGTTTGATGCGCCGGTGCTCTCGGGAAGCGGGCCTGAAATCGCCGAGTCCAAGCCCCGAATGCGGTGGATGGAATCGCTGCTGATCATGGCTCCGTTGCCGCTGTTCGCAGTGCACCTGGCCCATTTGTGGGACAGGGACGCATACCGGTTCTTTCCGCTGTTGCTGCTTGCCGCAGGTTTTCTCGTTTATCGCCTCACGGCCCGGTACGGCGTTGTGGCGGTGGAACATCGCACGATTCTTGCACGTTTTGTACTGGTGCTCGGCCTGCTGCTGACATTCGCAAGCGTTCTGATGGCGTCGAGTTGGCTGGCTGCTGCGGCGATGTTTCTGATGGTTGGCGGCGTTTCATCACGCGTGGGTGGTGATACGTTCCGCAAACACCTGCTGCCGGTATGGTGGTTACTGTGGCTGCTTCTGCCGCCGCCGATCGGTTTTGACCGCCTGATTGTGCAGTGGTACGACGAGGGGGTGAGGCAGGTCGCGGAGACAATTCTGAATTGCGCCGGCGCGGTTCACTGGCTGGCGGGGAGCATGCTGAAGACTCCGGACCGGCAGTTTGTTCTGCCCTTCGGATTTGCCCGATTCGTGACGCCTTTCGCGGCCGTTGCGTTTGCCGCAGTCGTTGCCGTTTGGCGCCGTCGCAGTTTTCTCCATGCGATTGCATTGATGGCGAGTGCCGCGTGGTGGCTGTTTGCCTGCGAAGTGGCGGGGATCCTTGCCATTGCTGCATTTTACCGACTCTGGGGAATTGACCTGACTTCCTCGCGGTTGTCGATCGTCGCAAGCGGCGGGATGCTTGGCATGGCGGTTCTGCTGACACTGAGCACGGACATCGTGCTGCAACCGTTGGCCTTCACGACGGCGGCGTTGAAGTCCGCTGCCTTTCACGGGTGGCAGGCGGTGACTTGGCGATTTCGGCGGAAGCCGAACCGGACGCAGCCGGCGAAGGTTGATCGCATTGCCGAGAGCCCGTCAACGGAGCCGGCCGAAGCTGCTCCGAAGTGCGATCGCGTTTCCCACCCGGTTGTGGCAAAGAGCGTCGGCGTCATTTGCGGGATACTGGTGTGTGTTCAGGTTGTGCTGGTCGTCATGGCTCCGAACGGATCTGTCGGGACGGCGACCGAGGCCGCGGGAATCGCGGGCGTCGGAAAACTGCTGCCTCGGGAAATCGGCGGTTGGGAAATGAAGGCAGATTCTCCTGGGGGCGGAGCGTCAGCTGCATCGGCACAGGGCCATTGGCGATTTGTCTCGGCCGATTCGACCATTGAGCTGAGCCTGGCTGCGGCGTCCGGTGAGATCGAGGACGTGACGGCTGATTGCTGCCGCGATGGTTGGAATGTATACCGGCGCAAGGACTGGCTGACCCGACCGCTGCGACGGGGAGTCCGAGTGCCGCAAATCGAAGTCGACGTGATCAATTCAGCTGGTGAAGCAGCTTGGATCGTGTCCGGTGCCGCGGATTCGCGAGGCGTTCCTCGAAGTCGATTTAGAGCTGCGGTCCGCACTGCTTGGCATAAGACGCCGGCCGCAGCGCTGCTGCGTTATGCGGGCACAATTCCCTCCGGGGCTGCGCCGCTGCTTGAGTTGCAGTTCTTCGTGAAAGCAGAGGAGCCCCTGTCGCCGCAGCAGCGTGAAGCAGTGCGAGATGCATACCGGCAACTGCTGGAGAATATTCAGCGGCAGCGGAGCGAAGAGTCGCCGATGCAGAATGGCGGGCATGCGGAAGCGGTCGCAGACGGACAATCAGGTTGACACATGAACGACCAGCAGAGGAAACGCCGAAGCAGCAATCTGTGGGAGATTCGTCTGCGCAATATCTGGCGGTTGGTCTCGGCAGTGTCCATGGACCTCGTCATGGTCCCGTTGATGTTCATCCGCGCGGCGGGCCGGGCACTGCCTGGATTCAGTCGCTTCGTAGTGGCCGCTTCGATGGATCGCCTGCTGTTACCGTTCAGGCTGGCCGAATCGATGCGGACGCCGGGCTTCGTGGTGTTTCTTTTCTGCCTGCCTGCGCTGCTCGGAATAATCGTGTCCGTCGGGGTAGCTGTCTGGATGTCGCGTCTGTCGCTCAGCGATGTCGAGTTCGAGTATGCCCGGGCGGCCCGCGACGCACTGGCCGCGAACCAGATCGACCTGGCCTGCTGGTGCAACCGGAAACTCCTCTTCATTAAACCCAATGACGCGGAGCCCCGACTGGTTCTGGCACAGATGGCGGAGAAGTCGGGTGATCTTGCTCGAACCGAACGGTTGATGCGCCAGGTTGCTCCATTGACGGAAGCCGGATATGCGCCCGCTCACCTGTGGGTGGCCCGCAAGCTGATGAGTGAGGCTCCAGCCCGGGATCAGCAGCAGCGCGTTCGGCAGATCAAGGAGATACAGCAGCACTTGCGGCATGCGATCGAAGTCGAGCCGCGAAACATGGAAGCCCGCGAGTTGCTGGGCAACATCTGCGCTCGCACGGGACAGGTCAGCGAGGCGATTGCGAACCTGACGGTCGTGGCCGAAGTGCATCCGTCCGTGCATTTGACGCTGGCCCAGTTGTTTGCCGTGAGGGGTGAACGATCGCTTGCGGAAATGCACGGCAAAACAGTGCAGGATCATTTCCAGAAGAAGCTGGCAGCCAATCCCGGCGACATCGATGCGGAACTTGGGCTGGCCGCGGCGGACTTGTTTCTTGGTGATTCGCAGAACGCAATTGCCGTATTGACGAAGGGCTATGAACGGACTCACGACAAGCGTTTTGACTTGGCGCTGACAGGGGCCTACGTGCTCGCGTTCGATCAGACCGATCCTTCGGATGTGACAAAACGGC
>CAIPEB010000785.1 GCA_903863885.1 uncultured Planctomycetaceae bacterium | reverse complement strand
CGGCCGGCCGCCTTGTTCAAATTTCCTTGAGCTGGCGCACCGCGTCGCGCGCCCGTTTGAGAAAGTCAGCCTTTCCCTCGCCTGCCTCGAGCCACATCGGCGGACCGATCGTGATCGAACTCAACAAAGGCACGGGGAGAAACTCGCCTCGTGGCAGAACGCGATTTAGATTGTCGATGTACACCGGCACTAATTCCAGATCCGGTCGCCTTTTGCTCAGATAATACAGGCCGCTCTTGAACTCCCCCATTTCGTCGCCGACGCCGCGGCTGCCCTCGGGGAACACGATCAGAGAATAGGTGTCGCCGATGGCGGCGAGCATCAGTTCAACCGGACTTCGATGGACCTTGATGTTCTCGCGGTCGATGAGCAGCGCGTTGAGCGAACTGGCGACGTAGCGTCGAAAAGCGTTCTTTTCCCAATAGTCGCGCGCGGCGACCGGTCTGGTCAACTGGCGGACGTTGCGGGGCAGGCTGGCCCACAGCACCAGGGCATCCAGGTGGCTGGTATGGTTGGCGAAGTAGATTCGCTGGCACGTCTCCGGCTGGCAATCCACCCAGCGCACGCTGCAGCCGCTCATCAACTTGGCGACCAGGGAGAGTAGCGCGGCCGTAAGGTTCATGTTGCGCAGTCACGCTGGCGGGGGTGCATGTGGGGCGCGGTGCCGGCAGATATCCGTCCAGGACCTCTGGAAGACAGCCTCGGTTCATACTAGCCCGTGAGTTCCCAAAGCGGGAGTGGGGAAATTGGCGTGCCGCGTCGCGTGACCAAAATACCCCGCGGGCTGTCGACCGGAAAGAAAGCCGGGGCAAGGAATGTAGGGGGTCGAATCAAGTTGTCACTCTGCCCTTGCCCCGGCTAGAACAACTATCGGTCACGATTAGGCAAAAGGAAGCGATCGGTGAAAATTTTTCTGCGCCGGCGTCAGGGCCGTATTGGGGGAGGCTTTCGGGGCGGAGGACAATCCGCAGAACGCCCGGACTTCGGCCAGCGGGCATCGGGCGCAGCAGCGGCTTGGGTGCCGCACGCCGGGGAGCGACTTCCGACAACTTGATTCGGGTCGAAAGAACTTGCTTCGAGCCCCGAAAAATTGTTGCGGGCGCAATAAAAAGCCCGGCGGAGCATAACTCCGCCGGTGCTCTCTCTGTTCCGGGAGGGGTCAGGTTCCGGCGCGCGGATCGCCGTTCCTGCCACTCCCGCTGTTCCTTTGTGAAACCATAGTTCACGTTCAGGCCCCGGACGAACCGGCCCGAGGTGCCGTCACGGATTTCCGCCGTCGTTTCATACGCCGTATTGCGAATTGCGCAGTCGATTCGGATTTTACGGCTTCAGTTCGCCGGAGGTGGGGGGGCGAGGCCGGTGCCGAGCGCTGCTTTGCGGGTGAGCTGGTCGGCCAGCGGCATGAAGATCTGGCGGTAGACCTGGCCGAGCAGCGGGTTCTTGTGGATGCGCTGCATCAGCTGATACATCGTTTCGCCGACTTCCGCGTCAAGTTCGGCTTCGGTCGTGCGCCCCTCGGCATCGAGCATAATCGCGAAATAACGATATCCGCCCGCGGGTCGCTCGCGGCGAATCACATCGTGGATCTGCGCGGTGTCGTAGTCGAATTCCCCGCTCGGCGGCCTGGCGGCCGGCTCGCTTGCGCGCGCGGAGTAGCCCATCCACGAGCTGAACTTCTGCGAGATCTCGTTCAGCGAATCGGAACTGGAAAACTGACGGAGTTGCTGGCCCATTCGCTCGATGCGCTGGAGCTGTTCATCCGGCTTGGAGTTCTGCTGCTGGCGCAGCGCATCGTTCAGCCGCATGTGCACGAGGGTGGCTGTCACCTGCGAGGCTTGCGTGACTTGCGTGAAGGCTGCTCCGGTTCCCGGTCCGGTTCGGGACGGCGCAGCGGCCGGCCCCAATCGGGCCACGACTGTCACCGGAGTCCCGATGGCGGAAGGTTCGAACAGACAGATCGACGAGAGGCTCGCGGCAACGCCCAGATGCAGCAGCAGTGAAGCGGCGATGCCGATCCGCAAGGCGCGTGGCAGGCTGCTTCGGGATGCGTGGCGCGCTGAGGGCATGGATCGGGTCCGAAGTTCGGGGCTGTTCGCCGCAATTCGTACCTTATTCCAATACGGGCTCCGCGCGAAGTGTTTGCTCGCTGCGCGGCGCTTGCCGGGCGACCGATGTTTTCGGGCGGGGAAACTGCATGCCGGGCGTTGCCGGGCGAGCGGTTCAGCCGCGGCTGCGTTTCTTCGCGATGGCGCGTTGAACGGCCGTGCCCATATCCGCGGGGCTTTCCGCCACTTCGATTCCGGCGGCCTGCAGCGCGGCGATCTTCTCGGCCGCCGTGCCTTTACCGCCGGAGATGATTGCGCCGGCGTGCCCCATGCGTTTTCCCGGCGGCGCGGTTCGGCCGGCGATAAACGCGGCGACCGGCTTGGTGACGTGCTGGCGGACGAACTCGGCGGCTTCTTCTTCGGCCGTGCCGCCGATTTCACCGATCATCAGAATCGACTCGGTTGCCGGGTCGGCCTCGAACTGCTTGAGCAGATCGATGAAGGACGTGCCGACGATCGGATCGCCGCCCAGTCCGACGCAGGTGGTCTGGCCGAGTCCGAGCTGTGATGTCTGCCAGACGGCTTCGTAGGTGAGCGTGCCGCTGCGGCTCATCACGCCCACGCTTCCCTTGCGGTGGATATAGCCGGGCATGATGCCGATCTTGCATTCCTCGGCGGTGATGACGCCGGGGCAGTTGGGACCGATCAGCGTTACGCCGCTCTGCCGCACGACACGGTAGACTTCGACCATGTCGAGCACCGGGATTCCCTCCGTGATGGCGACGACGACGCGGACCCCGGCGTCGACGGCCTCGAGGATCGCGTCCGCCGCGGACTGCGCCCGGACGTAGATCATGGTCGCATCGGCGCCCGTCTGCTTGACGGCGTCAGCGACCGTGTCGAAGACAGGCAGGCCCAGCGAGGTGGTTCCGCCTTTCCCCGGCGTGACTCCGCCGACCATGCGGGTGCCGTAGTCCAGGCAGTTCTTGGTGTGGAACTGGCCCGCCTTGCCGGTGATTCCCTGGCAGATGACGCGCGTGTCTTTGTTGACGAGGATGCTCATCGGGTGAATCGCTCGCGGGAGAAGTTTCGGTGACCGGGGAAGTCCAGTGCTGAGGAAGCTATGCGCCCTTCGCGGCGGCGACGACCTTTTGCGCCGCGTCCGTCATGCCGTCGGCCGTCAGGATATCCACGCCGCTTTCGGCCAGGATCCGCTTGCCCTCGGCAACTTCGGTTCCTTCGAGGCGTACGACCAGGGGAACGTTGAAACCGACGGTCTTGTAGGACTCGATCAGTGCCGCGGCGATGGTGGTGCATCGCATGATGCCGCCGAAGATGTTCACCAGCACGGCTTTCACGTTGGGATCGGACAGCAGGATCCGGAATGCTTCCGTCACCTGCTTGGTGTCGGCTCCGCCGCCCACGTCCAGAAAGTTGGCCGGTTCGCCGCCGTGCAGCTTGATCATGTCCATCGTGCTCATCGCCAGACCGGCCCCGTTAACGAGGCACCCGATGTTGCCGTGCAGCTTGACGTAGCTCAACCCGGCTTCCGCGGCACGCATTTCGGAAGGCTCTTCTTCCGAGACATCCCGGAAGGCGACCACATCGGGGTGGCGGAACAGGGCGTTGTCGTCGAACGTGATCTTCGCATCCAGGGCGACCAGTTCGCCGTCGGCCGTCAGCACGAGCGGGTTGATTTCGGCCAGGCTGCAGTCGAACTGATAAAACACCCGGCACAGTCCCTGCAGGAACCGTTCGGCACTGGCCACGCTTGCCGCCGGCAATCCGAGGGCAGCGCACAGCTTGCGCACCTGGTAACTGTGCAGGCCGACGTTCGGGTGGAAATGTTCTTTGAGGATCTTCTCCGGCGTTTCCGCGGCGACTTTTTCAATTTCCACGCCGCCTTCGCTCGAGACCATCAGCACCGGCATGGCGGCCGAGCGATCCAGAACGACGCCGACGTACAGTTCGCGCGCGATGTTGCATCCTTCCTCGACCAGGACCTGACGCACCGTCTGTCCTTCGGGTCCGGTCTGAATCGTCACCAGCTTCTTGCCGAGCAGTCGAGAAGCGACTTCGCGGGCCTCGTCGGCGGAACGAACAAGCTGGACGCCTCGCTGGGCGGAATCGCCAAGGACCGTGCCTTTGCCTCGCCCGCCCGCATGGATCTGAGCCTTGACGACCGCAACGGGTTTTCCCAGGCTCGCAAATGCTTGGGCGGCTTCCTCAGCCGTTCGAGCCACCTGCCCCCTCAGCACGGCGACACCGGCCTCGCGCAGAATCTGCTTGGCTTGAAATTCGTGGATTTTCATGGAGAAGGTCCGCGGATGCGTCGTGTCTTAAATGAGGCGCGGATTATAGGACCCGTTCGGTGGGCGGGTCAAGCAGCGAAAACGCCGCTCCCAATGGTCCGTGCAATCCACGACCGCCGGACCACGGCGGATCCGGCTTCCGCTCTCTCCAGGAGGCTCGTCGCCTGCAGTGACGCATCAGCGGGAATGGACAAGGCTGTGGTGGGCCGTCAGACGCGGGTCGTGCAGCCCGAGCCGCTTCATCTTCTTGTAAAGGGTCGTTCGGTTGATTCCCAGCGCGTCGGCCGTTGCGTGGCGATTCCAGTTATTGGAATTCAGCGTCTCGAGGATAATCTGCCGCTCCGGACCATCCAGCGCGGCTTTCAGCGGCTGGCCTTCCGCGGATCGCGCGGGCATCGGAGTCGTGTCGGTGACCCTTGAAGGCAGATCTTCGAGCGTGACTTGGGTGCCTCGTCCCAGAAGTACGGCCCGTTCGACGACGTTCTGCAGTTCGCGGACATTGCCCGGCCACGCGTAGGCCCGCAGCGCGGACATTGCATCCTCGGAAAAGCCGGTCATCTTCTTTCCCGAATCGGCACACACCGTCTTGAGAAAGTGCTGCGCCAACGCCGGAATGTCCGTGAGCCGCTCGCGGAGCGGGGGAAGTTCAATGTTGATGACGTTGATCCGATAGAACAGATCCTGCCGGAACCGTCCCTCGGCCACTGACTTCGTCAGGTCGTCGTTGGTGGCCAGGATCACGCGAGAGTTCACCCGCACCGTCTTGGTTCCGCCCACGGGCTCGAACTCGAACTCCTGCAGCACCCGCAGCAGCTTGACCTGCATGCTCGGCGAGGCCGTGCTGATTTCATCGAGGAAGATCGTGCCGCCATCGGCTTGAAGGAACTTGCCTTTCTTGTCTCCGATCGCTCCTGTGAATGCGCCGGCTACGTGCCCGAACAACTCGCTCTCGAGCAGCGTTTCCGGCAGCGCGCCGCAGGCGATCTCGACAAACGGACCGTTTCGCCGGCTGCTTCGCCGATGGATCGCGCGGGCGATCATGGATTTGCCTGTTCCGCTCTCTCCGGTCACCAGCACGGTCGCTTTCGTGTCGGCGATGCTGTCGATGATGTCGAAGATCCGCAGCATCCGGGCGTCGTGGCCCACGATGTTCTCCATGCCGAACCGCATGTCCAATTGCTCCTTGAGATTCTTGTTCTCCTCCATCACGCGGCGCTGTGACAACGCCCGCTCGATCGCCATGTTCAGCTCGTCGTCGATCAGCGGCTTGGTCAGCAGGTCAAAGGCCCCGGCTCGAATGGCCTCGATTCCCGTTTCGATCGTGCCGTAGCCGGTCAACAAGATGACGATCAGGTCGCTGCGGTGCTCGCGGCAATGCGCGAGAATGTCGAAGCCGTCGCCGTCCGGCAGGCGGATGTCGGAAAGCACCAGATCGAGCTTGCGATGTTCGATCTCACGGATCGCCTCGCGACAATTCGTCGCTTCAAAAACTTCAAAGCCCTGTTCGCGAAGCCAATCAGCCATCGAATCGAGGACATGCCGATCGTCGTCTACCAGAAGCAGCGAGGCGCGGTTGATCATTCGGAACACCTTGTGTGCGTTTTTGACCGGTTACGTAGGTTATCTACGTCACTGGTTGCAAAACGTCAACGAAACTCTCGCCACATCATTTCTGGGGGGCGAGAAGAGAGGTTGAACTGCGAGTCGGGAGGCAGGTGGGTAGAGCCGTTTGAGGTGCCGTAGGCATGGATCGTTTTTCATCCGTGCCGATCCGTGGCCTCTACCGTGTGCCTCCGGCCTCAGGTCTCGGGACTCGCATTGGCCGGTTGAAACGGGTCCTCGCGAAAAATCCCGCAAGATTTCTTCGCCGGCTAGCCTTTTCGGGGGGCAAGAGTAGGATAAGTGTTGTATTTCTTTTGGGGGATGTCAGTGGTGGCGTTACGTGGCACGGCGCTATCGCTGGAATCCAGTATCTGGTGGTTTGCGAGCGACGGGTGCAGAGTGTCGCTCCCGCTGAGGGTGGGAGCGGCTGCGATCGAGAGTGGATGTGATTTGTCGCGGACGGGCCGCGTTCTGAGCTGGTAGCCAACTTTTTGGTCAGCCAATTGGCGAGTTGGCGGTCAGCCTCATGTTCTGTCAGGCGCAGTGGTCTGACCGACGCAGCGGTTCGTCAAACGCAACAGAACCGAAAAGGCAAAAGGGATGACGATCAGAGCAATCGTAGCCGACGATCACGAAGTCGTACGCAAGGGGCTTGCGGCAATTCTGAAAGCCGCCGGCATCGAGGTCGTGGCTGAAGTGGCCACACGTGCAGATGTCGTGAAGATGACGCTGGAACTGCGTCCCGACGTGGTTTTGCTGGATGTTCGGATGCCGGAACACGACGACGGCCTGCTCGCGTTGGAGGAGATTCGTGCGACCTGGCCGGGTGCCCGCATTCTGATGTTCTCTGCCTACGACAACCCCACGTACATTGCTCGTGCCGCTGCGCTGGGTGCAGCCGATTATCTGCTGAAAGGCACACCTCAGGCAGACTTGATCGGCGCGATCCATCGCGTGGCTTCCGGACTGGAAGCTGCCGAGACCAGCATGCTGCAGAAGGTGCGACGCGCGATGGTGCGGCGCAAGGACGGCGTCGAAATCGATGTGCCGCTCACCAATCGCGAACTGCAGGTGCTGCGGCACGTGGCGCTGGGACTGAGCAATCGGGAAATCGGGCACTCCCTGCAGATCAGCATCGAGACCGTGAAAGAACACGTGCAGAACATCCTGCGCAAGCTCGACGTGAACGACCGGACTCAGGCGGCGGTGTGGGCCGTGCGGCGAAACCTCGCCTGACGATATTCGAGACGCAATACGAGCCGTCTCGGTTTCCGGCGATTATCGCGGATCCACCGCGCCGGACCAGTTTCAGGCGCTCGACGAATCTTGGGCCCTGAACCGGCTCTTCGGCGGACAACTCAGGACAGCGAGTCAGGACTGAGAAGCCTGACGGATCGCCCGTCCTTTTCCTGCGCGGGGATGAGCACGCTGATACGCTTCGCGCAGGGCCGAAGTGCTGATGTGCGTGTAGATCTGCGTGGTGACCAGACTCTTGTGGCCCAGCAACTCTTGCACGCTGCGAATGTCGGCGCCTCGATCGAGCAGATGGGTGGCGAAACTGTGACGCAGCGTGTGGGGTGTGGTCCGGGTATCCAGGGCTGCCTGCCGGATATGTTTTTCCAGCATGCGGGCGACGCTGCGCGTCGTGAGTCGCCGCCCGAACTTGTTGATGAAAAGCGGTGCCGCACCGCCCTTGGGCTCCCGCGGCGAGACCTGACGCACTTCCAACCAGCGTTGCAGGGCTCGCACGGCGAAGTTGCCCAGCGGCGACAACCGCTCGCGTTTTCCCTTGCCGCGGACTCGCACCAGTCCCGATTCCAGATCAAGGTCCTCTTCGTTGACGCCGACCGTTTCGCTGACTCGCAGGCCGGCCGAATACATCGACTCGAGGATCGCTCTGTCGCGCAGGCCGAGAGGTTCCGACGAAGGGGGGGCTTCCAGCAGCCTGGCGATCTCGTCTGTCGTCAGAAAATGAGGCAATTTCCGATCGGGCCGTGGATTCCTCAACGGCTTGGCCGGATTGGACGCAGCCAGCCCTTCGCGCTGAGCAAAACGGAAGAAACTCCGCAGCGTTGCCAGGCGGCGCGCGACCGAGGTCTTGGCGTAACCGGCTTCATGCAGTGCCGCAACGTATCCCCGGAGATCGGACGTCGAGATATGCCCGGGTTCCGGAGGTCGGCCGGCAATTTCGGTCAGATACTCCACGAGGCAGGCCAGGTCCTCGCGGTACGACTTGATCGTCAATTCCGAAGCGTTACGCTCGACGCGGAGGTATCGCAGGAACCTGGCGATCGCAGTCTGCATGGCGCCCGTTCGCTTCGGATTACGATTCGTCGCCGATCGACTGATCACTCGTCAAGGGATACGTGAACCGCGATGTGGGACGCGGACGATCTCCGGTCTGACGGATCTTCTGGCTCAGTACGGCGGCGTCGTACCACGTGAAGCTCAGTTCGGGATTCGACGCGAATCGGCCGAGCGTGCGGAGCGCCTCGGAGCGATGATCGTCGTCGAATAAGAAAATGTAGCGTTCCGAGCCTTTTACCAGTGCCAGCACGTTGATGTCTTGCGCCACGCCCGGGTTCTCCTCGTCCATGCACCGCCCGCTACGGTCGTCCTCTCGCCACTCCATCGCTGCGTCGTATCAACGTTTCGATGGCCCTAGGGTTCATATCGGCCGATCGGCCGTCGCCACACTACTCGCGTTTTTTCCTCGTGTTCTCGCTGTGACAGCATTTCCGTGAAGTGCGGATATCGGCCGTATCGCGCCGAATCCTGCCAGCACGAGAACGTGCACCAAAATCATGCCGCACATGGCGTTTACCGTGCTTGCATCCATTGGTTGAGTGAACAGCCATCCTTATCTGTCGATTTTGTCGGCAAAGTCGTGCTATATTCTCCAGGCTGTTTTTTCAGAACCTTTGTTAAATCAAGCCCCAGACGGTGCGAGGCGAAAGCCGATTTCGAAAAAACGTGTGTCGGGCGAAACTCAATCGCGGCATGAATTTCCGGCGAGCTTGCGCGTCGCGACATATTTGACACCGGCGGCCCACTCGCGACGCCTCGCGAAATGTGCCTCATTCGGATTTCATGCCGAGGAGACGATTCGAATCTTGAATGGCCAGAGTGCGATCGTACTGGTGATTGATCGGGTGGGGGCCGGCTATCTGGGCCCGTATGGCAATACATGGGTAGAGACCCCTGAACTGAACCGCATGGCGAGCGAGTCGCTGTTGATCGAGCATGCCATCTCGGATTCGCCCCTGGTCGATCGTATCTATCGGTCTTACTGGTTCGGCACGCACGCCTTGCATGATCGTGCCGCGGCCTCCGGGGAACCCTCTCTTCCCGCAGCGTTGGGAGCGACGCCTTCGACTTTGCTCACGGACTGTTCCCAACTCGTATCCCTTGAAGCGGGCCGCGATTTCGGGCAGCGGATCCTGCTGGCGACAGCACATACGCCAGGCCGGGCAGTCAGCACGGCGGCGGACCCAGCGGCCGGTTTGGGTGAGACTCAGCTGGGACTGGCCGAGACGGAACTCGGGCAGAGCTTCGCGGGAATGATCGAGTGGGTGTCTCGTGCTGCACCACCCTATCTGATGTGGTTTCATTCGAGGGGCATGTCGGGAAACTGGGATGCTCCGTTCGCGATGCGAGACCAGTACCGGGACGAGGAGGATCCCGAAACCCCGGCCTTCGTTCAACCGCCGGACAGGTTATTGGGCCGCGATTTCGACCCGGACGAACTGTTGGGAATCCTGCATGCATACGCCGGGCAGGTATCGCTGTTGGATGCATGTCTGGGAGCGTTGTTGGATGTCTTGACCGATATGCGTCCACAGGACCAGCCGCTGCTGATCGTGACTTCTCCGCGGGGCTTTGCACTCGGCGAGCACGGTCGAATCGGGGCCTGCGGCGATCAACTGCGGGGCGAAGTGCTGCACGTGCCGCTGCTGATACGTCTTCCGGGTGCGCAGCATGCCGGGCAGCGTCTGCAGATGTTGTCGCAGCCCGGCGATTTGTACGCGACGTTGCGCCATTGGTTCGGCAATCCGCTAGCATCCCCCGTGGACGGCAGCAGAAGCCTGATTGACGCAGCGGCGGATCTTTGGGGGCGCGAATGCGTCTGTTCAGTGGGGTGCGGCCAGCAGTCGATTCGGACGCCGGGTTGGTTTCTTTGCGAGGGCGAAGGCGGCGTGTCACTGTATGCCAAGCCGGATGATCGCTGGGAGATCAACGAGGTATCGAGTCGGTGTCCGGCGATTGTGGACGAACTCTCGATGTTGCTGCAGCATTTCCGAACGTTTGTCAATTCCAGCGGCCTTGCCGGAATGCCCGCCGCTTCCCCAATTTGCCGCAATGGAATGGCCTGAAAATCGGCCTGAACATTTTTCGGGCGAGTGTCTATAATCCGGCCCCCTTCCCAGAGACCGGGGATAAATCTGCGCTTGCAGTGTCCTGGTATTCGGAAGGGAAATCTGTGGACATGGAGCGTCTGCGGAGTTTCCGTTTTCCCGATGGATCGGAATCAAAGTGTGCAGGCTGACGCGTGAAGTACACAAACTGACGCGTGGCATATTCGTGGCTGCATGGGTCGGCTCGCTTGCTCTATGCGCGACCTGTCATGCCGCGGGCGGTATCGATCTGCACCTGCATGTCACCTGGGGAGGCGGCGAAGCGCGTCTCTGGCAGGGGTCATTCAAAGTCAATTCGGGCCGGTGCGAGCCGGTGCGCAATCTGGGCATGGAGTCCGATGCGCCGACCGCGACCGAAGCCGAGTCGGGCGGGTTTCGCTTCTGGCAGCACAATTCCGCGGCCTTTGATGGTTTCGTCATTCGCCTGCAGGGGCCGGACACAGGCGCCCTACTGGTCCAGATGAAGGCTGACGGTCCCTCGAGCCAGGTTCAGAATCTCGAGATTCCGATTTCGAACTTCACATCGCAGCAGGAATTCGTCTTCAGGGGTCCGCTGGCTGATGGCCGGAACACGCTCGTGGTGCGGCGTGCTCCGGGCGATGCATTGCGCGTGCAGTTGGAGCGAGATTCGCTGGTCTTTTCGCCCGGGGAGGCGCTCAAATTCCGCGTCGAACCGAATTCGCTTGGCCTATCGCTGGAGACGCCCTGGCGCTTGGTGCTCGTGTTGAAGGCCAAGGGAGCGGAAGCCGAGCTGTGGAGAGACCAGCACGATCTTGTCGTGTCAGAGGACGGATCGATTCCGGCAATAGGTCCGCTCAGCGTTGCCGTGCCCGAGAAAGAGGGTGTTTTCGAACTCACCCTTTCGCTGCAGCATCGGACGTTCGTATCGACGATCGGTTCGATTGTCCGGCCCAAAGAGGTGCTGCAGCGCAAGGTGCAGTTTGTCGTGATTGCACCGGCCGCTGCGCCGACACTAGCGGAGGAATGGCGGCAGATTGACGTCATGGAGCTGACCAGCAAGGACTGGTGGCAGCGCTGGAATTGGCTGCCGCATCTGAAGCGGCTGAGCGTGGAGGCCATGGCCGGCTGGAACGGCACCGGCGCGTTGGGCAGTGATGCGCTGGAAGCGAAGGAGCACGGCGGGCAGTCGCTGACGCAGCTCAAGGCCGGCGGATGGTATGCCGCGCCGATTCCGATTGGGCGGATCGACCAGCCGCATCTGCTGGAGCTGGAGTATCCGACGGATCTGCGGCAGACGCTGGGCATCAGCATCCTGGAGACCAACGCCGCCAACGAACTGGCTCCGCTGGGCGTGGATTCCGGCGTGGATGTGCCGGACCGCCCGCTTGCATCGGAAAAGAAGCTGGCGAAACACCGGGTGTTGTTCTGGCCGCGGACCAAGACTCCTTGGCTGTTGTTGACCAATCGGCGGGACGACGGAGCGGCTGTATTCGGCACGATCCGCGTGCTTTCGGGGCCTGAGCGGTTGCCGGTCGAATCCTGGACCGCGCCTCAGCCGCAGGAGAGAATGCTCGCGCTGTACTACGACAAGCCGCTGTTTCCGGAGAATTTCTCGGCCCCCGAATCGCTCGATGCGGCTTCAAATCGCAGCCTCGAGGACTGGAGCACGTTCTTGCGGGGTGGCGAGCGGTTGACTGACTACATCAAGTATGCGGGCTACAACGCGGCGGTCGTATCCGTGCTGCGCGACGGAGGGGCCATCTATCCGAGCACACTGATTCCGGCGACGCCGAAGTATGACACGGGAGCCTATTTTGTCAGCGGCCAGGATCCGGTGCAGAAAGATGTGCTGGAGATGCTGTATCGGTTGTTCGACCGCGAGGGGCTCAGGCTCGTTCCCGCACTGCAGTTGACGGCTCCGCTTCCGGAGCTGCAGAACATACTGCGAGCGGGCGGCGCGGAGGCCGACGGAGTGGAATTGTCGGGCACGGTCGGATCGCGTCCGACCGTTGGCCAGCAGTTGGGTCGGCGCGGCGCTTCGCCTTACTACAATCCGCTGGAGCCTCGCGTGCAGGCGGCAGTGGCGCGTGTCGTCGACGAGATCGCCAAACGATATTCGCATCATCGGTCCTTCTGCGGAATCTGTCTGCAACTGACCCCGGAGTCCTTCCTGGTTCTGCCGGACGAGACGTGGCCCTGCGACGATCGTACACTGGCCGCGTTTCAGAAAGACACGGGATTGCGTGTTCCCGGGGAGGGCGCAGAGCGCTACGTGGTGCGAAGCCGTTTTCTTACCTCGACGGCGCGCGATGCGTGGCTGTCCTGGCGAGCCGCATCGCTGGCCCGTTTCTATGTCGAGCTTCAATCGCGGGTAGCCGGTCATCGGTCCGACGCGCGGGTGTTTCTCGCCGCGGAGGGGCTGTTGACGGGCCGGCCGGCGCAGACCGAGTTGCGGCCGCGACTGTTTGCCACGCCCGACATGGCGTCGGTGCTCCTGCGTCACGGACTGCAGCCCGCAGCGCTGCAGGGCCAGCCCATTGTGATGCTGCGTCCGCAGCGGCAGGCGCCCGTGACTTCGCTCGCTGCCCAGTCGGTCAACGTCGAACTACAACGATCCCGCGCGGTGGATGCGTGTTTTCCGCACGGCCCGGCGAGCGGTTCGCTGACCTACCATGAACCGCTGATGCTGCGGCTCGAGGAGTTCGACCGCCAGAGTCCCTTCGGCGCGGAACGCACTCATTCGTGGCTGGTTTCTCATTTTCCGCCGGTCGGCGAGTATTCGCGGGCGAACCTCGTCCACGACCTTGCGGCGTTGGATTCACAATTCGAGATTTCGGGCGGCTGGGTGGCTCCGCTCGGTCAGGAAGACAGCTCGCGCAACCTGCATGAACTCTACCGGCAGTTGCCCAATGCGCCCTTCAGGAACATCGCGGCCACTTCGGCCAGCGCGCAGGGGAGTGACGTTTCGGTGAGAACGCTGGTGAAGGACGGCCAGACGTATCTCTACGTGGCCAACGACTCGCCCTGGAACACGGTCGTCGAACTCGAACTGAATGGGGCCGCGCAAGTCCCGGTCCGATCGCTGGGAAAGACGCAGCTGCCCCGCGCGGTGACGCGCGGCGAAGTCGCGTCATTGACGCTCGATTTGCAGCCCTTTGACGTGGTTGCCGCGGCTTTCCAATCCCCGGAACTGACGGTCAGGAACTGGTGCGTGAGTTACCGCGGCGAAGTGGAGGCCGAATTGGGCGAACTCGTCAACGAGGTGAAATCCCGCGTGAATGAACTGCGCCGTCCGCAACCTCTGGACGTGCTGACCAATCCGAGCTTCGAAGCGGCTTCGTCCGGCGGATTGATTCCGGGCTGGTCCTACTCGCAACGTTCCGGGATTGTTGTGGAGACCACGTCCAGCCAGCCCCGCGGCGGCAAGCAGTGTCTGCATGTGCGAGTGGACGACGGCAGCGCCGTCGCCTGGGTGCGGAGCAAGCCCTTTGCGCCGCCGAAAACCGGGCGCGTTTATGTTCTCGCCTGGATTCGAACCCGCGATGCGCGAAACCAGCCGCCGCTGCGATTGGCGATTGACGGTTCCGTCAACGGCGAGCCGTATTACCGCTTCGCGCCGCTGGGAACGGATGTCGATGCACAGAACCGGAGGCCGACGGGGCAGCCGGCGCAGTCGCTCACGTCCGAGTGGGCGGGGCGTCCTTTCCTGCTGCCGATCGACGATCTGCCCGCGACGGGTGTCACGGAGCTGCTCGTCGGCTTCGACCTCATGGGACCGGGGGAAGTCTGGATCGACGATGTCCAGGTCTTCGACCTGTACTTCCAGGTCAACGAGCAGGACGAGCTGCTGAAAAACGCGGCTCTGGCCAGTTACCAGCTTGAGAACGGCAAGATCGCCGAATGCGCACAGTATCTGAACGGATACTGGCCGCGGTTCCTGCTGGAACACGTCCCGTCGTCGGCCGGCATGGTCAATGTGTCGGCCGATCGAGCCGGGTCGGTCGAGTCGCAGGATCCATCCGCCGATAAGCCCGAAGCGCAGAACGGCGGCTGGAATCGGTTCATCCCCAAAGTCCGAATGCCATTTCGCAAGTCGGGCAAAGCGCGTTAAGGTCGCGTTTGAAAAGAACCGATGGCCCTCCCGCAGCGCAGGAAGGCCGGACGCGATATCGTCCGGGGCGGTGCAGTTCCCCCGGCCGGACCCTGCCGGGGCGACTCTCCCCTTGGAGAGAGTGGATTTGAAACACCCTGCAGGAAGCGACTCAGCACGCGTCCTCGACCGGCGCATTGCTGAGGTCGTCAGCAATGGGTGCCGCCGAGGTGATTGACGCTGCGATGGTCGTCGCGTTCGCCGTTGCGAAGGACTCGAGTTGGTGCAGATTGTTGCAGAATCCCGAACACCGGATGCGGCAGCTGACCGAGTCCGCCAGCGCTCGACCTCCCAGCACGAACGCGGTCTGCGAACCGAACCGCTCGTGCAGTTCATTGCAGCCTCTGACGAACTCGTCCTCGTTCTGAATGCAGGATACGCTGAGCCAGAACAGCCGCGGTTGCTGCTGTTCGATGGCTGCGGCCAGAGTTGAAAACGGCAGGTTGCTGCCCAATGACACGGCGTTCCAGCCCGCATCGCGGAGCACCAGTTCCACGGTCGCGGTCGCCAGGAGATAGGGATCACCGGCGGCGGTGCCTCCGATCGCCGTCGGCCAGCCGACCTGGGGGGCAGGCAGGAAACTTCGCAGTTCCCTGAGCAGGCGGAGAGCGATTTCGCAACCCCGGCGTTCCTGAAATACCTCAATCGTGCCGCAGGCCCAGCGATCGCCGAGTTCCGTGAACGCTCTGGCCAGTACCTGATCGCAGATCACGCTGACCCGGTGTTCGGCCAGATAAAGGTCCAGGATCACCTGGCGGCACAGTTCTTCGTCGCCTCGGAGCATGGCTTCCGTGAACTGGTCCAGTGCCCGGTCGATTACGCGGTGTGTCTGGCCGGTCGCGGCCGGCAGGCCGAGCAATTCCGGCCGCACAATGGCGTGGCGGTTCGAACGAAGGAAAGCGAGCAAGCCCCCGATCGGGATTCTGCGATGGCCGCCCGCCGTGTACTGAGTGGGGATCGAACCTTTGTCGCACCACCTCTTCACGGAGGATTCGCTCACCTGAATCGCTCGCGCAACCTGCCTGGGTGTGAAAAGCTCTTTCATTGGCACTGGATTCAGACGCAAGCCGTGCATGATCGCGGGCCCTGATACCCACCGACTTCGTGGGGATTCTAGACGCGATCGACGGTTTGCCTAGTGATTCCAGCGGCTCTTTCCCAACGACTCAAAAACCGGCCCGGCTTGACTGCTGCGACAGCACCGGGGGGCAGTCGGCCTGTCGCGATCCTCGGATTACCGCGACGGAAAGAACGGGAAGAGCTTGCGGATCTCTTCGGCGTCGGGCCGTCGGCCGTATTCGCAGATCTCGAAGGCTTCAGCGTACTTGGCTTTCTTGCCCAATTCCTCGCCGTACCATTTCACCAGTCCCTCGCGAAAACGCTGGGCGGTTGAGGCAAACCGGCCTTCAAACGACTTGCGGACTTCTTCGCGCCGCCGCCGCTGACCCTCGGGATCGTCGGGGTACAGGGACGCGCTGCCGTTGGCGCCCCCCTCGAGCGTTTGTGAAGCGAGGGCTTCGACTGCGTCGAGTTTCTTCCCTGCCACGTCGTCAATTGCCACCACGATGTCGGGCGAAAACGGATTGGGCTTTTGAAATCCGTCCTGGTAGTAGAGGAATACCGGATTGCGATTAAGGTGCGGTACGTCGGGACAAAAGTACGGAACCGTCACCATGTAGGCAGCGTCCTGTACGAGTTGCCCTACGTTGCGATGATCCGG
>CAIPEB010000784.1 GCA_903863885.1 uncultured Planctomycetaceae bacterium | reverse complement strand
GCGGCGGCTTTGTTCCGGGGATGCCGCGTAAGATCCGGATGCCGGTCCTGATAGGCGAGTCGCAACGAAAGAAAGACTGCATGACCAGAGTCGATAAACTGGAATCCTGACGTCTTTCAACCGGCACGCTCGCAGAGCGATTCGGCCGCAAGACGAGCCGCTCTCCGAAACGAGGCGTACGCGGTCTCTTGACTCTCCGCGGGAAAATGCCAAGCATGGATATAAAGGTGGCGACTCTTGCCTGGCATTCGCTTTCAGGAAGGCACGGCCGGTCATGGAGACGCAATCGGGACCAGCTCAATCCGGATCACCGCAGTCGAGATCGTGGTATCAGGATGCGATCATCTACGAACTGCACGTCCGTGCGTTCCTGGACAGTTCAGGGGACGGTCACGGAGATTTTCCCGGGCTGACTCAGAAGCTCGACTACCTGCGGGATCTGGGCGTCACGGCAATCTGGCTGCTGCCTTTCTTTCCCTCACCGCTTCGCGATGACGGATATGACATTTCCGACTACACGGCAATTCACCCGCGCTACGGCGACTTGAACGCGTTCCGCAACCTGATCCGGGCGGCGCACGAGCGGGAATTGCGGGTCATTATCGAGTTGGTGCTTAATCACACTTCTGACTCGCACCCCTGGTTTCAGCGTGCCCGTCGCGCCCCCGCGGGATCGAGCGACCGCGACTTCTATGTGTGGAGTGATTCGCCCGAACGGTTCCGCGACGCACGAGTGATATTCCAGGATTTTGAATCTTCGAACTGGACCTTCGACGAAGTGGCGCGGGCCTATTACTGGCACCGCTTCTATTCGCATCAGCCCGATCTGAATTTCGACAACCCTTCGGTCCGGGATGCGATCTTCCCCGTCGTGGACTTCTGGTTTGACCTGGGAGTGGACGGTATGCGATTGGACGCCGTCCCCTATCTTTTCGAGCGAGAAGGCACGAATTGCGAGAACCTGCCGGAGACGCACGCGTTTCTGCGCGAGTTGCGCCGGCACGTCGATGAGAGATACTCGGATCGCATGCTGCTTGCCGAGGCGAACCAGTGGCCGGAGGACGCGGCGGCCTATTTCGGCGACGGCGACGAATGCCAGATGGCATTTCACTTTCCGCTGATGCCCCGATTGTTCATGGCCATCTATCGAGAGGATCGATTCCCGATCATCGACATTCTCGACCAGACGCCTCGGATACCCGACAACTGTCAGTGGGCAATCTTCCTGCGAAACCACGACGAGTTGACGTTGGAAATGGTCACGGACGAGGAGCGTGACTACATGTATCGCGTGTACGCCCGCGACATGCAGTCCCGATTGAACCTGGGGATTCGTCGCCGCCTCGCTCCACTGCTGGGGAACAACCGGCGCCGTATCGAACTGATGAACTCGTTGCTCTTCACACTGCCAGGCACGCCCGTGATCTACTACGGCGACGAGATCGGCATGGGCGACAATGTCTACCTCGGAGATCGCAACGGAGTCCGCACTCCGATGCAGTGGAGTGCCGACCGCAACGCCGGTTTCTCGAGAGCCAATCCCCAGCAGCTGTACCTGCCGGTGATCATCGACCCGGAGTACCACTTCGAGTCGTTGAATGTCGAAAACCAGCAGGGAAACCCGAGTTCTCTGCTCTGGTGGATGAAGCGCCTGATCGACATTCGGAAGCGACACAGGGCGTTCAGTCGCGGACAGTTGCAGTTCCTGCACCCTCGAAATCGCAAGATCCTGGCCTTTCTTCGCACTGTCGAAGAGGAGACGGTGTTAGTGGTCGTGAATCTCTCGCGGTTCGTGCAGTATGTGGAATTGGAGTTGCCCATGTTCCGCGGTGTAACTCCCGTGGAACTGTTCGGCGGCACGGCCCTTCCGCCCATCGGCCAGCAGTCCTATTTCCTGACCCTTGGTCCGCATGCGTTCTACTGGCTGCTTCTCACGAAGCAGGAGGATCCTTCGTCCCGCGCGCCGATTTGCCCCGAAACGGGCGATCTTTCCGATGTGTGGGTCTCAAGCGATTGGACGGCACTCTTTCATCCCCGTGTTCGAACGCTGAATTTCGCACTGCAGGCGTTTCTCACTCGCCGCTGGCCGCAACACCCCGCCGAAGCGGTGACGCGTGTATGGCTGACGGACTCCGCGCGATTAGATTCGGCCGATGGGCCGCGCATTCTGGCTTTCGTCGAAATCGAGACGAGCGCGGCCGGGCATCGCTACCAGATGATCCCCGTCGGCATGGCCACCGGACAACGTGCCGACGATTTGCTCAAGGATCATCGCGAACTCGTGATCACTCGAGTCGCCGGTCCGGCCGCCGGTGTGCTGTTCGATGCATCGCAGGACTCGGCCTTTGCCACGGCAGCGCTGGACTGTTTTCAGCGGAACTGTGCGTTGCCCACTTCTGCGGGCGCCGAAGTGGTGTTTCGCTCCTTGTCGGCCTTTGCGGGCGTGCGCGGCGATCCCAATGAAGTTCTCCCCGTGCGACCTTTGACGGGAGAACAAGCCAATACATCGCTCGGGTTCGGAGACCGGCTCGTGCTGAAACTCTATCGGTATTTTGAAGAAGGCCCCCATCCCGAGGTCGAGATCGGGCAATTGCTCACCGAAAAGATGGGGCATGTTCATTCAGCGCCGATCGCCGCAGTGCTGGAGTTTAGGTGCACCGACAGACAGACCGCTGCCGTTGGGGTCCTGCACGGCTACTCGATTCACGAGTCCGATGCATGGCAACTGGCGCTGGACGAACTGAGCGGATTCCACGATCGCGTGCTGTCGTTGACCGTTCCGCCGCCGCATGATCATCCGAGGCTCGCGCGCATCATGGACTGGGAGCAGACGTCTCCTTCGCCCGAGTTGCAGTTGGCCATCGGGACCGTGCTTGAGGATGCGGAAATCCTGGGGCGGCGCACCGCGGAATTGCATGCGATTCTGGCGAGTGTACGCGATCCGGATTTTGCTCCCGTACGCTACAAGACGCACTACCAGCGTTCGTGTTACCAGGCGCTGCGGACTCTGCAGATGGATGCATTCGATCGACTGCTGCGGGAATCGCACCTGCTGCCCGAGGCAGAGCGTCCGAGCGCCGAAGCACTGCTGAGCCGCCAAAGCGAACTTCTCGGTCATTTCCGGGCCTTGACCACCGAGCGGTTGGATGCAATGCGCATCCGCTGCCACGGCGACTTCAACTTGAGCCAGTTGCTGCACACGGGCAAAGACTATGTGCTGATCGACTTCGAGGGACCAAGTTGGCTGCCGTTGGGAGTACGTCGGATCAAGCGCTCGCCGCTTTCCGATGTCGCTAATATGATCTGTTCTTTTGACAGCGCCATGCGCGCAAGTCTGGCGGGACTGCAGTCGGGACGCGGCCGTACACTTGGTCCGGTGCGGGCCGAGGACATTGAGCGACTGCGCCCCTGGTTCAGCTGCTGGGCGGGTTGGACGTGCTTCCGGTTTGTGCAAGGCTATTTTGCTTCCTGTCGCGAGACAGGTTTCCAGCCCGCATCGGAAGCGACCTTGCGTCTTCTGCTCCCGATGCTGCTGCTCGAGCGAGGCCTCTCGGAGCTGGAAACCGAGTTGCGCTGCCGGCCCGATCGGGCACCGTTGCCATTGCACTTTCTGCTCGACGCTCTCGATGACCTTGCTGACCGCCAATCGCCCTCGGCCACTTTCAACCTGTAATCCGTGTCCTCAGCGGAGCATGGCATTATGCACCCATCCGCATCGCGCGAAATCGCGCCGACTCAAGGGGCGACTTTCCTGCCTGACGGCAGCATCGAGTGGCGCATCTGGTCGCCATATCATGACTCGGTAACCCTTGTCGTGTGGCAGGACGGGCGGCGCAGTGAATTCCCGATGCATCGCGACGCATCACAGTTTCACTGTTGCCGGTTGCCGGGCGGCGACACGGCTCTTCGTTACGCGTATCGGATACCTGAATGCGGAATGGATCTGCCCGACCCGCTTTCTCGCTGGCAGCCCGACGGCGTGCACCGCGCCTCGGCCATTCTCGACCCGCTGGAGTTCGAATGGCACGACGCCGAATGGCAGGGCACGTCGATGTCGGGGCTGGTGATCTACGAATGCCACGTCGGCACGTTCACGGCCGAAGGCACATTTGATGCGATTATTCCCCGGCTGGCCTCGCTGGCCGAACTGGGTGTCAGCGCGCTGGAAATCATGCCGGTCGGACAGTTTCCCGGAGAACGCAACTGGGGATACGACGGCGTGCATCCGTTCGCGGTTCAGAACACCTACGGCGGCCCCTTCGGCCTGCAACGTCTGGTTGATGCGGCCCATCGACACGGACTCGCTGTGATTCTCGACGTCGTTTACAACCACTTCGGCCCCGAAGGCAACTACTTCGGGATGTTCGGCCCCTATTTCACCGACCGCTACTCGACGCCGTGGGGCAAGGCCGTCAACTATGACGGTCCGGACTGCGGCCCGGTCCGGCAGATGGTCCTCGATAACGCGCGGATGTGGATCCGCGACTTTCACATCGACGGTCTGCGATTGGACGCAGTGCACGCAATCTACGATTTCAGCGATGTGCATATCCTGGCGCCGCTGCACGAAACCGTTACCTCAGCGGCGGAGCATGCGGGACGCCGCGCGGTCGTGATCGCGGAAAGTGACCGGCACGATTTCTGGAACGTCCATCCTCTTGAGGCGGGAGGCGCGGGACTCGACGGAGTTTGGCACGACGACTTTCATCACGCCCTTCACGCTTTGTTGACCGGCGAGCGTCACTGGTATTATGCCGACTTTGGAAAGGCCGAACATCTGGCCGACGCGTGCGGCCGGGGGCTGGTGATGCCTTTTCGATCGCCCGGCGCGGGTCGCCGCCGGCATCCTTCCCTGCCGATTCTGCCGAACCGAAGCAGCCTGGTGATCAGCGTGCAGAACCACGACCAGATTGGCAACCGCCCCTGCGGTCAGCGTCTGACGACTCTGATGCCGCCTGCGGCCGCACGTTTGGCCGCCGGGTTGCTTCTGGTCTTGCCCGACACACCGTTGCTGTTCATGGGCGAGGAGTACGGAGAAACCCGCCCGTTTCCGTTCTTCTGCTCCTTCGGCGAGCCCGATCTGATTGCTGCGGTCGCGCGGGGGCGAAGAGCGGATTTGGCAGCAACGCAGGCCCCTGAGTGCGACAAAGCTCCCGATCCTCAGAAACCGTCCACGTTCACGTCTGCGACACTCACGTGGAAATGGCCTCAGGGCACACAACAGGCCGGGCGGCGACAATGGTACTCGGACCTCTTGGCCCTGCGCCGCAGACTATCGCCGCTGCGAAATCGGCAGACGGTTGCAGCCTCGCTTGTCCCAACCGGCAAACAGCCGATTTCGACGTGTCTGGTGCTCGAACTTTCCACTGGCCGTAACAACCCGATTCTTGTGGTTGCCAACCTTTCCGATCGGCGCTGTATTGAGCCGCCCTTGCTGCCCCGCCCATGGAACCGGATCTTAAGCTCCGAAGACCCTCGCTATGGAGGCATGCGGGGTCCCGGGGATGACATGCTGCTGCCGTTCGAACTTCAGGTACTGCAGGTAGTTTCCTAATCGGCTATTGCCGATCCACAGGCGTCGAAACGTCCGCCAACCTTCATAAACCGAGTTACGAAGTTGCGTTCTGCGCATCGGCGGACGCGGTTTCAACGGCGCCGCTGCTTGCGTTTCGATGGTCCAGCACAGCGACCGGGAAGGACTGCAGTATTGCCCCCAATGCGAGACTGCCTCCGTCCGTCTCAACAGTCTGATCGGTGAGAATATTAATAAGACTGGTGCCGGGATCGAGCGACGGACATCTGATTCCGGTGTTTTTCCAGACGTTGTTTCCGAGAGGCCATTCGCTTTGGCCCTTCATCAGACCAAACATCAGGCGCGGAGCAACCACGGTGATGGACTGCTCGCCGTAGGAGCGCGAAAAGGCAACGACATGGTCAGCGAACTCGCCGACGCATTCCAGCGGTTCATAGCTGCCGTGCTCGAACAGTTCCGGGTGACTCGTCCGGTAAGAAAGCACGCGGTAAATGAGATACATTTTCACAAGTCCGTTGTCGGCGGCAGCGAGCAACTCCATGGCGAGTTGAGCCGGTTGCGGCGTGCTGGCGGTGCGGTCCTTCAGCTCGGCAAGAGCATCGCGGCGAAGGTCGTAGGCGACAGGACGGCGGTTATCGGGATCGACGAGATCCAGGGCCCACAGTTCCGACCCCTGGTAAAAGTCGGGTACGCCGGGACAGGTGAGTTTAAGCAGCGTCTGCGTGAGTGAGTTCAAGCGACCAAAGAAGACCACCGGCCGCACGAATTCCGCCAAGTCCATGATGAAGGGATCTTTTAGATCGTCCGGCAGCAACCGGCACACAAACTCCCGCACAGCCGCATCGTATGCCTGATCGGGATTCACCCAACTCGTGTGCACCTTGGCCTCTCGAGTGGCCTTTTCCATGTAGGAGACCACGCGAGTCCGGTATTGCTCGAGACCGGACTCCCTCCCGGAAAGCTCTGGCCAGCTTCCCACCAGGGTCTCGTAGAGCAGATACTCTTCATTTCGATCAGGAGCCAATTGGCCGTCCACCGCTGTTCTTTTCGCGGCATTCAGCTTCGCCCAGCGATTCGTGGCAGCTTCCCACCAGTCCGGCATCTCGGCGAGAACGTCCACTCGGGCCCTCACATCCTCACTCCTTTTCGTGTCGTGCGTCGTGGTCGCCAACATCGCGTTGGGCCAGCGATCGACGCGTGCGGCGTTCGCCTGATGGAACTCCGATATGGAGACACCGAAACGATTCGGATTCGAACCGACTTCGCACAGCGAGACGAGGCGGTTGAACGCGTAGTACGCGGTATCTTCCACTCCTTTAGCCATGACCGGCCCGGTCAACTGCTGGAACTTCATCACCCATGCAATGACCTCCGGCCGGTCGGCCACTCGGAATTGGGACAGGTTGTCCAGCAAAAGCGTGTCGCGAACGAAATCAAAAATCGAGGCTGCAGTGCGCGGATTCAACCTCTTTGCACGGGCGACTGCATCTTCGATGTAACGACGGTCCCGCCCGCTCACCCTGTCAGGTGCGACGACGTACGAGCGATAGACCTTCAAGCACGCGATGACCTCGCGAATCACGAATGTGAGACTATTCAGTGTAAAGTCCCGGTACTGTCGGTTGCGTTCCGAAATGCGATCGAGCTGATGGCTCAGCGCGTTGATCTCGCCGGCCATGGAGATCAGCATGATCATCTTCTTCGAGGCCTGCACAAGCTGCTCCAGGTCCATCCGGTCCCCGATGAAGTTCGAGTAAATGCGGTCGAATTCGCGCAGCGTCTCGGACGGTATCAGCAAACCGTTCGTCATCGCGAGAAAGTCGTACCCCGTCGTGCCGTCCACGGCCCAATCATCGGGCAACGACTCGTCCTCACAGAGGATCTTCTCCGCCACGACATACAGCGGCCAGCATTTCCGCGGCCCCGGGTTTCGCCCCAATTGCTCGGCAAAACCTGCCGCAACTCGCTGCTCCAGATCCTCAGGCACACGATCCGCCGGCATTCTCGCCCGCACCCATGCCAATACGTATTCGTCCTGAAGATGGCGGGTGTACTCGGCTGGATTCCACAGACCGTCCGGATGATCCAGGCGGAGTCCGCAGACACTTCCCTCGGACAACAAGCGAAGCACGAGCTGGTGCGTCGCCTTGAAAACACTGCTCTTCTCGGTGCAGATGGCGGCCAACTCGTTAATGTCGAAGAACCGGCGATAATTAATCTCTTCCGTTGCCACACGCCAGTAGGCCAGACGATAAGCCTGTTGGTTCAGCAAGTTCTCCAGCAGGTCGAAGCTGTGAGGATCTCCCACGTTGCCGTTGAAGACGTTGATGGTCTCGCGGAGTGTCTGCTCGATCACCGGATCGCTGCCGCACAACGTCGCCAAGCGGCGCTTGATGACTTCTTTTTCCCGTTGTCGCTCTTCGATCTTCTCGGCGGTCGACTCACTCATCGGCGGCAAATGGTTCAAGCTCGTGACGATGCTTCTCAATTCCTGAAGGTGCGGGTCCTCAGCATCAATCGTATCGACCACGCGGGCCAGAAGTCGCTCCAGGATGAAGATGTACGCATCGGGCGCAACCGGCATTTTCAGATTGAAGTAGCGCAGGAAAAAGGCGCCGCTCTCGTAGGCCAGCCGAATCTCGCCCGCTTCAAGGACTCTGCCGAATTGGTCGCCCAGCACGGGCAGCAGGACTTTTTTGTTCAGCACCGGGTTGGAGGGTTCCCAGTCGATGTCGAAGCAGGAGGCATAGACGGAGGCCGTGCCGTTCTCCAGAACATCCAGCCACCAGGCGTTGGTTGCGTCTCCGATCCCCATGTGATTGGGGACCACATCCGCAATCAGCCCCATCCCGGCGCCGCGCAGTTCCTCCGTCAAGCAACGAAAGTCGTCTTCGGTTCCCAGGTCCGAATTGAGCCGACTGTGGTCACACACGTCGTAGCCGTGCTCGCTGCCCGGTCGTGCCTGGAAGATCGGCGACGCGTAGCAGTGGCTGATACCCAACTCGTGCAGATAGGGCACGATCGCCGTGGCGTCGCGAAATGTGAAACGGCAGTTGAATTGCAGGCGGTACGTGGCTCGCGGCACACAGCGTCGAGCGAAACACTCGCGAACGAGCGTGCGCACGGAGGGAGTGCTTTTCACTTCATGGAGCGTTTTCTTCAAGTCGTCGGTGCAGACCCGCAGCTTGTCGCCGAGCGCCACGAACACGTCCAGCCATTCTTCGGAATTCGCCTCCCCGCCCTGATACTGCTGCAGCAACTCGGGCCAAAGCGTCTTCAGCAACTCGAAATAGACATTCTGCGGGTGCCAGATATCAACGACACACGGTAACTCGAGCGTCAATGCGGCCAGATCGTCCAGTTGCTTGAATGTGGCCAATTGCGCCGGTTGTGTACAAAGGGAATCCGCCGTATCGGTCATTCGCTGGCTGAGCATGTGTGACACGCCTGCCATATCCAACTGCATTCGCAGCGAACGGGCTTCCTGCAGGAGCACGCGAATATCGTCCACGGCTCCGCGTTCCCCTTCCACGTGCCAGCGGATATCGGTATTCAGCAGAAAGTCCACTGCCGATTGAAAGGCCTTGGGCTGAGGGATCCCCAGTTCGCCAAGAAACCGCATCGTGGGGAGGTGTTCCTCGTAGATCCGGCGATACGCGGCGCCGGCTTCGCTCAATTGTCCCTGGAGAATTTGGCGCAACACCTTGCGCTGCTGGTCGCGGAACAACGACCGCAGCGTGTACGTGGACTCGCCGAAAGTGCGGTCGACCACACGAATCAATTCGGCGAAGTCCGCTTTCTCCAGCGTCTGAGCCAACTCGCTGGCGATTTGCGTGTAAGCTTCGTCGCCGGTGTGTGGCCGCACCCCGCAATTGACGTTATGACCGCCCAAGTGAGCCGCTGCAAAGACCATCTCCGTCGATTCCGCCGTGATATCCGAGCGGAACCGGGCATGACCGACCACGGCCCTCGCCTTGCCTGCCAGATAAGTCTGAAACCCCTGTCGCTCGACCTCGTAGCAGAACATGCGGATTCGGTCCGGAAATGCCTCGAACAGTGCGCTCAATGCATAGTGCGCCGCCACGCGGTTCCAGTCGATGGCCATCGGCTTGACCCACTTCTCGTAAATCGCGCGGGCATCGCCAGGCTCGGGCAGATTGCTTTGCGCTGATTCCAGCAGTTTGAGGAAGCGTGCCTCGCAGTCGCCCTCGAACAACTCGCCGGCAAGTTGGATTGCACGCGCGGCGAATTGGAGTACCTGGACGGATTCAAGTCCCGACAACTCGTCAAAGTACCAGCCGCAACTTGTGTACATCAGCAGTGCATATCGCTGCATCTCGAGCAACTTCAGCGCCGTCGATTTGTCTTCGGGCGTCAACTCGCGAGCCGCTTGACGGCTGAAGAAACGCTCCAGACTATCGGGCGAGCGATCGAGGATGACGTCGATGTATTGATCCCGGGCTGTCCAGGGGTCGCGGAGCAGAGAGCCCGCAGACTGCTCGTATCTGCTCGCCACTTCGTCCCGCAGCCAATCCAAGCTCAGCCGCAATGGTCGGCGCCATGCCTGATTCCAGCCAAATCGTCCCGTATTGCAGCCACAGTCGCTGCGCCAACGTTCGATACCGTGCGAACAGCTCCAGGACGTGTTCGGACGGATCTCCACCTCCGCTTGCGGAGGATATTGCGCAAGATACTCGCCGTAATTTGTCAGGCGGGCGATCTTGTGGCGTTCGACATATTCCAGCGCGTAGGCCAGAGCCATATCGCCATGCGCACGGTGGTGGCCGTACGATTCTCCATCGGTCGCGATATGCACCAATTGCGGTTCACTTCGGCCGTCTGAAAAAGCACTTGCCAGCCTATTGACCAGGCTCTCTCCCTGGCACAGCAGCGTTTCGAACGCCACGGCGCGCGATATCGAACCGTCGTAGAAAAAGACGGCGATGCTGCGTCCTGACGGCAGACGCTGAATGTACGGGTGAGTCGGATCGACCCCGCAACCGTCGACGTCATGCCACGCCTCCTCGCCAAGCTGACGCCACCTAGCGCATTGATGCGGGGACAGAATCGTGAATCGAATATTCAGCTCGGAAAGAACTTCCAGGGTCTCGACGTCCACTGCGGTTTCGGGCAGCCACATACCCTCAGGAGTGCGCCCGAAGCGATGCTCAAAGTCGCGAATACCCCAAATGGTCTGGGTATACCGGTCGCGGAAGTTTGCCAGCGGCAGGATCATGTGGTTGTAGGCGTGCGCGAGCGCCGAACCGTGACCGCCGAACCGCTGGCGACTCTCCACGTCCGCATCCAGGATGCGCTGATACACGGCCGGCTTGTTCTTTTCCAGCCAGGACAACAGAGTCGGACCGAAATCGAAACTCATCCTGGCGTAGTTGTTGACCAGACTGACGATTCGGCCATCGCTGTTCAGGATGCGGGCGACCGCATTGGGCGCGTAACATTCCGCCGTGATCCGCTCGTTCCAGTCGTGGTACGGATAGGCCGAATCCTGCGGCTCCACCGCCTCGAGCCACGGGTTTTCGCGCGGGGGTTGGTAGAAATGGCCGTGAATGCAAATGTATCTGTCCATTTGGCCCTCCTCGTCTCGCGTCAAGAACACGGGGACCGAATAGATTCCAGGACACGGCGTGCGACTTCGCCATTAAGAAACCAAGCCCCTATAAGCAGGGCTTACCCGAGCTTCGTTATTATACGCCCGGACCTGAATGAGAGCGTGCGGCGCACCGGTGCCGGCATGGGCCCGACGCACTCACGTCACAGAACTCCGATTCCCACCATGGACTTGGCAGGCCGATCGGCGAGGCCGCCAGCCTGCATCCTACGCGGTATCGCAGCCCGTCGATAGGTGCAACAACCGATGAACTCACTCAAGCACACCTCGCCGGGTGCGGCCTGAAGGCTCGGGAGAAACATCCGCCTTGCCCTGCGGAATTGCGAGCATAGGATGCAGATATCGCGCTTTCCGAATGACTTTCGTTCAAGAGGAGAGACGCAATGAAGTATTGGCGACTTTGGCTCGGGTTGTGGCTGGTGATCGGAGTTTCTTTTTCCGTCCTCGGCTACTATGGCCGGGAGATCTATCGCCAAGCACCGCCGATTCCGGAGCAGGTCGTTACCCCCGACGGCCGGTTGCTCTTCACGGGCGAGGACATTCTCGACGGCCAGAATGTCTGGCAGTCCGTGGGCGGCCAGCAGTTGGGGAGCATCTGGGGCCACGGGGCGTACGTCGCGCCAGACTGGTCCGCCGACTGGCTCCATCGCGAATGTCTTTGGCTGCTGGAACATTGGAGCCGCGAAGAGCACCAGCGGTCGTTCCCGCAACTGCCGGCAGACGTGCAATCGCAGCTCAAGGCGCGCCTTCGCCAGGAGATTCGAACCAACACATTCGACCCGCAAACGAAGCAATTGCGGATTTCCCCTTTGCGGGCACAAGCGATCGATTCCCTGGGGCGTTACTACGCAGCCATCTTTGCGAACGCGGAGGAGTTTCCGGATGACATTGCCGGTCTGGCCGACGGCGGCATGACTCCCGGTGAATTGCGTAATGCCTACGCGATTGCTGAGCACACGATCCGCGATCCTGAACGCCAGCGAAAGTTGAACGCGTTCTTCTTCTGGACAGCATGGGCCTGCGGAACCGAACGCCCCGGCCAGCACCATGGCATAACCTCGACGGATGCTTCCTCGGTGACGCCGGCAGTTACGTATACCAACAATTGGCCGGCTGAAGCGTTGATCGAAAACCGACCCAGCGGAGCGATTGTGGTTTGGTCGGTGCTCAGCTTCGTGCTATTGCTGGCCGGCATCGGAGCACTGGCTTGGTACTATGCCATCCTGCATGGCAAGCAGGGGGAACCGGCGGCACTTCCGCGTCACGATCCCCTGCTGGCACTCAGTCCGACACTCTCGATGAAGGCAACGCTAAAGTACTTCTGGGTCGTGACGGCGCTGATCGTGATCCAGGTGGGACTCGGGGCGGTGACGGCGCATTACGGCGTTGAGGGGAGCGGATTCTACGGCATCCCGCTGGCCGAATGGCTGCCGTATTCAGTAACGCGGACCTGGCATACGCAGTTGGCGATCTTCTGGATCGCAACCGCCTGGCTGGCCACCGGACTGTTCATTGCGCCGGCTGTGTCGGGCTACGAACCCAAGTTCCAGCGAGAAGGTGTCAATCTCCTTTTCATCAGCCTGCTCATTATTGTCGCGGGCTCGCTGTTCGGCACCTGGTATGCCACCCGACAGCGCATGGGGTTGACTGCCAACTACTGGTTCGGTCATCAGGGCTTCGAGTATGTCGACTTGGGGCGTTTCTGGCAGCTCTATCTGCTGGCGGGCTTGTTCATCTGGCTCGGTTTGATGCTGCGGGCGCTGTGGCCGGCCTTCCGTCAACCAGGTGATCACAAGCACTTGCTGGGCTTATTCGTTATCGCCTCGGCGGCCATTGCGGCTTTCTACGGGGCGGGAATCATGTGGGGCCAGAGGACCAACTTGGCCATCGCCGAATATTGGCGCTGGTGGGTCGTTCACCTTTGGGTCGAGGGCTTCTTCGAGGTATTCGCCACGGTTGTGATCGCTTTTCTGTTCACCCGCATGGGACTGCTGCGTTCAGCGACGGCAACGGCCGCCGTGCTTTTCTCCTCGACGATATTTCTGTTTGGGGGGATCATTGGCACATTCCATCACCTCTACTTCACGGGCACGCCCACGGCCATCCTCGCTCTTGGAGCGACGTTCAGCGCCCTTGAGGTCGTCCCCTTGGTGCTGATCGGCTTTGAAGCCTACGAAAACCTCACGCTCACGCGGGCCCGGCCCTGGGTCGCCGCCTACAAATGGCCGATTTACTTCTTTGTCGGCGTAGCCTTCTGGAACCTGGTTGGGGCGGGATTGTTCGGTTTCCTCATCAACCCGCCAATCGCCCTCTATTACATGCAGGGGTTGAATACAACCTCCGTACATGGTCACACAGCGCTGTTCGGTGTCTACGGGCTACTGGGAATCGGACTGATGCTCTTTTGTCTCAAGGGTCTGACAACGCACAACGCCTGGCGGACCGGCTCGCTGGCTTTCGCGTTTTGGGCCATCAACGTCGGGCTGGCGTTAATGGTCCTGATCTCCGTCTTGCCGGTCGGAATCCTCCAGACCTGGGCGAGTGTGGAACGCGGATTATGGTATGCCCGTTCCGCCGAGTTCCTCCAGGACAATACGCTGGCCACCCTGCGCTGGCTGCGAGTGGTGGGGGACACGATTTTTGCAGTCGGCGTTTTAGCGCTTGCCTGGTTCGTCATCGGCCTGAAGACGGGCTGGTCCATTCGGAACCATCCTGATCCAGCGATGTTGAGCGACGACAAAGACAATTGAGAGGACGCCGTCGCTCTATCGCGACTTCATAAGATGCCATGCGTTCCAGCACGGTTTACGCGACTGCGGTTGCGGCCCAATTCGATTACGTCTGCAACGCGGCCGTTTCCAGTCTATCCAGCTCTGTTTCCCGACCCGTCTTTTGCACATCCTGCGACTTGTCATAGCTCTCCATGAGGCATCGGTAGGGTGGGAGGATGTGATCGACCATCACCTGGGCGAATTCCATCGCGTCGGCGCGGTTCCAGGTTTCCATGAGTTCGGCCAGCACCGCGAACGTATCGATAGGAATGGCGCCAGGGCAAACGCATCTCGCGACACAGTGTGATTATTCTGGCGGGAGTTGCCTAAGTGAAGGCTAGCACCGAAGGATTTCCATGGTTGGGGTTACACGTTTGTCAATCATGGAGGTCAAGCCTTGCCCAAGCCACTGCCGCTGGTCGTTTGTTTCTCCAGAGTCGAAGATCCACGTGTCGAACGGACGAAGCTTCATCTGCTGGTCGACATACTTGTACTGAGCGTCTTGGCTGTTATTGCCGGGGCGGAAGGCTGGGAGGATATCGAGCAATTCGGAAACGACAAGCACGAGTGGTTG
>CAIPEB010000783.1 GCA_903863885.1 uncultured Planctomycetaceae bacterium | reverse complement strand
GGGTTCTGCGCCGTGCCGGTCTTGCCGGCGACGGTGTATCGTTCCATGGCAGCGCCTTCAGCCGTGCCCTGCTTGGTTGCCACGTTCTTCATCGCTTTCACCATGTCATGAGCGGCCTCCGCACTGATCACCCGGCGCACTTCACGAGGCTCTGTGCCGACGACTACGCGCCCGGAGTGATCCTGCAGATGATGCACCAAGCGTGGCCGCATGAGGACTCCGTCGTTGGCAATCGCACACAAGGACATAACCATCTGCAGCGGAGTGCAGTCCACTTCGTGGCCCATGGCAACCCGAGTGATGGACAACGGGGTCCAATCGCTCAGTGGCCAGACGCGGCCCCTGGATTCGCCCGGCAGTTCGATCCCCGTGCGAGTGCCAAAACCGAAATTGACGATGTATTGCCACAGGTAGGTGCGCCCCACTTCCAGCGCCACCTTCGCGGCACCAATGTTCGAGGACTTGCTCACAATCTCCGAGACCGAGAGGCTGCCATAGCCTTCGTGGTCGCGCAGCGTGCGCCCAGCATAAAGCCACGTGCCATTTTCGCAGAAGAACGGCCGCGCGAGAGTCACGGCCTTCGCATCCAGGGCCGCACTGATAACCGGCACCTTGAAGGTGCTTCCAGGCTCGTGTCGGTCGGTTATCAACCGGTTTCTCCGGGCGTCCGAAGGTGTTCCCGGTGCGCCCGGAAAGTTGGGATCAAAGTCAGGCAGCACTGCCATCGCCAGCACATCTCCGGTGCGCGGGCGCACAACGACTCCGGCGGCGCTGAGGGGCGTATGCTTGCGCATGGCATCCGCCAGGGCGTCTTCGAGTTCGTGTTGGATGAAGGCGTCCAAGGTCAACGCCACCGCGAGTCCATCCACCGGGGCGACATCTTGGGTGCGCTTGTCAACCAGTTCGCGCAGGGATTTATCTACCTCCATGACCCGCCAACCGCGTTGGCCCGAAAGGTCGTTGTTAAACTGCCGCTCGATGCCTTCGATGCCGTGGACGTCGCGGACTTTCTTTCCGCTGAATAGGCTGTTCGTCACCGTCGTATAGCCGAGCACATGCGCAGCCAGGCGCCCCTGGGGATAAATCCGTATTTGGTCGTCCTGCTTGTCCGGGTGGATTGCGCTGCGCCGTATGCGATCCAGGAACTGCCGCTCGGCCCGCTTGAGCTTGGTTTCGTCGTAACCAAAGTCGAGCGTGGCCATCGTCTGCTCGATGCGCTTCCAGGTTTCCACCGTCACCAGGCGCTTGAGGACGACATACTGTAGGGGCACCTCCACCACCTTGTTGGTCATCGTGGACGACCCGCGAGAAACCGCCACGAGGTTCGTCTGCAAGCGGATGCCTGGCATCAGTCGGCGATGCAGGTCGTCCACGTCCATCCCCAGCAGGGGAGCCACAGCACGCGCGATGGGAGCTTGTTGGTTGACGATCAACGAAGGATCGGCGCAGATGGTCTTGACGATCTGGCTCGTGGCGAGCAATTCGCCCCGTGCGTCGAGGATTTCACCGCGCCGTGGTTCGAGAATAATCTCCCGTCGAGTGTTGTCGCGAGCGATACGCGTGAGTTCATCTTCACGCACCGTCTGCAAGTAGGCCAACCTCGCGCCCAAGCCAGTGAAAACGACCACCATGATGCCGATCACCAGCGC
>CAIPEB010000782.1 GCA_903863885.1 uncultured Planctomycetaceae bacterium | reverse complement strand
TCTGGAGTCTGGAGTCTGGAGTCTGGAGTCTGGAGTCTGGAGTCTGGAGTCTGGAGTCGGGAGTCGGGAGTCTGGAGTCTGGAGTCGGGAGTCGGGAGGAAAGCAACCAACCTACCGCCTACCGCCTACCGCCTACCGGCATCCGGCCGCGGGAAACAGGTGTTCTGCGAGAGTTGCGAATGCGCGGTAACGGAACTATTATCAGGAAGTTGGGCGAGTCGTAGAGTCGCCGTGTGCAGAACCAGATGCGGGAGCGAAGCGAATGGGCAGGAAAATAGTGTTCACTGCGAGTGTCCTGTGGCTGTGGAGCCTGGTGCCTGCACCGGTTCAGTCGCAGGATACCCTGTTGTCGGAGTTATACGGACAGGGAGTACACGCCTATTTCTCGTGCAAATACCAGGACGCCGAAAAGGCGCTGGCTCGGGCAATCAGCCAGGGCACAGACGACCCTCGCGTCTATTACTTTCACGGTCTGGCCTGTCAGCAACTGGGCCGAACCGAAGAAGCCACCAAGGATTTCACGCGAGGCGGCGAACTCGAAAGCACCAACACCGACCGACTGTACCCGGTCAGCGAATCGCTGCAGCGGGTGCAGGGTTCGTTGCGAATGGAAATCGAACGGTACCGCCTGAACGCACGCGCGGTGGTGCGGGACAAGGAATTGAAGGCTCGCCGCAGTCGCTACGAGCAATTGAAGCGAGCCGAGGAAGAGGTGCTGCGCAAGCCGGCTGGAACGCCGACTGAAGCGGCTCCGCCGGCGGCTCCCAACGCGGCAGCCGACAGTACCGACCCATTTGGCGCGGCGAAGCCGGCCGAAATGGAAAAAGCCCAGCCGAAACCCGAACTGCCTGTCGGTCCGCCCGCGGCAGCCCCAGCTGCTGAAGCTCCGGCCGCTGCGCCGGCTGCCAAAGAGCCGCCCGCAGCCGCAGATCCGTTCGGCGGCCCGGCTCCGGCGAATGAAGCGAAACCGGCAACTCCGCCTCCTCCGGCAGCGGACGATCCGTTCGGTGGACCGGCACCGGCTGCTCCAGCGAATGAAGCGAAACCGACAACTCCGCCTCCTCCGGCAGCGGACGATCCGTTTGCGGGCCCCGCCGCGGCCGGTGCGGCTCCCGCAGCCGAGGCCAAGCCTGAGGCGAAGCCCGAAGCTCCGGCACCCGAAGCCAAGCCGCCCGTACCTCCGGCACCAGCGGCTGGTAGCGACCCGTTCGCTGATCCTGCCGCCCCCGCTCCGGCGGCCAAGCCGGAAACACCGGCTCCGGCTCCCGCACCTGCTCCGGCACCGGCACCCGAAGCCAAGCCGCCCGTTCCGGCTGCTCCGGCACCGGGC
Source organism: uncultured Planctomycetaceae bacterium (assembly GCA_903863885.1). Taxonomy (GTDB): domain Bacteria; phylum Planctomycetota; class Planctomycetia; order Pirellulales; family Pirellulaceae; genus CAIPEB01. Next base: position 2,665 of record CAIPEB010000782.1, on the reverse strand, counting down.
GACGATCCGTTCGCGGATCCGGCTGCCCCGGCCCCCGCAGCCAAGCCAGAAGCTCCGGCGCCTGCTCCCGCCCCGGCGCCCGCTCCGGCCCCGGCTCCTGAAGCGAAACCGCCGGCTCCGGCCGCACCGGCCGCCGGCGACGACCCGTTCGCAGATCCGCCTGCCGCAGCGCCTGCGGCCAAGAGTCCGTGATTGCGGACGCAATGAAATCCGAACGAGAAAGGCGAGGCTAAATGCCTCGCCTTTTTTTTGGAGTGTTGTTCAGCCCATCGAAGGCGATTCGGCGGGTTAAGCTTTTCCCGATTCGTGGGATTCGCCCGCCGAATAGATGTGGCCATCGCGGAACGCATCGGCCACCGCCCGCGGCACCTCGGCTTCGGCCAGGACCAGCAGAGCTCTGTTTTCCGCGGTCTTCGCCTTCATTTCCTGCTCGGCCGCAATCGCCTCGGCGCGGCGCTGTTCGGCCTGCGCCCGAGCGACGCGAGTGTCGGCCTCGGCCTGATCCGCCTGCAGTCGAGCGCCGATGTTCTCGCCGACATCGATGTCCGCGATATCGATCGAGACGATCTCGAAAGCCGTGTGCGCATCGAGACCGCGCTCGAGCACCGCCCGCGAGATCCGATCGGGATTTTCGAGAACTTCGAGATGCGTATCAGAGGATCCGATCGAAGTAATAATACCTTCGCCGACCCGCGCGATAACGGTCTCCTCGGTGGCGCCCCCGATCAACTGCTCGAGGTTGGTACGCACGGTAACCCGCGCCCGGATCTTCAATTCCACGCCGTTCTTGGCAATTGCACTGAGCGTCGTTTTGCCGCTTCGCCGCGGGTCCGGGCAGTCGATGACCTTGGGAATCACGCTGGTGCGAACGGCGTCCATCACGTCGCGTCCGGCCAGATCGATTGCGGCGGCGCGGTCGAAATCCAGGTCGATGCCGGCCCGATGAGCGGCGATGATCGCGTGAATCACGCTCATCACATTGCCTCCGGCCAGGAAATGGGCTTCAAGCCGGGAGGTGCTGATGCCGGTTCTGCGGTTGATATCGAGCCCGGCCTGGGCAGCCATGATCTTGGCCGTCACGATGATCCGCGGATTCACCTGCCGAAAGCCCATGCCGATCAGACTCAGGATGCTGATATCCGCGCTGGACATGTAGGCCTGAAACCAGAGTTTGCCATACGCGGCAATGACGATCAGCGCTACGAACACGAAAAAGATCGCGAAGATCGCCAGCCCGATGGCAACAACCCATTCCCACCCGACATTGCTGAACTGCCCGCCGTTTTCCCCTTGGGCCAGCAGAATTGTCGACAGGTTCAACATGGCAAGTTCCTCGTTGGGGACGACCGCCTTGCGGAGACGTGACACCAGCAAAAATCATAATCCATCGGAGAGCCGCACAACAACAGGGCGGGCCGCTTCGCCGAAATTGAACTACTCAATCCAGCCGCCGCCGAGCACGCGAGGCCCGTCGTAGCAGACCACGGCCTGCCCCGGCGCCACCCCAAAACACGGCTGGTCAAAACGCACTCGCAAACGCTCACCATCGACAAGTTCCGCAGTGGCGCCGGCGGGCCGGGCGTTATAACGGATCTTCGCCTCGCAGCGAAAGGAGCCGGACGGAGGGTCCGCCAGCCAGTTCGTGCGGCACGCCGTCAATTCGTGGCGCGACAATTCCTCGCGATCGCCGATTATCACGCGGCGAGTCTCGGCCTCGATCCTCACGACAAACCGGCGTCCGCCCAATGCCACGCCGAGCCCTCTCCGCTGGCCGATCGTAAACCCCTCGATCCCATCGTGCCGTCCTACCACGCGTCCGTCCGTCGTGACGATTTCTCCCGCTCTCTCGCAGGGGCCAAGCCGCGACCGCACAAAAGCCGCGTGCTGCCCGGGAGATACGAAACAGATTTCCTGGCTGTCGTGTTTCTCGGCAACCGGCAACAGAAGTTCTGCCGCCATTTCCCGTATCTGCGTCTTGCGGAACTCGCCCACGGGGAGCAACATCCTGGCCAACTGCTCGCGCTGCACCCCGAACAGCACATAGGACTGGTCCTTGGTAGCGTCGATCCCGGCACACAACGCGGGCGTCCGTTCACCCGGTCGGGAAATCAGGCGAGCGTAATGCCCGGTGGCCACGAACTCGGCCCCGACACTCGATGCGTAATCGAACAGCCTACCGAACTTGATCCAGTTGTTGCACATCACGCAGGGGTTCGGCGTGCGTCCCGACGAGTACTCGGCCACGAAATAATCGATGACGTTCCGGAAGTCTGCCTGCAGATCCAGCGCATAGAACGGGATGTTCAACCGGTCGGCAACCCGGCGCGCGTCCTCGGCATCCGATGCGCTGCAGCAACCCTGCTTGGCGCTTGTTCGAGCGTGCAGCACGGGCAACGTCGAGTCGCCTGCATCGCGCTCGGCTCGACACGCCTCGAAGACGGGCTCTCCATGCCGCATGAAGACGCCGATGACCTCGTGGCCGCCGCGCAGCAAAAGATGGGCTGCGACGCTGCTGTCGACGCCGCCGGACATGGCGAGAACAATTCGCGACATGACAACCGATGAAACACGCAACAGGAATCGAAAATATCAAAGCCCTCAACTTTAGTGGACAGCCCGAACAGCGGCAAGAATCCGGCCCGCTCTACGGATGCGTAGGGAGGAG
>CAIPEB010000781.1 GCA_903863885.1 uncultured Planctomycetaceae bacterium | reverse complement strand
GCCGTGCCGCTACAAGGCATCCGTGGGCTTACGCCTGACCGTTCGCAGATTTGCGCGCGGCTTGGCGGCAGCAATCGAGCGGATCAAAGTGCCGAACCACCGGCTTCACCGGTTCGGATCCGGACGGCGTTGTCCAGGCTGTAAACGAAGATCTTGCCGTCGCCGATGCTGCCAGTCTTAGCCGCCTTGACGATCGTCTCGATGACTTTGTCGGCGTCTTCCGACGAGACCGCGACTTCGATTTTCAACTTGGGGATGAAGTCGATCGTATATTCGGCACCGCGATAGGTCTCGCGTTGGCCTTTTTGCCTGCCAAAGCCGCGGACTTCCGTGACGGTCATCCCGTGAAAGCCCTGCTCGACGAGGGCCGCCTTAATGTCGTCCAGCTTGTGGTGCCGGACAATCGCCTCGATTTTCTTCATCGTCTCCCGTCCTGTCTGTTGTTCTGGAACTTGACTCCACGACACTCGATGCTAGTTGCAAGCTCTGTGCCAATGCTAGCCGCGTTTGCAGCTCGGCAACGCCCGATCGGCTTTCTTGGGCCGAATTGGCGGATGTCCCGTGAAATGGCCTCGATCTGAAAACACGGCCGCACGGCGCAGGTGCGTGTTTTTTGGGCTGGACTGCCTGTCGCGAAAGCAGCCGCCAAAGCTCTCGGACCCGCGCTTTACACGCGCCGAACGATACGACATACTACCGCAACTCTAGCCAGTCTATCTACCGGTCTGGTGGGCGAATGCCGCATTTCTTGAGCGGGACAAACGTGAGCGAAGGGGCGCTGGCATGGTTCGGCTGTCGATGAACGAGTTGACGACCCTCCGCTGGTCGTTCGACGAAGACGTGCGGCACTACGCCGCGGCGGGGTTTCAGGCGATTGCCGTCTGGCGGCAGAAGATATCGGACTTTGGCGAACTGAAATCGCTCGAATTGCTCGACGAAGCGGGGCTGGCCGTATCGGCGGTCCTGTGGGCCGGCGGGTTCACCGGCAGCGATGGGAGGTCTCACAAGGAGAGCATCGAGGACGCATTGGAAGCCGTCCAGCTGACCGCCGATCTAAAGGCCGGTTCACTGATCGTCTATTCAGGCTCGCGTGCCGGCCACACGCACAACCACGCCAAGCGGTTGTTCCGGGATGCTGTTGAGGCTCTGTTGCCGCAGGCGGAAGGCAGCGGCGTGACGCTGGCTATCGAGCCGATGCATGCGGGCTGTGCGTCCGGTTGGACCTTCCTGACCAATTTGGACGAGACGCTTGAATTGATCCGCTCGTTCGGCAGCCCGAACGTCAAATTGGTGTTCGACGCGTATCATTTCGGGCATCTGCCGGGGATCGTCGAGCGTCTGCCCGAGTTGTCGCCGTGGATCTCGCTGGTCCAGCTGGGCGACGCCAGGCGGCCGCCGTGCGGTGAGCAGAATCGGTGCCGGCTGGGCGCGGGTTTGCTGCCGCTGCAGGCGATCATGGCGGCGCTGCTGGCCAGCGGCTACGCGGGCGACGTCGACATTGAGCTGATGGGCGAAGACCTCGAGGACCCGGACTACGCGGAGCTGCTGGGGCACTCGCGACGCGTGGCGGGCGAGCTGCTGGGGATCGGCATGAAGACCGGTGGGCCGGAAGCGTAGCGTCGATCGCCTAATGCCGCCGTCAACCCTGGAGGTTGGCGCGCCCGGGGTCGAACGCAGCGAACCCCCAGAGGCGAAAACTGGGGGCTCGCCACTCGTACCTCGTGGCTCGACCCCAGGCACGACTCCCGCCATTCTAAGTCTTGACGGCGCACTCGCCGGCAGGGCACTGGTCCTGCAGCCAGCGGATTTCCGCGGCGATGCCGTCGGCCAGGGTGGGCACGCGCAGCGATTGGGGCAGCACGGTCCAGGCGTACGTTTCGATTTCGAGGTGGTGCAGCTCGGGGCAGTGCCGCACGGCCTGCAGGCAGGTTTGAATCTCGCCGCCTGAAGTGGACAGCAAGCCAAATCGCTCGATGTAGATCGGTACGTGGAAGTGGACTCGCCATTGGCCCACGAGTCGACGCGCCTGGGACGCCTGGAGCGCCAACGGCAGGTCCTCGAAGAACTCCGCGCCGGTTTCTTCGTCAAGCCGCACGCAGGTTTGATGGAGATAGCGAGGCTCCTCGAACCCTCTCAGTTGCTCCAGCGCAGGTGGCCGGGCGGCCGCATCCAGTTCGTCCAGCGGCAGGACGACCGCGGAGGATACCTGGACCTTGCCGATTCCGATGCCTGCGGCCCGATAGCGGCAAATCGCCTCTGCCTGGTCCTCGAACATCACCGCGGCGTGGCAGATATCGTGACACACGCGAAGGTGGCGTCGAATCCGCCGTTCATCCCGACCGGGCAACAGATGGCGTTCAAAAAAGGCGACAACGTCCGAACTCCGCTGCAGCGTGCAACCGGGTTCGGGTTCCAGGCACACGTAGATCAAACGCCCGGTGTCTTGCTCCAGGCGTGCTAGGTGCTCGGCGAGCGTCGCCAGCTGGGCTGCGCACACCGCCAGTTCGTCGGCCGTCGGCGGCGGATCACCCCACTGGAGCGGCAAGGTCGAGATGCTC
>CAIPEB010000780.1 GCA_903863885.1 uncultured Planctomycetaceae bacterium | reverse complement strand
TGCCTTTGTGGCGATCAATTATCGCCAAATACGAGGCTGCCGTGGTTGACAATGGCAACGCTTCCCGTGGCGATTTCAACTGCAAACCCTGACCACACAGAGAAAGAAGAAGATCGGCTTCATCTTCGCTTCGATCCCAAACGAGCTGATGGTCAATCCGCCACCCACCCTCCCTGATGCCCGATCTCCCGCATCAATCCCGCCTTCTCGGCTCGCCGTACGTGGTGAGCAGCCCGCGAAATGTCCTTCGTGCCGATGTGCTTGCGGAAGTCGGCCAGGTGCAGCGGATGATCGGGCTGGCGGACCAACTCACTGAAATCACGACAGACCTTGCGGCGTCCGACGCAGGACGGAGCTGCGGGAGATTGCTCGCGACTGTCGGAAATGACGTCACTTGAAAACGTCGCAGGTTATTCGTAGCCGGTTGAGCGGCTGACGTCTGTGGGAATTGGAACAGCGTATCGTTTCCTTCTCGGTATCCAGTGCGTATGGGCGGCTTCCCTGCCGCCGACACACTGGTTTCCGTTATGAGTGGAATAAAACCGATCGCTTGCGGTCTCGATCCAACTCGTCCCAGTCCACAACAAGCGGTTTGCGATCCCGCTCGTAGGCAATGGGACGCAACGGCACGAATCCCATCTGGCTGATGGTACGCAGGGACTCGCCGGTGGCGTCGGCAATCTGGCGGTCAAGTTCGGCTTGGGTCATGTGTGGGTCCTCATGGCGAAAGGGAACTGGCGGCAAGAAAAGGAAACGGCTCCCGCCCAACGAGGACAGGAGCCGCGGCGAACAGCTACGGTGAAATAGGCCAGGACCGTGGCGTGGTCCGTTCATTCACCGCACAGATAAGCGGTGAGTTCGTCCCGCACGGTAGCTTGTGCGGGTGTCAGCGGGCCGAGCCGTTCGAGAAACAACAACTCGCGAAGCACGGTCGCGGCGGCGTTGCGGCGATCGTTTTCCAAGACGTCGGTCGGCAATAGCGGCTCCGCAGGGCAGACATGGCCCAAGGCCAGGTCCTGCCAGCGGGCAACGCACAACTGCTGGCCATCCTTCATGCGGTAGACACAGTACGCCTCGGTAACGCCTACCACGGTGCCCTCGGTTCCGTCGCAGATTTCGTGCACGGACATGCCGCGAACGATGGGCACCTGCAACGTCCGGCGTGGCGGTTCGGGTTCTTCAGCGGGGGATCTCGTCATCCAAGTGGCTCCAGGGAACAACGATCAATGCGACCCTCGTGGGACATCCATTCCCGCTCCAGCCAGTCAAGTTCAGCGGCGAGAGCCTCGCTCCGTTTGGCGAACGGCCCCAGCCTTGGGCCGCCGACGGGTCCCAGATCAGCCGTCCATTGGCCGAGCTCGGTGGGTTCGACGTGCGAGGCTCGTTTCACGTTCAGCGGACCCAGCGTTTCCAGATCGAGGGTTTCCGCGTAGATGCAATGCACGGTTCCGTCACGATCGACGATTAGCTGCATGGGGCCCTCTCGTCATCGGGGGCGTCGCAGGATGTTACGTCGTGGTCGGCTTACCAGCAGACCGTCGAGCGACGTCTGCACTTCGGACAGTTCGCGGGCAAT
>CAIPEB010000779.1 GCA_903863885.1 uncultured Planctomycetaceae bacterium | reverse complement strand
CTCACCGCCCTTGCGGTGACCATAACAAAAACAGTCACACTTGTACGCGGATACCGGATTACTGCGAGAATTCAAACTTGGGAGCGGATCGATGAATCTCCGTGGTTTGAGCGTCTCTCGTATGATGGACTAAGCTTTGAGCCATCTGAAGGCAAGCGGACATTTCTTTACTTCCAGCCTCCGGAATGGAACCTGCAGAATCGTCTCGAAGTTCTTTTGGTTACTCTTCAGCCAGCGTCTTCGCCATTACCCAAACCATCGTTGCTTCGCGGGAAGACGGTAGTCAGTAACCTGACACCTCCCTGAACGCAACGGCCTGCGGGCAAACACCTCTGCGAACGCAACGCTCTTCGTGTAACTTGCGACAACTCACTGAGGGCGCCAGTTTGCCACCATCCCGGCTATCGCCAGTGGTGCGGCGTGTTGGCAGTATTGCGCCGCCCATTATGCCTGATCGGTCCCTGGCGAGCCCGGATTTCAGACCAGCGGGCTAGTGCTGCTCGGAGATTTACCGATGCAGCGATCGCCCCAAGCATTCACGACCGACTCGCGGCGTTTTCCTCGGCATACTGTGGATATACGATTACGCCAAAGGTCGCTGGGCCTGCATTGGGTAGACAACCAAGAGTCTTTTTTGAGGGAGGAACGGAGAGTTTGCGAGCGGTCAGATCGCCGTTGCAACGTAAGCGTACACGACTGCCATGCTTGGCGCAGTCGGCGCGGCTCAGTTTTCGGGTGTAGGGTTGGTCGTGCCAACTTCGGCGCGCGGCAACTTGCACTCGGAGGCTAGAGCATGAGACGGCAGTTGGATGAGCGGAAGCGGAGCGACTGGGAGCAGCGATTGGCGAGGTTTCGCGCAAGCGGAATGACCGTGGCCGGGTTCTGTCGGCGCGAGAGCGTGGCGGTACACACGTTCTATTACTGGGCCAAGCGGCTTGCGGAGCCCGGGCCTGTGAAGTCGTCGCGGCGACCTGTGGAGAAGTCTGCGAACTGCGTAGGAGGTTCGCTGCGCTGCGCGTCTTCGGAAGGCGATCCGTCGGTTCCTAGTCCTCGACGCCCGCTGCCTTCCGGCGCCACCGCGTCCGTTGGCGGGAACGTGGAGATGGTGCATTTCCACTTTCAGCACGGTGCCTGCCTCTCCATTCCGGCGAACTGCCTGGAGACCATTCGCTGCGTGGTGCAATGCGTCGGGCAATCGGCCGCGGCGCAGGGTGTCGCATTTCGCGAAGTGCTGCTGAGCCGTTGAGCGGAGACGCGGACATGCTGGGGATGTCGCCTTCCTTCGCTACGGGGCAGCTGCGGATTTATCTCTACACGCAGCACGTCGACATGCGTCGCAGCTTCAATGGCCTGCACGCCATCGTGCAGACCGAGTTCCAGAGAGACGTCCGCGCAGGCGATCTGTTCGTGTTTCTCAACCGGCGTCTCGATCGCATCAAGCTGCTGTACTGGGATCGCGACGGCCTGGCGATCTGGATGAAGCGGCTGGAGCAAGGAACCTACCAGAGACCTGCTCTTGCAGCG
>CAIPEB010000778.1 GCA_903863885.1 uncultured Planctomycetaceae bacterium | reverse complement strand
ATGTCTCCCGTGTCATCGTCTGTCTCCCGTTATCTGTGTCTTCGGGCGCGGCGTGCGCCCGACACACGACAGTTACCGGCTCAGGCGAGCAGGGATCAAGCGCTGGGGGGAGGGAAAAGGGGAGACATCGTGGAAAGGGGATGTTCGTTGCTGTTCTGGGCAGTCGAGCCGGACAAATTGTCAACATGCCCCACACCGCCAGAGCACCTGCTTCTGCTCTCGGCCGAGTTGCCGGTTCGTGGGCTTCGGTCGGCGAACTGACGCCTGCATTCCGCCGAAACAAGAATCCACGGGAAGAGAAAAGGTGATCGCCGACTCGTAGGAACGGCTTCTGAACACGGAACTTATAGCCAGAGCTTCCTGCAGCGATTGGCAGACGGGCAAACAATTTCACGTATTTTTCTAAGCCGAACGCCCGTCACGGAGCCAAAAAGCAATTTCGAAATTAGAGGCAGATCGTGCAGTGCCGAGTCACACCTTGTTTTCCGCAGGAGTCGCTCCATGGGGCACGTGAGTTTGTGGGGGGAACATTTTGAATCCGAAGCCGACTTGAAAGTCTACCTGCGCCCGTTTGTGGAACGGTTCGTACGGGTCGCGTTGCAGGGGGCGCCTCCGGATCGAAGCAGTGCACCGATAGGTTTGTTGCGAGCATTACAGCGATTCGAGCAATGGCCGGGATCTGTAGACTCGTTCGTAACTGCTTTGACCGACGAACTCGTGACGCATTTAGCGAGAAGAAACGAAGGTGGTAACGAGTGCGATGAAACTCGCACTTTCGAAGAGACCGATCGGGGCTGACCGCAGTTCCTTGGCGGGCCGAGGCACAACCTGCAGCATGTCACGACGAACATTGTTGCGCCGGTACAGGGTCGGTCGGACCGTCCATTGTTCCTTGCCTCCTGCTACTCCTGTTTTATGAGTTGGACTCCCTCGTCGCTGATGGACCTCCCGTCCTCCGAAAGAGTCGTTGTTATGGGTTCCGCTTCCTTGCCTTGCGTGGGCTTCCCGTTCATTTCGGTGGTCGTAATGGTCAACTTCCTGCCTTCGAGTTTGTACCTTCCTTTGCCGGCACCCCCGAGGTTTTTGCCCACAAAGGTCCCTTCCTCATGAAAAGTCATGGTCACGTCGCCCCCAGGGATTGGTGGCTGCCGCTTATACGTTCCAGACAGCCCCGCGTTCTTCTTGCTGCATCCGACCGACAGCAGGATCGCGAGGATCGCGGCGAAAAGACATGCTCGTTGCATGGTGTCGACACCTTTAACGTTTGGGGGTTGAACCAGTGAACTGCGCGGTTGCGTGCATCTCAGCCGTTCAATCAATCGATGAGCACGCCAATATCCCACGTCAGCAATCGTCCGCCATAGCTGGCAGTGATTTGTGAGCGGGATTGGTCCATTCGAGGTGCTGTGCAGTTCCACCAGCCGGATTGCAGTAACGGCATGCCGGTGATGCAGTCAAGGACGGATACGCGATAGCGTTTGCCTGGTTGCGGAAAGTTCCAGAACGGAGGCACATCGCTTCCATGAGTCTTCCGCGAGACCACGACGTATTGATAGCTGCACTCCCGCACGACGATGAAGTCGCCGTCGCACAGAAATCCCAACGGATCACCCGGTAATTTCAGCGGACGATCGGCGCCCCGTCGAAAAAGCCAGCGGTCGTTGCTCGAAAACCTGCCGATGTCTTCAAACACGTGCGGCCCGCTCACGATGCACTTAAGGTTGGGGGACATCATCCACCGAGTTGGAAACGACCAGTCCTCCGAACGCGAATACAATTGTTCCGTGAAAACGCGGCGCGGTATGCGTTTTGGCAGGTTGACCGTCATCGACGCAAACCGCTCCGGCGTCCATGGGTCTTTGCGAAGATCCACCGTGGAGAATGCCAGTTTCGTACGTGACGGGTGCATGTCATCAACAGACAAAAGCAGCAAAGCGTTGCAGGTAAGAATGGGGTAAGTCCTGCCCTGCCGAGACCTGCCGAGAAGGGCGTCAAGCGACTTGCGCCCCTCTTCCTTCCATGTATCGCTTCTCCAGCGGATCAGGCTTTGGTTCCACCGTTTGTCTACGAAACTCGCGGCCAATTCGCTGCTGTCCGGCAGGAACGTCATCGACTGAAACACCAAGCCGTGTGGAATTGGAAGCTCTGCCATGAGCGCAAGATTGACCGCGTCGTGGATCTGAATCGCATAATCTGTCGTACGATCGGAATACGACCAACCGGCGACGAAACGTCCGTCCGGCGACACTTCGAGGCGATCGATCTCGCCCTGACGCAGGAGTGTCATTTGGGCTCGCGGGGCAACGACTGGTTCCGCGGCTGCCCTTGTGATGGCCGGTTGCCACTGGGGGGCGCCGCCGAAACTCCACCAGAGCAGAAGGGCGGAGGCCATCGTGATCGAGATCACCGTGAAAGTCACACGAGTTCGCAAGGTGCACCAGCGCCAGAGCCGACCGGCCGGCACCGTGATTTGCAGGAGACATGCGCCTGCAAAGGCCGCCGCCGCGCCCATTAAGGAAAGACCCGCTGCGTGCAACAGCAGTAAGAGCCATGTCACGCCAAAGGTCTTCATCTCACGGACGAACATGAGGTGAGTGCCGAAGGCCAGAACGGACCAGATCGCCGCAGTGATTACGGTGGCTTCGAGGATTCGCTTCCAGCCGCGCGCGACCGACTTCTTAAACGAGATCACCAGCGAGAGCAGCCAGACGAGGGCAAGCAGTTCTTCGAGCGCGGTTTGCGCACCGGACAAAACGAACTGTTTCGCCAGCGCGACCATGACGCACACGAGCAGCGTCATTCCAAGAGCGGCCGATAGAGAGAACTGAATTCGTTTCATGCAGACGCCTATGCCGCATTCCTGCGCCAATTCCTGCCGGGCCTTGGGGCCCCGTCCACCGCCCACCATGATACGTCCGTGATCGCCCGCATTCTGTCGGGGAATTTCCTACAAGGGATGCAGAGACGGCGCGCGGGCAAGACGGAGGGGGGGCGGGGGCGCTGGGCGTCTCTGTTAGTCGAGCGGCAGGAAGATGACTCGATCGGCCAATTCGCTGGCTGTGCAGCATTT
>CAIPEB010000777.1 GCA_903863885.1 uncultured Planctomycetaceae bacterium | reverse complement strand
TCCTATCTACTGCAGGCGTTGATTCTTGAGAAGATTTGCCCCTAGTACGAGAGGACCGGGGTGAACTGACCTCTGGTGTGTCTGCTGTCCTGCCAAGGGCACCGCAGAGTAGCTAAGTCGGGAAATGATAAACGCTGAAAGCATCTAAGCGTGAAGCTCGCCCCGAGATGAGGTTTCGTAAGCGTTTAACGCGAAAGCCCCCTGGAAGACTACCAGGTTGATAGGCCAGATGTGTAAGCTCAGTAATGGGTTATAGCTAACTGGTACTAACGGGCGAATGCTTGGCCACTTATATTCAACGCTCTTGCTAGTCCGCTGAGATTCCAACTACCAAATACAACTCAGTGACGCGTGGTCTGATCGCCACGCGTCGCTTTTCCCGGCGACCATATCGTAGTGGAAACACCTGTTCCCATCTCGAACACAGTAGTTAAGCACTGCGAGCCGATGATAGTGCCTACCAGCGTGAAAGTAGGTATCGCCGGGATTTTTAAATCACAAAAAGCCTCCGAGTCTCTGATTCGGAGGTTTTTTTGTTGGCCTCTGCAACTGGCCGGTCTTTTCTTTCGCTCGGCTAAGTTGCTGTTCGCGTGCCACGTGCGGCGAGCCTGCTGCCGCTGCGTTCCCGTCTGGGTCGCCCTGTGGTTCGCGTCCGTGCTCGCTGCCGGCGATTCGCCGACTGGGAACATCGATGTTCAGGTTCGGCCGCTCGGGCGAATTGCTCCTGGGACAGTTATTGGGAAGGGACCTCCGACGGGGTGGTCGCATCTGATTGTCGCCGCCTTTCCGCGTTTGGGGCACGGTGATTCAGAGCAAGTTTCGTCGGTTGTTAAGAATCTCGGTTCGGCGTTGACGTTTTCGATGGCCGCCAACGTGGTTGCCGGGAGTTCTGCGAATGGCGGAGGAGAATACCGGTTGGAGAAAGTCGGGTGGGGGCTGGGAGCCAGAATCAACGGCAGGAACACGGTGATTTCCTACGAAACGTGTGACGCGCTGGGTGCGAATCTTGGGTTTCTTGGAAATGAGGTTCTGCGTCGCAATGAGGAAGGCCTTCGCGACTCTTTTGTTCAGGTCGCTAAGAGCGATTCCATGGTCGTTTGTGAATACGGAGCGCTGGTTCTTTATCGTGGCGAACATCGGTGGATGATCGTTCGGCACGGCATGGTTGTCTCACCAGCGAGTGGCCGGCTGGCATCTGTCGCCTGGCTCTTGGATATTCTCAGTGACGGACGTTGTGTCACAGCGGAAAACTGTTTTCAGTTGCTGCCGCCAAATTTGCAGGAGGATCGCGTTTTTGATGTACGACGCGATCGCTTCACGCTCGGAATACCGGCGGCCGATGCTTTTGCCGTGGTGAAGATCCCTCAGGGTACGCCGATAGCGTTTTCGAGAACCCTGAAGCCTCTGGCTGAGATGCGAACTTTTTCGCTGGTTTCATTTCGGCAACTCGAAGCGGAATTCCGCAGGTCACTCGAGGGTAAAGCACCGCTGTAACCTCCGTTTAGAAACGGAGTTCAGCCCCGAAGTTGATTCCGTGCAGGGAATAACCTCCATCGGTGATCGCGAACTGCTGAGTTGGCACGCGGAGTTCGGGGTCGATCTGGCTTGCGGCTTGAGCCACGTGGTTCCAGTACAGGAATGAGTAGCCGGCCTTTAGGTTCCACAGTTGAGTAAGGTGCCAATTCAGGTTTATTCCGAATTCGGGAGCCACGGTGAATTGATTCCGCGAGGTTTGGCCGAGGTTCGCGCCTTGCGCGAGCAAACCAAAGGGCAGCGTCTCCGTCGACGAGTCCGGCGATGGGGTAGTGATGACCGATTGGCCGGATATATTGACAACTTGGTTCATGTTTCCAAACGCCACTTTACCGAACAACTCGAGATTCCATCGCGGGGCGTCGTGTAGAAACGCCAGGCCGATCGAGCCGCCATGAAATTCATTGTTCGCGGCGAAGTCATCGCGCACGTCGAAAGTTGTTCCCGGAATCGGCTCGGTCAGCGATTCTGTGCCGTTTGAAATCGAGAGGCTCTCGTTAATCCGCGCAAATTCATAGCCCCCCAGGATCTGAAGGGAACTGGCACCCGCCCGGTTGGCGAGCAGGCGGTAAAGCACGCTGCCGCCCAGCACTTCGGAGTCACCCTGCACCGTGACTGTACCGTTGGTGGTGAAATCCGGGAAAGCCAGAAGCAGAGACGCTTGGGAGTCGTTGGAATCATCGAGGAACGGTCTCGCCAGGATTGGCGAGTCTGCGGATGCGTTGCTGTAGGAAATGCTTGAGTCGCCGAGAATGAAGAATCGGCCTTCGATGGCGTGACAGGCCATTGGATCGAGTGCGACACCGAGGATGATGCGCCCGCCCGGACGAACGTCGCCTCCATCCGTGGATCCGCCATACAGCACCTGGGTTGTATCAAATCCCAATACCCCGGCTTCTTCCTGCGCAGTGCCGTCTGGACTGGATGTAACCAACGGCGGCAGGCTCTGGCCGGTCCGCCACCACAGAAGGTATTCGAAACTGGCCCAACGCGTGGGAATCACGGGACATGGATCGCATCCCATTATCGGCGGGCCGGCGAATTCACCAAACATCATCCCCTCGTCAAAGCCGTTCGGGATCACTGTCCCCTCAGTCGCAATCGCCGGCAACGGTTCCGTTGCCGATTCGGCAGGCGCCGTCGCGGCTTCTGGGCGAGAACGAGGTGCTGTTGGCTTAGGTGCCAGGACGGTTTCTTCCGCTGCCGCCCTGCGAACTGCTCGATATTGAGGAGGAACCCGTCGCAACTCGGCTCCTTCGGCGGAGTTCACCCATTCCAGCACTGCTGCGGCGAAACAAATCCCTGTCGCAAAGCTGCGTAAGCTTGACATTGCTGCTAGCACCTCGATGAGGTCGTGGACAACACACCGCTTCAAGATGAGATTTTGGCCTCACTTATTTCGGCCGTGGCGAGGGTAGCGGTTGAGCTGAATTGGAGGTTTGCGGAAAGTTTGCGGATTATGCCTGCTTTGCCGACATGTTGAATGCACTCGGCCATCCCCCGCAGGCCGCAATGGCCGCATCGATCTTCTGCGACAGTCTCCGGGTCCCGTCGATACGTTCCAGGACTTCTCGGTATTCCCAAAGCGTGATCGACTTCTGAGGCAAGTGGGCGCGGTCTCGAAGCCATTTCCGGCAGACGTGATGGGACCCCACGGAATAGTCCCAGACTTCTCGAGGCACGTCGGAGATCACAACTTGGTTAGCCGCGCAGATTTGTTCCGATTTCCAGTGTGGGTCTGCATTTTTCAGTTGAAATGCCGGCGACTCCGGAATTTCCAATTGATTTGGTGCAGGAGTGCGGTGAGAAGTCCCCAACGAGCGTGACAGATGCAAGTCGAAGAGTTGTTTCCCGAGTTCTGAGATATTTCGAAATAGCATTTCCGAGCCCGGGATGAGGATTCTCGGAAAATCGACGCGGAGGTTTTCCGCGTAGTAATCGCGATAGTTTTCGGAATTAAAAAGGCCGTAAATATAGCCGGCGAGGTCATCCGCGCAGATCGTCTTCGGTAAGTTCTCCGGCGGAGCATCTTGGGGAGACCGGTTTTCGAACCGACATCCGGTGGAAGACTCAATCGCCGCAACGAAAGGCGGGGCGAAATTCGGTGAGTCGGTCGAAGGGTGAGGTCCAGTTGTGGGGTTCCGGCGCAGGCGGAGCGGAAATACGGCCTCCGTTCCCCGATTGTCCGAGCGGATTATGCCGTCGATTACAACCGTGTCCGAAACCCAGAAGAAGTTGCACGGCCTGGAACTCAGCATCTGCCGTCGAGTGATGAGTGCCAGATTTCCTGCGGCTTTCAGGTGGTGCATCACTGCTGTACGCGGCCAGTCGATCATCCAGTCCGCCCAGTAGATCCACCGGCGATCGAAGGGGCGGTACCAGCATTCGATGACATGCTGATCCCATTGCGGATCTTCGGCAACCCGGCAGCGTGCATCCGTCAGTTTCCAACCGCGAGTGTCGCCTGGCATATATTTCGGCGAGCGGCCTCGCGTGAAGAAACGGCGTCGAATCTCGTCGTCCGGTATTCGCAGATCGCGGAAAATCTGCATTCGGTCGAGGACTTCCTGCCGGGAGAAACCGACCAGGAAACGGTCTCGAGCGGTGACTGCCGCCGTGGAAAAAACGGGCATCGCTTGATCGAGTCGAACCCCGGCATCATACGCCGGGCAGTGGAGGATTCGACTCGGACGCAGCAGGTAGAAGGGAGACTGCGGGGAAATACCCGCTTCGCTCAATGCTTCCTGACTTCCCAGGCGGCTCAGTTTCTCGGCGCGTGAGCCGTGGAGTTCGGAATAGCGTGTAGTGGAATCGTCGCGATACGGGGGCCTGCTGAACAGTCCGACCGCGACCCCCGTCGCGATTGGGAAGATGTTCCCGTCCGGTGGGTTTTTTGCGTGATTCAGGTGATTTTTGGAACTGCCATGAAGATCAAGGATCGAGACTTTTGGGAAAGTCCTGAGCAGTTGTTGTCGCATGCCGCGGAATGAAGCGTTGTCCAGATAACCTCGGTTGGTGATGAACGCCAGAATCCCGCAGTCGTTCTGTTCGATGCACCACTGCCCGTAACGGATGAACTTCACATAGTCGTCCTGCAACCAGTGCTTACGTTCCCCCAGGGGTTTTCCATCCACCTGAAAATAGCCGCCATCAGGGCCATGGGGTTCCCGCAGCAGACGATTGATCCATTGGCTGCGGTTGTGCGAAACGCCCGAGAATGGCGGATTGCCCAGAATCACGGTCGGGCGGAAGTCGTAGCGCAATCGCCGGGCAGTTTGGATTGCTCCGGCCACAACCTCGGACGCGTTTGAACACGATTCACTGGTTTCTGGTCCTTGAAGTGTATCCGCCGCGGCAATTTGCAGCGGACCGCAGTCCTCGCTTGCGCACCCCGTTTCTTCCAGCAAGTGAGCGATTCGAAAAACGGTAACGATGCATGCCGGCATGAGCAACTCGACCCCTGCAATCCGGGGCAGCAACCGCAAGGAAACGTAGCGGCTCCAGGAACGCCGTATTGCTTCAACGCCGAGCCCGCATTTGTTCCATTCCTTTACGAGCGTTTCGTGGATCAACCGAATCGCTTCGGTGAGGAAGACGCCGGTCCCGGTTGCCGGGTCGAGAATTCGAATCCACGGCGCGTCTTTTTGGGTGTCCTGGGAGGGGATCATTTGCGGGAACCGCTCCTGCATGTCGCCCCAAGATGCAAGATCGGCCAGGCCGTTCTCGAGCGCGAACTGTTGGCGCAAGACCTCATCGACTTTGGTGATGACGAAGCGGGCCAGCACGCGAGGAGTGTAGAAGACGCCGTATTTCAGTCGATCGCGACCGTGCATCGCATGCAGGAGGCTTTCGTAGATTCCTAAAGCAAGGTCGTCGCCATCAAAGTGCGTTTTTTCGGGGGATGAGCTTTCCGGTTCTGTGCAGTATCCGTCGCATCGCATCTCATCCAGGACAGCTGGGCATCGTTCGACGATCTCGCTCAATATCGGTCCAGCGAGGTTTGCGATCCTCGAAATGCTCCAATTGGCCGAGGGCAGCTTGAGAAGATGCAGAGCGATCGCACCGCTGACCAGCGACTGAGCGTAAAGATCGGCGAATTGTTCGTCGGTCGAGGCGCGGTCTGTGAGCAGTCGGACAGCGGAGGCCAGATCTTGCTTCGCTGCCTGGGTCGGATGCTGCAGATCGCGCAGAGTCTCGTCTCGCAGTCGCCGGACTTGCTTGACAGCTGCTTCCAGAAGGTTGCTTTTCTTGGCTCGCCGCATTGGTCTGACCGGAGATCGTGAATATCGGTTCGATGCGCAGCGGGCGCTGCGGAGCAGAGCACGTTCGTGTGATCGATGCAATGCAGCCGTCTGGTTCGCGGCGAATTTGACGAGATGCTACGGGGGATCAATACCGCCGGGGTTGAATGGATGGCAGCGGCAAATACGCCACAGACCTTTCAGGCTGCCTTTCCACGGGCCATACTTTTTCACTGCCCCAAGAAAATAGTTGCTGCAAGTGGGATAGAAGCGACATTGCCGCCCAAAGAACGGACTCAGCACGACCTGGTAACAGCGAACCATAAAGATCAGCATTCCAGCCGGCAGGTCGAGGGCAAGCCATCGCAGGATTCTCATTTTGGGGCGACCTTGAGAGCTTTCGCCAATTTGCGTGCCAGCCGGGGAAGGGATTGCCGTACTGCCTGAAAGTCGAGTTCGGCTCCGCGCCTTGGGCGAATGGCCAAGTCAAGTCCCGCTGGGATCTGCGATCGCTGTCTGCGAAACGCCTCTCGCACATGCCGTTTCCATCGGTTGCGCACAACGGCGTTGCCGAACTTTCGCGAAACGGACAGGCCGATTCGAGATCGCGCCAGTCCGTTTGCACACGCGTGAGCCACCAGCACATCATCTGCCGCGTACGCTTTGCTTGCGAACACCCGGTCGAATTCCAGCGGACTCCGCAATCGGTCTTCGGGGCGAAGTCGTTGGGGGTGCATGGAAAGCCCGTGTGCGGAAAAACGTGTTTATCGATGGGAGGCCAACAGTCCGACTGATCTAATCCGGATCTGAATGGGGATGATGGCGCGAATCCCCGGAATCACGCAAGTCGTCCCGAAAGAGTCGCGTTCTTGCCCAGTCATCTTGGAGTGAGGGCGTTGAGCGGCCGGTTTGCCTGCTGTCGAGTCTTGTCATGTAGCGGCGTGTCATCCGGGCTCCAAGCCATGCAAGTGCCATCATTCCCAGGCCGAGGATTACAAGTCCCGTCAGGGCTGCCAGTACACGGGCACGCATTGCCGGGTCGAGTCGTTCGATTAGTCGGCGTCCTTGCTCCGCAAGTGCCGGCCAGTTGCCGGCCAGCCATGCCGTGCTTGTGAAGATGCTTGTCTGAATGTCTGCGCAGACGCTCACCATCGGAGTTCAGCTCGAGGATTCAGCGGATGACGCTTTTCGAAATCGCGAATCAGATCACTGCCTGCCGCATCGATGGTATCGGGCAGCACGATCTGCACGATGGCATAAAGATCCCCACGCTCGGAGCCTCGCTGTGCGACGCCGTGGCCTTTGATTCGCAGACGCTTGCCGCTGGATGTGGCCGGCGGGATTTTGAGCGAAATGACGCCTTTCGGAGTTGGCACATCGACCTTAGCACCGAGTGCGGCTTCGGCCAGCGACACGGGGAGTATGACTTCGAGATCGTTGCCGCGCCGGGAAAAAAAGGGGTGCGGTTCGACTCGGATCTTGATGAGAAGGTCGCCGGGCGGACTGGCTCCTGCGCCCGCCTCGCCTTGCCCGCGAAGTCGGATGGTCTTGCCGTCCTCGATCCCCTCTGGAATCTTCACGCTGATTTTCTCGACTTTGCCGCTGCCTCGCCGAACGCTGAGTTGTGCTTCGCCGCCGGTGATCGAGGTTTCGAACGGCACCTGCAGTTCGTGCTGCAGGTCGTTGCCGGGGGTGCCTCGCCGGCGGGATTGTCGGGACTGTCGGCCCTGGGGCGTTCCGCCGAACTGCCGGAAAAAATCGCCAAAACTCTCGAATCCGCTCGGGGCTCCGCCGCCGCCAAAGAACTGGCTGAAATCGATATCTTCAGCTCCGCCCGTACCTTGAGTTCTCCAGGCGGGCCCTGCTGGATTCGGGCCGGTCCCCATGGACTCAAACGAACTGCCGTAACGATCGTACATTTCCCGCTTCTGCGGGTCTTTCAGCACGTCGTAGGCTTTTTGGATGTTCTGGAATTTCTTCTTGGCGCTCTTGTCGTCGGGGTTGACGTCCGGGTGGTATTTTCGAGCCAGTGCCCGATAGGCCTTCTGGATTTCCGCCTCGGACGCGCTGCGTTTCACGCCAAGGATCTTGTAATAGTCCTCTTCCATCGGATCTTTCAGTTGCTGTTGCTTACCGGTTCGCTGACTGGTTCTCCGGGAGTTGCTTCCCGGCGCGGCTTCTGCACTCGATTTCCGGCTCGATGCGCAACGGCGACGCGGCCCGCAAACGGGAGTGCAAGTCGTCGTGTGAATATTCTACGGGCCAGGGCAACGTACCTTCAAGCGACCTCGGACCGCCTTCGGGAGCGGCAGTTTCCGGCGGCGCTGGATCCTGCATGCCGGAAGCGGTCCATGCTAAACTTCCTTTTGAGTCCATACCCGAAAAATCAGGCCCATCTTCCAGGATCACAGATGAACACGCTGCTCGACTTCCGTCTGGCTGGCGCGCTGATACTAGCCTCCACCTGCATAGCGTCTTTTCCGGCGGCGGCGGGGACCAAGGGCGTGCTGCACGTCGCGGCGGTAGACCAGTCCACGAACGAATCGCTGCCCGTGCGGATGCATCTGCTCGACAAGGCGGGCAAGCCGGTCCTGCCTCCCGGTCTGCCGGGTTGGAAGGACCATTTCGTATTTGACGGGACAACGACGCTCGAATTGCGGCCGGGAAACTACACGTTTGAAATCGAACGCGGCCCCGAGTACAAGATTCGCCGAGGCAACTTCGAGATCAAGTCGGGCGCCGACGATACGCACGCGGTCGAGATGGAACGCTTTGTGGATATGAAGAGCGAAGGGTGGTGGAGCGGCGATCTGCACGTGCATCGATCCCCGAAAGACATCGAATTGCTGATGCGGGCCGAAGATCTGCACGTAGCCCCGCTGATCACGTGGTGGAACGACCAGAACGCGTGGGCGGATACGCCGGTTCCCCCCGAGCCGCTGGTCCGCTTTGACAAGGACCGTTTCTATCATCTGCTGGCGGGGGAAGACGAACGGGAGGGTGGGGCACTGCTGTATTTCAATCTGGCCTCGCCCCTGCCCCTGGCAAAATCCACACGCGAGTATCCATCCCCGTCGCACTTTCTGGAACTGGCCCGTGAGCATGCGGGTATTCACGTCGATATCGAAAAGCCTTTCTGGTGGGATGTTCCCGTGTGGATCGCCGGCGGCAAGGTGGATTCAATCGGTTTGGCCAACAATCACCTTTGGCGAAGCGGCGGATTGGATAACGAGGCCTGGGGAAAGCCTCGCGACCTCGCGGACTTTGCGGGGCCTCAGGGATGCGGGCGGTGGTCGGAGCGTATCTACTATGAATTGCTGAACTGCGGTATTCGCATCCCGCCTTCGGCCGGAAGCGCTTCGGGCGTATTGCCGAATCCCGTCGGCTACAATCGCGTCTACGTCTTCTGCGGTCCCGAATTGACGTACGAGAAATGGTGGGACGGCCTGCGCCAGGGTAAGGTCGTTGTGACCAACGGGCCCCTGCTGCGGCCCCTTGTCAATGAGCAGGTGCCGGGGCATGTGTTCACCGCCGACCCCGGCGGAACCGTGGAATTGCAGGCCGCATTGCAGTTGGCCACTCGCGAAAAGATCGAGTATCTCGAGATCATTCGCAACGGCCGAGTCGAACAATCGGTCCGGTTGTCCGAGTTCAAGGAACAGGGCGGGCGATTGCCTAAAGTGGTGT
The DNA here is from genome assembly GCA_903863885.1 of uncultured Planctomycetaceae bacterium. Classification (GTDB taxonomy): domain Bacteria; phylum Planctomycetota; class Planctomycetia; order Pirellulales; family Pirellulaceae; genus CAIPEB01. Next base: position 43,058 of record CAIPEB010000777.1, on the reverse strand, counting down.
TCAAGGAGAGCGGTTGGATGCTGATTCGGGCCGTAACCGAAAATGCAAAGACCTATCGTTTCGCGTCAACGGGCCCTTATTATGTCGAGATTGGACAACAACCCCGCATCAGCCGGAGATCCGCGCAGTTCTTCCTGGATTGGGTGCACGAGCGCGCTCGCCGTATTCGCATCGACGATGCGGAGCAGAAGAAAGAGGTCATCGAGTATCACCGAGCGGCTCGCGACTTCTGGCAGAAACTGGTCGATTCAGCTACCGCCGACTGAACGGGTCAGACGCGGACGGCATTTCCGCCGCGATTGTCGGCCCCAATTCCGTGAATCGCTTTCCCTCCGCAAAACAAGAATCGCCTGGTGACGAGACATGCCCGCCAACAGCCCTGAATGGCGCGAGTTGTATCCGTTCCGCTCTCACGAGATCCAGTTGGGAACGCAGCGCTACCATTTTCTTGACGAAGGCAGCGGGCGCCCGCTCTTGATGGTGCACGGTAATCCCACATGGTCCTTCTACTGGAGGAATCTCGTGGTTGGGCTGCGCGACACTCACCGCGCCATCGTGCCCGACCATATCGGGTGCGGGTTGAGCGACAAGCCGCAGTCCTATCAATACACGCTCGAGCAGCACACGGCCAATCTAGTTCAACTTGTGGAAGCACTGGATCTTCGCGGAATCACGTTGCTGGCGCATGATTGGGGAGGCGCGATCGGCCTTGGGGCGGCCGTTCAACGTCCGGATCGGTTCGACCGGATCGTGCTTTTCAATACCGGGGCCTTTCCGCCCCCGTTTGTTCCGCTGAGAATCCTCGTTTGCCGAACACCGCTGCTCGGAGCATTCGCCCTGAGATGTCTGAATCTGTTTGCGCGTGCAGCACTGAGCATGGCAACAAGCAAGCCCGAACGAATGACGCCCGCAGTGAAAGCCGGGTTGCTGGCTCCTTACGATTCGTGGGGGCATCGAGTAGCGATTGACGGGTTCGTGAAAGACATACCTCTGACCCGCAGGCATCGGACGTGGCGGGTGCTCGACAGTCTGTATCGGCAGCTGCCGGTGCTTGCGGATCGTCCGATCCAGTTGATTTGGGGAATGCAGGACTGGTGTTTCCGACCGCAATGCCTCGAAATGCTGCATTCGGTTTTCTCCGGAGCCGAAGTGCATCGGTTTGAGGACGCAGGACATTACGTGATCGAGGATGCGCACGAGAGAATCGTGCCTATTTTGCGGGAGTTTCTCCGACGCACCGCATGAGAGCTAAGGCGGGTCCGGACTTCCGCTCAGGGGTCTGATGTGGCGGTGCGAATGCGGTCCCGCAGATCATCCGCAGAGAGCCCCCGAACGAGAATGCGTTTGGCTCCCGACGTCTCGCCCGAGAGCAATTCCAGTTGCGATTTGCGGAGTCGCAGTTGTTTGGCGAGCAATTCTATGATTGCCTTGTTCGCTTTGCCCTTCTCCGGCGCCTGCGTTACGGCGACCTTCAGAGCTCCGTTCTGTTCACCTCGAATGGAATTTGCGCGTGCGCCGGGATGTGCTCTAACGGGCAGCACCACGCCCTCCGCGTGAGACTCCAACGCGATCATGGCAGTCCCTCGAACAAGGCCGAGCCGACTCGCACGATCGTGGCGCCCTCTTCGATGGCGACTTCAAAATCGCCGCTCATCCCCATCGAGAGTTCCTTGAGCGGGGTCACCTTGGACAGCCGGTCTCGCAGCACGCGGACGGCGCGAAACTCGCGTCGCGCGTCATCCAGATCGCCTTCGAGTCCGGCCATGGCCATCAGGCCTCGCACTTCGATATTCGACAACTCAGCGATCGAAGGTAATGTGTTTTCCAGTTCGTCCGGGGAGAAGCCGTGTTTTGCCTGTTCGCCGGAGATGTTGACTTCCAGCAGCACGGGCAGGCGTCTCTGCAATCGGACGCACTCCTGGTTCAACTCTTCTATCAGTCGCATGCTGTCGGCGGAATGCAATAGGCCGACCATGGGGAGCGTGCGCCGGACCTTGTTGCGCTGCAGGTGTCCGATGAAATGCCAGCGGACATCAAGAGCCGAAAGGGCTTCGTGCTTCTGCCACAATTCCTGCGGGCGGCTCTCGCCCAGATCACCGCATCCTGCGGACACGACTGCGGCTGCAACGTCGTTTGACACATACTTAGTGACCGCGACGAGGCAGACATCGCTCCCGGTTCGACCGCAACGCCTCGCGGATTGGTCGATGCGTTCCCGCACTCGAGCGAGATTATCGCGGATGATCGACAGGCTTTGCGACACTATTCAACCTCGATCAGCTTTTTGGCTTCGCCTTCGCGCGGGATTCGGGCCACGACGAACTCGGAACTGTAATTCTGCCCCAAAACGGTCCGGTTTCCGACATGATCCAGGGCTCGGTAGACCAGCCAATGCCGATCACCCACCTGCACGCGATAGCCCACGGCCGTATCGCTGTTCTGGATTACGAGCCGTTCGGCGACCGTGAGGTGACGCCAGGTCATCGGCGATACGAGTCGTTTTGGATCCAGATCCAGAAACACGGGCACGAACATGTGTCGTCCAGTCTTTGAGAATCTCCATTGCAGCGCCTGGTTGGCGAATTCCAACGATCCGGCATTCCCGGCCGCACGCCATTCAGGCAAGGCCAGTGGCAATACCCTCGCAATTCGTCGCCGACCCTGCAGCAATCCTTCGTGCGTTTCGCGTTCGGATGCGAAAGAGAGGCCCGATGCGACAGGCAGGCAACTGCGATAGCGAATTGCGTCCGGCTCCTTGCCGAGGTATGCCTCGGCCAACAAAAGAAAACTGTCTTCTCGTGCGAGGAACATTTGACGCTGGACCGTTCCGCCTTCAGCCAGTTCTGCCTGCAGTTCCAGGTAGTCGCCGTCTTCGTCGGCGGACCAGCAGACCTGTTGCCAGTCTGATGCCAGTGCAAGGTCGCGATCGTTCAATGAAACTGTCGAAGTCCATGGGCCGCTCCATACGTTCTGGCCGTGGACGTTCAGTTCGCACTGCACCGTTTGTCCCGAGTAAGCCACGGTGAACTGGCTTGCGGGGCGTGACCATTGGCTGCGCAGAATCGCGATCTGCGACCACTCGGACTCCACTGACGGGGCCGGCAGGTCCGAAACTGAGACGCGAGTCGGTTTCTTCTGTTCGGGCGACAGGACGCGGGCCATCGCGTTGCAGGCCGGATCCTGGGCAAATTCGAGTGCCGACTGCAAAAGGGCGTCGGGCCATGGCAGGCCTGATCCATGCCAGAGGCAGGCGGTGCCGTCCGGGCGAGTGAGGCGGAGCGATTGCCGAACCATCCACACGTACTGTCTGCGGGCGCTGGCGGTGAAGGCGTTTTGACCCGCGCATCGCTCCAGAATGCGGCACCGCGTCCAGCACGCGAGCAGCAGACGGGCGGATTGCAGCTGGTCGCTGCGCGGCATGCCTTCGCCATCGAGTTGTTCACGGATGGCAGTGCAGAGGCTCGCGGCGCCTGATTTCCAAAGTCGGCGGCATTGGGGCAGCTCGGGGAAGAGGCAGCCAAGCGTCAGGGGCAATTCTCCGCCGAGCAACTGGGCTTCAACAGGATTTTCGTTGCATGATATTGCGGACGATTCACCGGCGATCGAGGCCAATTGGTCGAGCAGTCTGCGCCACGTGACTTCCGGCAGAAGGCTCGCCAGGGCCGGCAGGGCGTGACTCCACGCAAGGCAGGCGATCGAGTTGGCGAGCGTGGGCTGCAGTTGTTGGCATGAGTCAAGCCATGACTCGACCTTCGGAATCGTCTGCCCGTTCCAAGCTTCATGATGCGCGGATAACGAGTGCAGTTGTTCTACGAGTCTGCCGCTCTTGCCGGGTATTGAATCCGCAGCAACTCCCCACAGCAGCGGAGAATTGTCCGCCGTTAGAGCGAACTCAGCGTTGGCCAGGGGTTGTCTTGGAGGCTTCGTGATCTCTGCGACCCACGCATCCCAATCGCGCAGCGGGTCTTTCGGTTTCCCGGATTTCGACGTGGTTTGAGGGCGTCGGCTCCTCGATTGATTCGCAGTTTGGCTTGTAATCGGATTGCGAGTTTGTTTCGACTTCCCAGACATTCTTTACTCTCGTCGCGTTGCTAAGAAACCGGCCGCTGTGATTGTCGTTCGACAGGCACTGACCGAATCACCTCTTGCGGTCCGGTCGCTCACCCCTTTCCCACTGTTCCGAAGCCGCGTATCGTAGCAAGCGGAATGCCACTTTGCAGCCCTGCGGATGGGGATATCTCATGTTGCGACCGTTTATCCCGTTGGCGCTCAACCGTCTTTGGAACTGCCGCAGTCGCACAGGGGGCGGCGGGTGCGTTGCGCACTGGTGTTTTGTATTTCTGGCGACTTTGTGCGTTCGCCCGGCAATCGCGGAAACCGGGAAACCCGAGGAGAAAAACGCAGCCATCCGCGAATTGGGGCCCGTGCCCGAGTCGCTGAAGAGGTTGTCGCCGGCTGGTGAAGTCTGGGTCGATTTGAAACGCAAGTTGGTGGTCGTGGACGGGGTCGTTGCCTTGCGCGACGGTGTGCTGGAGATGTTTGCCTGTCCCAAGAACACCAAGGAGCACGAAGCCGTCGTGGCGGTGAACGCGACGGCACAGCTGGTTCATACCGGATTGCTGGCCGTCGGAGCGATTCCGGGCCATCCCGTCCAATTTGAGCCAACCTATAAGGCGGCATCCGGTCCGGAAGTCGAAATCTGGGTGCTGTGGATCGATGCGGCCGGCCGGCAGCAGAAGGTCCGGGCGCAGGAATGGGTCAAGGAATTGAAGTCCGGAAAGCCGATGTCGCAGCCTTGGGTTTTTGCCGGCAGCGGCTTCTGGAGAGACGAAACCGTCGGGAAAGAGTACTACATGGGAGACGCGGGGGACTTGATCTGCGTATCGAATTTTCCGTCGGCAACGCTCGACGTGCCGGTCAAGAGCAGCCAGGAGAATTCCGATCTGGTTTTCACGGCGTTTGCGGAGCACATTCCGCCTTCGGGGACCAAGGTCCGTCTGGTCCTGATTCCAAAGCTCGAGGCAGCGAAGGGGCCGGCGTCTGATGCCGGGGTCCCCAAAGCGGCTGTTCCTAAGCCGTAGGTCAGGCGATTGCAGACGGATCTCGCCTTGCGGTCAAAGGAGCGAAAAAACGACGAGTACCGGGAGGGCGAGGAGCAGTGCAGCGGCCACGAACATCGCGATCACGCTGCATGCGTAACCTGCTCGAGTTCCGCGGCGATGTGTTGTCTGCATTGCACCGGCCCGCATGGCTCGACAGTCACTTTGCGCAACGATCCATCCGGGAATTGCCAGGGCAAGCGCCAGTAGTGCGATGGGTATCCCGAGGCTCAAGCCTCCACCCACGTCGCGTCCCGATGTGATTCCCGCGATCGTTCCGAAGGCTGCGACCGTTGACAGAATCAGGCCGGGAATGCCGAGCCCCAATGCCAGCCCGGATCGGCTTGTCAGGATGGCATCGTAGTTGCCCGCTTCTCGAGTCGCCGCCTGCCCTGAAAGGGGCGAAGCATATACATCCTGGCCGGGCACGGACGGCGTCGCATTGGAGTCGGCGAAGGGGTTGTTTCCGCTCGCGTCGCGGAATGGGCTTTCGCCGTCGAGTATCGGTCCGCGTGGGAATCGACGTGCCATCGTGTTCTCGGCGGGATCGAGTTAATGATGATCGCCAAGGGGTTTCGGCAGATACAATCGATCGAATGGAGCCCCGGACAATACGCCGGTCAGGCACCCACTCGGCAGTGGTCGAGCATTTCGCGAGCGGACATCACGTAGCCCGTGTAGAAGGGGCCGAATTCAGCATACCGTGCGCTGGCTTCGTCAAATCGCATGCGGTAGACGATATCCTTGAGGAACTGCGGGTTTCTGGCCCACAGGGTTACGCCCCATTCCCAGTCCTCCAGTCCCACCCCGACGGTGATCAACTGAGACACTTTGCCGGCGAATTCGATTCCGCTGCGGGCATGTTCGGCCATCAGTTCATTTCGTTTGGCAAAAGGCAGCACGAACCAGTTTTCGCCGACCTCTCGTTTCTTGTTCATCGGGTAGAAACACAGGGCGGGCCAGGCGGGCAGTTCCGGCGTCAGTCGTGCCTTGCGCATCATCGGTTCCCGGGCCGCGTAGGCACGTACCTTTGCCTGGAACGCCGGACTGTTGCGGTCCTCGCCGCCGTTTGCCAGACGGTCGGCGTACTGCTCCACTGTGGGCACATATTCGGACACTTCGGTAATCGATACGAATGAATAAGTCGGGACGATCGCCGGTCCAAGACCGCTCGACATCAGCCGCTGATGCACGGTGTCGATCTTCAGCGGGTTGGGATCGAGCAGCACGGTGCCGAAGTCGGCTTTGTGGCCGCTGACAACAAAAGTCTGCATGCGGGTGATCGCATGAGGTCCTTCCGGGGCCAGCGCCGCCTCAATCTCGGCACGGCCCGACTCGATCTGTTCCCGATCCAGTTTCGACAGGATGGCACGGTCGAACCGGTAGAAGCAATGTGTGCAATGCCACCCTTCGGCCAGTTCAACGGACGCTTCGACGGTTTCAACCGAGTGAGACGGACCGTAACTCATAGTGCACCGTAAATCGAGAGATTATCTGAGAGGAATCAGCCGCCGGACCGATCCGGCAACGGCCTGGACGAAAGGCGTCGTGAGTACCAGCGCGTTGTCGACTGCTGCAATCTAAGAGACGATCAAGATCCGTCCAAGGGGGCCGTCACTTCGGTTCACTCGTCCTCCGCCTCCAGGATCTTGCGGGCCTCGACCAATTGCTGCATTCGATCGTCGCTCAGCGTGGGAAAGGCAAGATTCAGCCGGTTGAGCGCGAAGTAGACGACTCCGGCAACGGCCAACCGGGTAAACCACTTGTGGTCGGCAGGGATGATGTGCCAGGGCGCCCACTCGGTGCTGGTGTGCTCGAAAACCTCCTCGTAGGCATTCATGTACTTGTCCCAGCAGGCCCTTTCCCGGACGTCCGCCGCCGAAAATTTCCAGTTCTTTTCCGGCTTGTCAATCCGTTCCAGGAATCGTTTCTTCTGCTCTTCCTTCGATACGTTCAGGTAAAACTTCAGTACGACGATCCCGTTTTCGACGAGGTATTTCTCAAAGTTGTTGATGTGCTCGAATCGCCGCTTCCAGATGTTGCCTTCGCGCGCAGACGGCGGCAACTGCTGCCTGTCGAGAATCTCGGGGTGGACGCGGGCGACGAGCACTTCCTCGTAGTACGACCGGTTGAAAATGCCGATGCGGCCCCGTTCCGGCAGTTTTTTGAAACACCTCCACAGATAGTCGTGATCCAGTTCTTCCGTCGAGGGCGCTTTGAAGCTCGATACGTCGCACCCCTGCGGATTCAGGCCTGACATCACGTGCTTGATCGTTCCGTCTTTCCCCGCCGCGTCAAGTGCCTGGAAGATGATCAGCAAAGAGTAAGTGTCCTGGGCATACAGTTTCTCCTGGTAATCCGCCAGTTTCTGAATGCCGTCCTGGAGACGCTGCTTCGCGTCGGCCTTGGTGATGTAGTCGGCGGTGAATCCAGGCGGGTAGTCCTTCTTCAGCGAAACTTTCTTTCCGGGGGGCACGAGAAACGGCTCGAGAAACTCTTTTTCCTTCACGGTGCGACTCCTCAGAGTGATTGACTCGGACTTCGGTCAATTGGAGTTGGATGCGACGTGCTTGCGATCAATTATGTATAGCACGGGCTTGTTGGGGCTGCGACTTGATTTTCATCGTCCTTGCCGGCACTGTCCGGTTTGTTCAGGCACGCCGGTGTTCGAAACCCTTCTGTTTTCGAAAGCCCAGCAGCCTGATCGAATCATCGGGGAAGACCTCGAGCACCGCATAGGCGCTGTTGTCAGGACCGCTGCCCTCGATCATTGCCGAGAGAGTGAAATACGGGATGCCGTTTTGTTCTCGGTAGTCGCCCGGATGATAGTGGCCTTGAAGCACGGCGAGTACTTTGCCCGAATCCTGCAATATCTTGCGAACCTCCGCCGCATTCTGAATACCGTACGGAGGGGGGACGTCGAGTCGCTGGTGGACGAGCACAATGGTCTTGTTCATCGTGCGATCGAGGTCGGATCGCAGCCAGTCGAGTTCGTGTGGCGGGATGTTGGCGTCCGTCCACTCGAAGTTGTTTCTGCCGTAGTCCGCACCGTCCTTGCGGTAGCAGGCGTCGAGCAGGACAAAGTGAAATCCGCCAAGGTCAAAGGAATCAAACGTCTTTGCCTGCTGCGTGATCTCAAGGAACTCCGCCTTCGTGAGTGCGGAGACGCAGTGGTTTCCGAGAACGCATCGGCGGTCGATACCTGAGGCAGCGAATGTTTTCCAGAACTGGCGCAGGTAATCCTGCTCGGCGGCCAGGGTGTTGGCTGAGTCGATGGTGTCACCCAATTCGATGACGCACGGCAGTTTTTCCCGAACGAAGAAGTCGCGAGCCTCTTCCAGTTTTCCCAAGGAATCCCGGTAGAAACGAGTTCCCGCAGTCGGTTTGTCCGCATGGTGAATATCCGTGACGAGTCCGAGTCGCAAGCTTGGCGTCTGCTCGGCACTTCCCCGAACCTCTCGGGATGCGGCAAGCCCCGACGACAGCAGGAGCACGCTGCCTTGGAGGATTGCACGGCGTCCGATTTGCGTCTGTTTCATGATGCCTGTTTCCCGATCCGCGATGTGTCGGCTTGAATGGTTCAAGTTTCTCGGAGTGTTTTCTTCGGGCGTAGTCGATTCACTTGATTCGGTTCCGTTCGACTCCATGCCACGGAACTCGCTCCAAGCGTTTCGAGTCGAGCGTTGTGCTAAGCTACATCATCCGCGAGGCGGTCGCGTTTTGCCACTGTATCGACCGACCCATCTTCCGCAGTTCTTCTTGCATAATGGAATACCATGATTCGTCTGGGGCTGTGCTGTATTTTTCGTGATGAGCCGATCAAGTTCCGCGTCACTACCGCCGCGGCGATGAAGAGGCTGGGACGCGCTGAGCAACTGGCCAGGTTGTCCGAATTGTGTCTGGAAAATGCCAGAGCACTGCAGGAGGCATTGCGATATTGCGCGGGCCACGGCATCGGTTGCTTTCGCATCAACAGCCAGATCCTCCCGCTGAAGACTCATCCCGAAGTTGGCTACGGGGCGGGCGACCTGCCCGACGGGCGGCACATCGTGGAAGAGTTTTGCCAATGCGGCAAATTCGCCCGGGCAAACAATCTGCGCACGACTTTTCACCCGGATCAGTTCGTTGTGCTGAATTCGCCGCGGGAGGATGTGGTGAGATGCTCGATCGCCGAGCTTGACTACCAGGCCGAGGTGGCCGAATGGGTCGGGGCCGACGTGCTCAACATCCACGCCGGCGGAGCCTACGGCGACAAGACGTCGGCGCTGGAGAGGTTAAGACGCGTGCTCGATCAATTGTCGGATCGTATCCGCAACCGGCTGACTCTCGAGAACGACGAGAAGAGTTACAGCCCGGCTGACTTGATTCCTTTCTGCGAGTCGGCGGGGGTCCCACTGGTCTACGATGTTCACCATCATCGCTGCAATCCGGATGGACTGAGCGTCGAGGAGGCAACTCGTCGAGCTTGTGCGACGTGGGCCGGTGAGCCGCTCTTCCACATTTCCAGCCCCTTGGAAGGCTGGAAGGGGCCGCAGCCTCATCGCCATCATGACTTTATCGACATCAAGGACTTCCCCGCCTGCTGGCGAGGACTGGACCTCACGGTCGAAGTCGAGGCCAAGGCCAAGGAAGTCGCGATCAAGCGGTTGCAGGATGCACTCGCGAAAAAGAAGAAGTAACCCGAATCAGCCGGGCTCTTTCATTTGGTTGGCAAGCGAGCTTCGTTTCGGCCACCGCGTCTCAGTTTTTCCGGGATATTGCCGGTGACGCTCGGAATCAGGAATTCCGAAGTCGGGCAGATGATTGAGCCGGATCTCACTGCGCTTTGGTGATTTGATAGAGGGCGTTCCAGTTCTTTCCATCGTCGGACGACCACGAGCACGTGCCGCCATCGACCGGCAGACGCAGTGTCATGCCTCGGCCGGCGTCAAACAGGCGAATCCACTGCCGGTCCCGTCCCGCCTCGGCAAAGCGATATCGGGCGGTCTCGTCCGCCTTGGACTCCACCCATTCAGACACTCCGTCCGTCTCATACCTCGTGAACGAACCTCCTTCGTAAATGTACTTCTCGATAGCCCTGGCTGGCTTGGCAACAGGCTCGCCGTCGGGACGAAAGAAGAACGGACTGCGTCGCAGGATCGCCTTGTCTTCGGCGGTGAGGTAGGTGTGGTTGGGGTACTTGCCGTAAATCCCCGTCCACATGATGGCATCTGCATCTTTCTCGGTATCGCGCGGGTGGGGCAGGCCAAAAGCGTGGCCCAGTTCGTGTCCGAGTCCTGCGATCCAGCGCTTCACTTCCTTCTGCTCGGGGTGCTGCCCGACGAGACCGAGGAGGTCATCTTCAGGCAGGACCGTCACGCCATCGCCCCCCCGACCTTTGTTGCCTGGGCCGTCCGAGTAGATGACCCAAATGTACTGCCCGTCGAAGTGTCGAGTGCCCACCAGTCGTTGCGCCTCGGCAAGGCCGTTGTTGAAGCCCCAGTCGTCCTTGTTGTCGCCATTGGGATGACTGTAGAACCAATCGGCGTTCTTGTCGGATTTCACAACCTCGACGATTGGTTCGTTCAGCCGGAACGTAGGGCCGCCGAGTTGCCTGGCGTACCAGGACTGCAGGTCCTTAGCGGCCGTCTCGATGCCCTTGCTGAAGTCCTCCCGCACGGTTCTGTCCGCGGAAACCAGGTAGACGATCCGCACGGATTTCGGACGCGGCGGGACGACGGACTCAGCACCCGTTGTGACTTGTTCGCAAACCGGCACGACCGATGCCAGGCTGCTGCAGAGCATGGCGGTAATGAGCAAGGTGTGCCGTCGCGGGCCGCTCAGGCTGTCGTTCATGTTGGTTATTCCCGTGTGTGATTTGACGCCGGAGCGTTCCGGCGATTTCGTGAAGCCACTTCCACCGCGATATTCAGAATAGCGTCGAGGTCATGTCTGGTATCCGAATCGCCAGTATATCGTCGTGCGATTCTCCGCGGTTGCACGAACACCGCTGCTTGACGGCGAGAAATGATCGCGACCGCCCAATCCTGAGAATCCGCGACCGGAAAGGCAACGGAGTGAAGGCGGTCACGGGGGAAATCATCCTCGAACGCAAGGGGCAACGATCGTCCATCAAAGTGGACGACGCCTGGCTGGCGACAATGGGCGCATGAGCGGACTCGGACGTTTTCCGGGAAACGGCCAACCGAAGCGGCGGTGCATCGGCATCGCTTTCACCTTCGACGCCTGCTTTGAGACTGGCGTATTCCTCGGTGTATCTCGCATTTTTCCTTTCGAGCAATTTGTCCGGGTGTCGCGGGCAACAAAGAATGCAGCGTGACCGTACTCGAAGACAACTGACAGCAGTATTAACGGCCGTTGAAAATGACATCGATGTCGCATCCGCCAACAATTCGGGAACCGAACGAAGGCAAGACCGTCGCCGTCGTTGGTGATGTCTACCGTTTCCTGGCGACCGGCGATGAAACGGACGGGCGCTACGCCATGTTCGAGGCTGTCGTCCGTCCCGGCGGCGGCCCCCCGCCGCACATACACAGCTATGAAGAGGAGTCGTTCTTCGTCTTGGAGGGCGAGATCACGTTTCAGGTCGGCGATGAGCGAGTCGTGGCTAGGGCTGGTACTTTCGCCAATATGCCGGTCGGGAGCCTGCACAGCTTCAAGAACTGCACGGACCATCCGGCCCGCATGATCATCTCGGTTGCTCCTGCGGGTTTGGACAAGATGTTTCTCGAGGTAGGCCGGCCGGTTGCGTTCGGGGAACAGGCCCCGCCACCGTCAATGGCCGAGATCGACAAGTTGCTGGCTGTTGCACCCCGCTACGGGATCGAAATCCGTCTCCCGCAGCAGTAATCGCGTCGATCCCGCTGAACGTGCACTTAAATGAGCAGGGCCTGCCAGTGGTTGCTGGTGGGCCCTGTTTCGTACGAGACGGGGTGCGGAACCCGATCAACTGGAGGCGGCCGCGAAGATCCGAAACGGGAATCGGATTGGGGCACGCAAGATCGCGGGAAAGCACGGCCCAGCCTGACCGGGCATCTTCGAGGTATCACAGGTCGTGCCGAGTCCTTGTCGGGCGTTGCCCCCTGCCGGATGGCAAACTGCGCTAGGGGAGCTCTCCATCCCTTTGCGCAGACTGCGTGGTAACGACAAAATGGCGGCAACGTTAAATTGCGGAGTTGCACACCGAGTATGAACTCGACGAGCCACGAGCGCAGAAGCTGCGAGGCGAGTTCGTCGAATTGCAACGCACACTGTTTGCCAACCACCACACCATCGCATGTATGTCGAACTCCGCGCGATCGTGGGTCAGGTGCAATCGTGGATCAGGATCGGTTCGCTGTTCTACGACGTTGGCTCCGCCACTTGATCACTCCGGCCGCACCGAAACCGGAGCCGAGCCCTGAATCAGGAAATCCTGTTGCCTCAGAGAGGAATCACGAATGACTCGCCAGTTGAGCATCGTCGTTCTGATCGCTTTGACCAGTCTGTCAACTCGCGACAGTGCGGCACACGCTGCCGAAGTTCTACGAGATCCCTGGGGCGTGCCCCACATTTTCGCTGAGACTACGGAGGCCGGCTTCTTCGCACTCGGATATGCGTGCGCCGAAGATCGTCGCGTGCAAATGGAGCTGGCGCGGCGAAAAGGAGCTGGGCGATTGGCGGAGGCCTTCGGAGCGGAATGGGTGCAGGCCGACCGCGAATCGCGGATTGCGGGCTACACGGTCTGGAGTCAGGAAGCCCTGACAAAGCTGCCGTCCGAAATGCAGAGCTGGCTGGCGTCGTACGCTGCGGGGGTCAATGCCTGGACATCGGCGCATCACGAAGCCGTCGCGAGCCGGTTTCAGCCATTGGGGGCCGCGCCGGAACCCTGGACGCCCGCCGACTGTCTATTGGCCGCGCGGGCCGTCCTGGCGCTTGGCTCGCCGTTCAGCGATCAGGCGGTCACGCAGTACCACCGCTTCCAGGAACTCGTCGCTCAGGTGGGCGAGGTCGCGGCGGAGAAACAGTTCCACATGGCGGTGGAGGACGCTGCGGCCATTGTATCGGAAGCGGAGATGGCGAAGGACGCGGAGGCCTACCGGCGACTGAAGACCCGACCGAGGATGTCCGGGTTCCTTCTGCAGGGCACGCCGAACGAAGGTCCGAAAATGAGCCACGCTTGGGCCGTAAGCGGCGCGCGCTCGAAGACCGGCAAGCCGTTGCTGGAAAGCGATCCGCAGCTGCCGCTGAACTCGCCTCCGTTTTTCCATGAGTTTCATTTGGCTGCCGGGCCAATCGACGCCCGCGGTCTGGGTGTGCCCGGTTGCCCGGGCCTGTTCATCGGATTCAATCGCCACATCGCGTGGGGTGCGTCGGCGCTGGGTGCCGGATCACAAGTGGTTTTTGTCGAGAAGCTCACTGACGACGGCCAAGGCTACCTGTTCGAGGGAAAGGCCGAACCGTTCACGCGTCGGCTGGAACGCATTCGCGTGAAAGACGGTCCGGAGATCGTGCAGGAAGTGCTCGGAACCCGGCACGGTGTCGTGTTCAACTCGCTGCTCAAAACCAACCGTTCCGGCGAAGCCCACGTGTTGCACGACCCTCAGACCGTGCAGTGCGGGACGACGGTGCGGGCAATGCTCGCGTTCATGACGGCCAGCAACTGGACCGAATTTCGCGCGGCGATGGAATACTACTATGACCCGGGCCTGCACATCGTCTACGCCGATGACCAAAACAACTTGGGTTATCACACGCTCGTGCATCGCCCGCACACCGTTCGCTCGCCGCGAATGGCGCAAGAGGGCTGGACAGGTCGGGAGGAGATCAGCGGCCGCATCCCGCTCGATGAACTGCCCCACATGCTCAATCCCGAACAAGGCTTCATCAGCCATGCCAACAACATGCCGGTCGGCACCTGGTACCCGTACGACCTCGGACTGGGTACCGGCGGCAATGGACACACCGGACGATCGTGGCGGCTTCAGCAGTTGCTCACCGGCACACACAAGTACGGTGTCGAGGACTTCGAGGCACTCGTGCATCGCGACTCGGTTAATCCGCTGCTCACCTCGCTCCTGCCGATCGCGATCAAGGTGGCCGACGAAGATCAAGTCGAGGACGTCGCCGTGAAGCGTTTGATCGGCGCGGTACGCGGCTGGGACCTGCGAACTGAGACGCAGGCGGACTATCCGGCGCTGGCCGCACTGCGAAACGTCCTGACGCCCTATCGCGGAGCGGGGCTGAACGATGTCTACGGCGCTGGTATGGGCGGAGTCACTAACCTGGCGCGGCATCTGGCCGCCGGTTTCGGCGAAAACAGCGCGACACCAGCCGGCGAACGTGAAAGGACCTACCTGAAGAAGTGGCTGCAGGCGTCCGCGCAAGGCACGACAGGCCGCGGACGAGGGGCCGGAGTCGCGGACGACTGGACAGATCGTCTCCAACCGGCCGCTCCGGCGGGCGGCGGGCGGACGATCACGATCCCCTATCACGGCATGGCGCCCCTGCAGATGCCGAAGATCGATCCGTCACTCGATATCGTCTCTCCGCCTCTCACGTGTCTCGACACGGGCACGATTTGGTCGCAGCCCGGCAACTTCTACACCCAGATCGTGGACCTGGCCGATTTAGATAACTCGCGGGCCATGATCGCGCCGGGCAACTGCGAAGACGGCACGAGTCCCTTGCGGGCGGTTGGCATCGACCTGTGGGTCCAGGGCCGCACTCGCCCCGCGCCCCTGTCGCGGCACAAAGTCGAACAGCTTGGCTGCGCTGCCACGCGTATCGAGGTGCATCCCTACGATGGCCCGCTCGCAGCCCAAACCCTGACGGTCGACCGGCCCGATTCGGCCGTTCAGTTCGTAGCCGCGATTCCCGCGGTTGAAGCAGCCAAGACATCGGTAGAGCCGCGGCCTCGGCCGGCAGCGGCGCAAAGGCCTGATGACCCGCAGTTGGAGGCTGCGTTTCGTGTGATTCTGCGACCCGGTGGAGCCGCGAACGAAGAAGTCGATGCGCAGTTGGCAGAGATCCGCAGATACGTCGCGGGCAAACTTGGGTTGATCCAACAGCTGCGCGGCGGCGCCGTATTGGGCATCTATCTCATCGAGGAGTCCTCTGCCGGGCGTTTAAAAGTGCCATACGGCTCGCCGTACGCGCTCACGCGGCTGCGCGAGTTGCTGAAGGAGTTGGACGCGGGACCGCCGCCGCCTCCAGCACCGGGCCCAGAGCCGGATAGCAAGTCGTCTCCCGCGACAGTGTCCGAAACATCCGTTTCGGGCCTGATTGGCCACTGGCCTTTGCGCGGTGACTGCCGCGATCACTCGGGCAACGGGCTGCACGGAATCAATCACGGTGTGAAGTTGGAAGACGGTACTTTTGATGGGCGGAGCGCCTTTATCGAGATCCCGGCCCATCGCACGCTGCAGCTGGGCTCGCGGGACTTCTCGTTCGCCGCGTGGGTCCACACTGAGAAAGAGATCGATGATGTGTTCGGTGATGTTGTGTCGCAATACGATGCGGCCACGCGACGCGGCGTGAATCTCACGTTGAAGTCGACTGCCGGCGGATACAGTTCGCACGGCGACGATCGGCACGTTTACTTCAGTATTGACAACGCGCAAGAGCCGGCGTGGGAGGACTGCGGCCGTCCGAGTGCGACGAGCAACTACGTGAGCAATTCGTTGACCGTGTTCGACGGACATCTGTACGCGGCCATTACGGACGCGGAGAAGTCCGAGGATTGGTGCCACGTTTTCCGCTATGCCGGCGGACAGCAATGGGAGGACTGCGGACGCACCGGCGACCGGCGAACGCATGGTGTGGGGCCGATGGTCGTTCACAACGGGAGTCTGTATGTCGGAACGTGGACCTATGACTGGACACGCGTGGGTATCAAAGAGCCCCTGGACGACTTCTGCTGCGTGTATCGTTATGCCGGCGGCAAATCGTGGGAAGACTGCGGACAGCCGGGCCAATGTCGGCGCCTGTTCGGCCTCGCTTCGTATCGCGGCCGACTCTATGTGTCCGCGGAGGACGGTCGGTGTTACGTGTATGCCGGCGAGCGGCAGTGGAAAGAGTGCGGCAGGTTTCCCAATTACGCGCATCCGTTGGGTATCCATGATGGCAAGTTATACGCGGGTGTCTTAAACCCCGCGGGCGTTTGGGCCTTCGATGGACAGGAGTGGTCGCTGATCGGCAACCCGCAAGGCCGCGAAGATCACTGCAATCAGGTTCATGCCCTCGAAGTCTATCGCGGGCGTTTGCACGCAACGACCTGGCCGGAGGGGCATGTGTGCCGGTTGGAGGCCGACGGGAACTGGACCGATCTGGGGCGTTTGGGCGATGCGTTGGAGATCAACGCGCTGTCCGTTTACAACGGCCAACTCTACGGCGGCACCATCCCGCGGGCCGAGGTGTTTCGCTTCGACCCGACTGCGGCGACTGGCACACCGGTCCAGGCCGCAGCAACGAAAACCGAGCCCCAGCGGCGTGTGCGGCGCCCCGCCGCGCCGCCAGAGCCGGGCAGCGCGGCGTGGATGTCGGTACGCCGGTTTCTCGAACCGGCCGGTTACGAGTTCAAGGACTCGAACGAATGGGCTCGCGTGACCAGTCTGACGACCTTCCAGGGCAAGCAGTTCGCCAGCCTGGGGAGTTGCACTAGTTCGCGGCTCGACGCGCCGTGCGATTTCCGCGGCACGGTGTGGAGCATGGAAGCGGGACGCTGCGCGTCGTACGATCGCGACCTCGGCCCCGGCTGGCATCATCTGGTGGCCGTCCGCCGCGGAGACAGACTGGAGCTATTCGTCGACGGACAACTCGTTGCCGAATCGTCCAACTTTGATCCGGCCGCATACGATCTCACGTCGAGAAGTCCGTTGCGGATCGGCGTTGGCGAGGTGGACTACTTCTCCGGAAAGATCCGCGATGTGAGACTGTATGGCCGTGCCTTGTCGGCCAGCGAAGCGGAGCATCTGGCCGCGCAAAAAGTCGCCGACGGACGGACGTCGGACAAGGCGGCCGTGAGGCCGTTCCAGATCGTCCGGTCATCTCCCGTGAGCGACGCGGCCTGGGTCGCGAAAGTCGGCGAGTTCCGTTTCGACGCGGCTCAGCGATCGGTGCTCATCCGCCAGAAAACCGGTCCAAACACATCGGAATAAAAAGCAGGGGATGACCGACGCCGAGTTGCAGCTAATCGCCGGCCACGCTCGGCGTGAAACGTAGGCGGTCTACTGGTACGTCGAGCTGCTCGGCTCTGAAGAAGGCACTTACCGGCTTCAGCAGACTGTCAAAGAAGCACGGCAGCTTCATCGGCACGCTTGATCCAGACGAGTTTGTGGGCTGTCTCCAGGACGCCGCTGCACTGAGCGGATTCTTGATCGAAGCCGGCGTCGATCTGACGCAGGAATACCGCACTCGATCGCTGCGCCACTTGGCCCAGTCCGTCTCGCTCACCTTGTCGCCGACCCGGGCTTGAGCGAATCCTTGTACGGACCTTGCTCCAGCAGAATTTCGTGAAGCTCCTTTATGTGACGCTGGTCCACGTCACGAGGCGTGGACTGGTGCTTCCTGCAGAGGAACGCGGTCGCTCCGGTGGCCACGCCGGTCTGGCCTCCGTTGAGCATCATCTTCGTGGCTGAACCGGCGACGTGTGTGACACTGATGTGCTTCCCGGCCATCAGCAGGTTCTCGACGTTCTTCGAGTAGAGGCACCGAAGGGGCACGGTGAAAAGCGGAACCGGCACGAACTTCCAGTCGCCGAGGCGGAAGTCATACTTGTCGCCAGGGTAGTGCAGGCAGAAGTGTCCGCTGCACAAAGCTGCGGCGTCAGGGAAGACCTTGCCCGAGCGGATATCATTCTCCGTCAGGACGTAGTCGCCCAGCAGGCGTCGAGACTCGCCGCCCGCCGGAACATGACCGACCCGTTCCAGTTCCAGGTTGGCGAACTTCTCGGGGTGCATCCGCTTCGCCGTAGCGAACGTTCCGTAGATGGCTTGGAAGAGATGGTCTCGGATCTCCTCGGCGTCCTGGAACGGGTCGAGCCGCTGGCCGTATTCCCAGAAGTGCGTCAGCCCGCCTTCGTTGTCGTGATCATGGGTAACTTGTCCCCCGAGGTCGGCGTAGTCCATGGACACCGCCGTGGCCCAAGGCACATCAGGGAACGACGTGGGACGCTCGGCTCGGCGAGTCGAGAAGACTACGGTGTTGCCGTGGTGCAGTTTGTCTGCACTTTCCGGGGCGAGGTTCTCGTTGAACTCGGACTTTGCCTCCCGCCCCATCCGGTATTCGGCACCAGCCAGGAAACCCACTGACCCGGTGCCCGTGCAGTCGATGAAGACCGGGGCCGCAAACCGCTGTTCCTTGTTGGTAGCCGTGTTCTTCGCATCGACGCTTTCGATGCGGCCCCCCTTCATCTGTGCCCGAAAGGCGTGCCAGCCGAGATAGAGGTGGATGTTCTTATCCGCCCGGGTGACATTTTCGCGGTCGGGACTGGCGACTTCGCTCACGATCGAGCGGTTCTGTCCTCGCACGGTGATGCCGACCTCCGGGCTGGCGTTGCCGCCGAGGACGGAACGGTTCTGAACGAACGCCACTTGAAGGCCCAATCGTGCCGCCGTGAGCGCCGCCGAACAGCCAGCGATCCCGCCGCCCACAACCACCACGTCGAAACGTCCAGCCGAAGGCGGTATCTCGGGCAGCCCGAGCAGTCTTCGGCGCCACGCAGCCATCTTCTCATCAGGGTCTTTCGGGGGAACGAACTCCATATCCGCGGTGAAGAACAGGGCATCACATCGGCCGTCGAATCCGGTGAGGTCTTTGAGTTCGACCTTCACCCGCTTCTTGCCGACCTCGACCGTGCCTCCGTCCTGCCAGATCCAGGCTTGCCCTTGGTTCCCGAACGTGGCCGGAAGTTCCAGATTATTGACGATCACCCTGAAACGGCCCGGATGGTGAGACGGCACCCAGTCCTTGGTCCGCACCCAGAGACGGTACTTTCCGATTTCGGGGAACTCGACTTCGGTGACGGCGTTGTTCACGAGTTTCCCAAGGCCGTGAGCCAGGAGATACGGCGATCCCATCACGTCGAGGAACTGTGGATCGAGCACCCAGCCGCCGTGGTCACTGAAGCCCTCGGCCTCCACCAATACCTCAGCGGCTAAGGTTGACGATGAAGTCAGCGTGATGAGCAGGAAGGCGAGATGCTGCATCCGGTTACTCTGGGGCCAGGCGTGCGCATTGACCACCGATTTTGCCGTCTCCAGAATAGTGGTGCCACGTTGCGCCAGCAAGCACGATGGCGGAATGCTCGAACCCCAGCGGAAAGATTATGAACATCCTCTTCGCCATTCTCACCGCATTTCGATCCTTGCTCCCGACCGGCGGCGAGCCTGAGCCCGCCAAGGCTCCTCCGGTTACCGCCGCTGCGTCCATCCGCTTGGTTGAGCGTGGTGCGATCCTGGCTGAAGACTTCGATGCCCAGGACTTGGACCGAGCCAAGTGGCGGGTATGGCAGGAGCATCCCGACCGTACTACGGTTCGACAAGACAACGGTCGATTGAACCTGACCGCACGTGGCCCGATCGGGCACAACGGACTGTGGGGACTCACGACCGCCAAGTACAGGGACGTGGTCTTGGTCGGCGAATTGGATATCCGCTCGAAGGGATCATCGCCACACCGGCTAGCCCTTCACCTCTGCGGGGGCGATGGGGTACGGAGCCCAGACCATTGGGTCGAGATCGACATGGTGGATCTCGGCGAAAAGGCCCGCTTTTCCCCGATGGCCGCTCTGCCGGTTGGGGAGAACGGTCATCAGGACCAGTTCCTCGATTTGCCGCACCCAGCGGGTCGGGGTTTCCTGTGCCGCCTTACCCTGAACGGCGACACGAACTTGACGGAGTTGAGCGTGAAGGCGGCCGAAGGCTGGCAGCGGATCTGCGACCCCGTCGGCCTGCCGTTGCGGACGATCCACACTGAAGTGAAACTGCATGGCAGCCAAGGATCAGCAGATGCCGAAGAAAGTACCAGCCAAGCGTGGTTCGACGACGTGAGGATCTACCCTCGACCCGAGAACCACCATGTCGGCATTCGGTTGGTACGACCGGACGGTGGGCAGATCTGGTTCAGGGAGAACAACGGTTGGCCACCGAAGATCATCGACTCCGCGGGTAGATCCCGCTCCATCGAGGACATCGAGGTCCAACTTCGCACTGCCGAAGGGAAGCTGGTTGCTTCCGTGCGGTCCAGCAACATGGGGTTCTATCTCCTGCCGCTCAAGGATGCGCCGTGGGAAGTGTATCCGGTGGCTGTCGAGGTGCGGGTACTGCTGGACGGCAAAGTGTTGGGCAAGCCGCTTCAGATCGAATGCAAAGGAGTGAACGGACTCTACCCGGACGACGTGTACGACGTGGTGATGCGGTAACACGCCCATCTGCCGTGCAGCGATTGCAGCGAGACGCTTATATGTCCATTCGAGGGGACGGCCGATCTTGCGGCAAAGCGTCTCGTTATTCCGCCATTGAGATTCGATTCTCAGGAATCGCTGCTCGACCTCCCGAAGATCGGCATCTGCCGCGACTCGAGTCCTTCTTCCAGCGATGAGCCGACGCACACGCTCACCGTCGTCAGAGCGGCGTTTGTGTCCTCGGTCTATTCGAGCATCGGGCTAAGACCTGGCTACCTTCCAACCGCCCGGAACCCAATTCGCGCCGAGGGCTAATTGGCCACGGGCCGTTCATCATGAGAAATGTCCCGGCTATGGTTGTGGAATTTGTTCAACAGAAAGGCCGCCTTGCGACGAACCGCAGAGGGGCTGAAAGTGGAGGCGGCCACGCAGACGTGAAACGGGGCTCGGTATTCGGCCTTCATTCGTCTCGAGTCGCCGCCGATCTTCCGGCGGATTTCACTCGCGGCCCCAACCCTCCCGCCAGCCATTACCTGCTGCCCGACGGATTTGACTTCACGGTCTCGTCTAATTGCCCTTCAACTGCATGTTCCACAAGATCTTGTCAACGTGCATGACCAGATCGGAATTATCAGTTAGAGGTCGGATCGTCTCCAGCGCGGCCCGCGCCGCCTTCGGATGCGTGTCCTTCATGGCTTCTCCCAATTCCGCCGCCACCTCAATCGCATCCGATCGCAATTCTGCCTGCTTCAAGCAGGACAGCGCCAGCGTCAAAGCCACCTCCGACCGTACCGCAGGCAGGCGGGACAGGATCAATCGCTTGTCCTCTTCACGCTCGGCCACGCTCATGGCAGTCTGCAACCGCGAGGCGACCTGGTCTGGCTGTTCGCGAGCCAGCTGAGGGAGTACCCGCGCGAAGGCACGAAGGGCCCAAATGACGTGAGCGGCATCCCGGTCCTGCGTCGCGATTTCCCACAGCTGATCGGCCACCGTGGCATCCGGCCAGTTTGTCAGGGCTCGGATGCCCGCCTCGCGGACTGCCGGTGAAGGGCTCTTGATTGCCTGCTGCACCGCGGCCAGTGCCTTGGCCCCGCCAACGCGTCCCAGGACCGGCAAGAGGGCCACTTGCTCGGAATCACTCGCGTCGTTCAGCCGGGCCAATATCCGATCCGCACGTTGGGCCGGGTCGTCGATCCTGAGGCAGCTTCGCCACACGGCACGGTCCGCTGCTTCACGTTCTTCGGCGCCCGACGTTCTCGCCAACAGCTCGACCAGAGGCTCCACTAATGACGGATCCGCGACGGTTTGCAGCGCTCGATACGCATCCAGCCGCACACGCTGATCGTTGCTGCGCGCCAGTTCCATGAGCGTCGGTCCAGCATCGCGTATCCGCCGGTTGGCAATCGTACGAATCAACACCAGTTGCAGCGAGGGAGTCACATCAGGCACGAGTGTCAGCAACTTCTGATCAACCTCCGGCCCCGGCAGTTCCTGGAGTGTCCGCATCGTAGTCTGACGCTCCTCATCGTTCCGGGTCGTGGCTGCAATGTTGGCCAGTGTAGGCACATCCTCAAAACGTCCGCACAAAGCAAGCGCCTTCTCCGCAGTCAATCGCAGCGTCAGATCGTCGCTCTTGAGATACGGCAACGCGGCAGTTCGTATTGCGGGAGAGGCGAGCGAGCTGAGCGCATCCAACAGCACTACCTGGCCGGCAACAGGAAGCCTGCCGATTGACTCCGCAAATGACGCTGCATTTTCGTCGTTGACGGTTTCGCGCAGCAGTTGTCCTACCATCCGGAGTCTCCGGTCACCTGACTCCGCCGGATTGCTCAGCGCCTTCAGCAATCGCTGCTGAGCTTGTGCGGGCTGAGTGGCGATCAGTCCCAGGAAAGCCGCCCACTGCACATGAGGCTGCGGGCTGTCCTCCAGCAGTTGATACGTTGCAGCAGCCGCGTCCGATTGATTCGCTGCCAGTTGCCGTCGAGCAATGTCCAGGCAGGCGTCGGCCGCCAACTGACGCGATTCAACGGTTGCTTTCCGATAGTATTCCAGCACCGCTTTGCTGGCTTGCTCTCCACCGATCTTCCCCAGGCCGTTCGCCGCCGCTCGCGCCACGTTCGCATCTTCGCTTTCCAGCAGGGGTGCCAGCAAATCAACGGCGCTGCCATCTCGGATATTTCCGAGTGTCTGGATCACTCCCACCTTCAAGTTGTCGGGGAGTTGCGGCAACGCCTCTCGCAGTGCTTGTGCCGCCGCGGGATCGGCGATCGCTTCGAGCGCCCGGCGACCGAGATGTGACGCTTTGGCGTCCCTCAAGAGGTTCGCCAGCGCCGGCACGGCACGCGCGGTGCCGATGGCCGCCAGGACTTCGCAAACGTAGCCTCTTGCTGCCAGACTGGTGTTTGATTCCAGCACCTGGATGAGCCGCGTTTGGAGCACTTCACGCGTTGCGGGATCCGCATGGCAGCGTGCCGCCGCCTGATCGATCGGCAGCAGAGCGTCACGCTGAGGTCCCCATTCGTAGGTGCTCAGCGTGGCAAAAGCCGCGTCGAGCGCTGCCGGGTCGGCTTGCGCCGCTCGGGCAGATGCCAACGGACACGCGAATAGCATGAGGCACGCACCGATCACACCGTCACAACTAGCTCGACCAACGCGGAACACGGCATACCCCTCGTTACTCACAGGTTATTGAACGGTTCACGTCTCGAACGGTCCAGCCAACGGGCCGCATCGTCGTCGCCGACGATCTCTTCAGCCACCGGATCCCACTTGATCGGCCGGTTCAACCAATATGCGATGTTGCCGAGATGGCAGACCGTAACCGTGCGGCAGCCGATTTCGACATCCGCGTTCGGTTTGCGGCGCGAATGCACGCACTCCAAGAAATTGTCGCTGTGAGCTTTGGCACCCTCGATGGGGTTGGCCGGCCCCGGCGGCAATTGCCAGATCCCGCCCGGCTCGGTCCTCCAGCGTGTCGACATCCCGTGACCGGCGACTTTGCCTTCGCTGCCGACGAACACCACGCCGCCTTCCGACTGGGGCGAATTGTGCGTCATGATCTTGCCGTCAGCGTAGCGGAAGGTCAGCCACGGAACCTCTTTGCCATCAGGCGGCAGTATCTCAACCGGACCGCTGTTGTCCATTCCCATCGCCCACTGCCCCAGATCGAAATGATGACAACCCCAGTCGGTCATGCCGCCTCCGGAATATTCCCGATAAGGCCGGAAGTTCTTGTCCGCCAGCGAAGGATGGAAAGGACGCCAAGCTGCCGGTCCCAGCCACAAATCCCAGTCAATGTGCTCTGGAGTCGCTTCACCCGGCAGATTGCAGGGCATGCTGGGACCCCCGCAGTTCACGTGTACCGCCTTCAACTCTCCGATGGCACCCTGGCGAATCAACTCGCACGCCCGGCGAATCGGAGCATACGAACGACTTTGGCTGCCCGTCTGAAACACTCGGCCGAAGCGACGAGCCGCCTCGACCATGGCCCGTGCTTCGCGAACGGTCAGCGAGAGCGGCTTCTCGCAATACACGTCCTTTCCCTTGCGGCAAGCCCATATGGCCTGCACGGCGTGCCAGTGATCGGGCGTGGCGATCGCCACGGCATCGACGTCGTCGGACTCAAGTAACTCCCGAAAGTCCCGATACGTGGAGCAGTCCCGGTTTCCTTGCGCCTTGTCCACAGTTCTCTTCGCCACGTCCAGGAACTGCTGGTTGACGTCGCAAACGGCCACGGCCTGGCAACTGGGATTGGCCAGGAACGAGTGCACCAAAGATCCGAAGCAACCCTGCAGACCTTTCCAGCCCACTCCGATAAAGCCGACACGTATTCGATCGTTGGGCGCCGTGCGCCCCAACCCAATGGCCGTGCCGGGAATCAGGGCCGGCAATCCGAGGCCGACCGCCGCCAGACCGCTCGTGGCCAGGAATCGTCGCCGGTTATATCGCTGCCGTGACATCGTGCACCTTCTTCTGGAATCGTTCGAAGCAGGACACAAGAGCCCGTTGCTGAGAATCACCAACGGATCATTTCGCTTTCACATCACCCGCGGTCAACGCACATGGGGCTCCTTGTTCCGGTACCTCGCAACGTGCCGCCCAGAGAATCCCGTTGACCAACATGCGACGGAACGGTTCCTGCTGAAACAACTCGTGAAAATGCCCCAGCACGTTGCCGTAGGAACGGCCCCCGTGACTGTCAGGTCGTTCGTAGGACCAGCTGACGACGTGATCCTTGCCTTTCACTGAGACCTTCAACAGCGGTTTCGCCTCGGGCAATAATTTCATATTGAGGTAAAACTCGTCGGTCAACACGAAGTCCTTCCAGCCGCGGCACACCGGATGATCCGGTTGCAGTTGCTCAACTTTCGACTCAGAAGTATCCAATCCAGAAAAGGCGAAACAGAACAGGCCTCCAAGTTCCCGGAGATAGCGTTTGCCCAGTTCGGATTCCTCCTGGCCTTGAACGCCCGTTGCCCAATGCAAAGCCACCAGTCCGATTCCCTCCTTGAGCATTCTCTGAACGGTCGCAGCATGCTCTCCCTGCAACAGCAAGTCCGCGCCGGGACTTGAGTACAGCACAATGGCATCCACATCCTGCAGTTGGGCGGCATCTTTCGGCCATCCGTCTGATACGATCGCTTCCACGTTGGGTGTTTGGCGCAGGCATTTCGCCAGCAACTCGCACTCTTCCAGATACAGGTGTGTACCCGGCGGATGGTCCGGTTGGTGCCCGATCAACAACACTCTTACCCGGTCGTTGCTTCCGGCATCCGCGGCGGTGTGTGCAGGCTCCGTCGCATGCGTCGCCGCACAACACAACCCGAGAATCAGTGCTGCCAGCCGGGCAGTTGGTTGTCCCGTCTGTTGAATGGACTTGCCCCCGTCTTGACCTCGAAAGCACCGCATGATTATGCCTCGTCAGAAAGTGCGAATCTCTCGGAAGCTCCCCGCCAAGGGCAACTCCCGTCCAGCGTCCGCTGTTGCGTTTCTTCGTTTTGCCGCCAAGACCAGTTTTCGTCGGATGGTGTGGGGTGTCGGGTTCCTACGATTGCATGCGACGATCTGGTACCTTCAGTCCCACATACTGAGCGACCTGCTTCTGAATCGCCGTTTCCGTTGGCAACCGTTCCAGGGAACTCGCGCCGTAGAACCCGTGAATATCGCAATGGTCCAACATGAACTGCGCATCGGCCGGCATGGCGATAGGACCGCCGTGGCACAGGATGATGATATCTTCACGCACGCGTCGTCCGGCATCGGCAATCGCCGTCACCCGTCGCGCGCATTGTTCCATTGAGGTGGCGGTTACTGCACCGATCGACCCGCCGGTCGTCAGTCCCATGTGAGCAACCAGAATGTCGGCACCGGCCTGGGCCATGGCCGTGGCCTGCGCTTCATCAAACACGTAGGGGGTGGTCAGCATCCCCAGTCGATGAGCGGCGGCGATGCAATCAACTTCCAGGCCGAAACCCATGCCAGTCTCTTCGAGATTCGCGCGGAATGTGCCGTCGATCAGGCCGACGGTCGGGAAGTTCTGAATCCCCGAGAATCCCAGTTCCATCAGTTCACGCAGGAAGAAATCACGCAACATGAAGGGATCGACACCGCACACACCGGCGATGACCGGCGTCTGCTTCACCGTCGTCAGTACTTCCCGCGCCATCTCCTTCACAACGTCGTTGGCGTTTCCGAAAGGCAGTAATCCAGAAAGCGAGCCGCGGCCAGCCATGCGGTACCTGCCGGAGTTGTAGATCACGATCAGGTCAATCCCCCCCGCCTCCTCACACTTCGCGCTGATGCCTGTTCCAGCTCCGCCGCCGATGATCGGCTGCCTGCGGGAGATCTTCTCGTTCAGACGCGCCAGGATGGTTTCGCGTTGCTGTCGCATGGATACCTCCCGAAAGGTGACTGGGTGTACCGACCTGCGGTAGCAAATGCCGGGCCGGTTGTGGCACTTCGCGAAACCGCTTGAAAATGCGGACAATAAATGAGCCGATTGACTTCATGTGGTTACCCTGTAACCTGAGAGGCGCTTACGTGGGTAGCGCATCATCAGTACTTTAGAGAGCCACTCGGTCCAGGTTTCAAGAATGCCTACGCTGCGTTACCTCATCGATTCGAAATCGGATCGCCGCCCAATCGTGGCGGTTGTTGCGGGATCGGGACTTGTGGCCCGTTGCGCGATCGAAGCCGGCGCCGACCTGTTGCTGGCGCTCAACGCCGGGGTTTACCGCACTTATGGAGTCGGCTCGCTTGCGGCGTTCCTGCCTTTCGGGAATGCGAATCGGCAGACCGAGCAACTCCTGAGGGAGCATCTGTTGCCACAGCGTCGCGACACACCGGTTGTCGCCGGGCTATACGCGGTCGACGCGGAAAAAGACGTGCGCGCGTGTTTAGAGCGGTGGAGAGGCTGGGGCGTCGAAGGAGTAGTCAACTGGCCGGCCGTTGGCTTCGTGGACGGAGGGTTTCGCGAGTGCCTCGAATCGGCAGGGGCAGGGACTGCCGCGGAAGTCGCCATGCTCGGCTGGGCGAGGGCAGTGGGATTGGCCACATTTGGATTCGCCCTGAGCCCGCAGGAAGTGCGCCAGTTTCTCGAGGCCGGCGTCGACGGGCTGATACTCAACCTGGGACTAACCCGCGAATTCGATGATGTCCGTGAACGTCGCGACCGGATTCAGCAGTCCGTGGCTCGGCTCAACGAAATGCTGGCGCTGGCCAACTCGAGTTCGAGACCCCCGTTGTGTCTCGCGTTCGGTGGTCCGGTCACGACATCCGAAGATCTGCAGATCCTCATCCGCCAGACGGACGTCAGGGGGTTCGCCGGGGGATCGGTCTTCGAACGTCTCCCGGTCGAGGCTGCGATCACTTCAACGATCCGTCGATTTCGGGGATCTCTTACGACGGTCGACCACGAACGACAGTCGCAGGGATTTGGTCCGCTCATCGGACGAACCCCTGCGATGTGCGAGGTCTACGACCTGATCCGCCGCGTCGCCCCGCAAAACATCAGCGTCTGTATCGAGGGAGAGACCGGGACCGGCAAGGAGCTCGTCGCCGCGCAGATTCACCATCTGAGCCGGCGCAGCGGCCATCCCATGATTACCCTCAATTGCGGAGCCATTCCCGATTCGCTCCTCGAGAGCGAGCTCTTTGGCCATGAGAAAGGGGCCTTCACCAGCGCCGATCGTCGACGCCGCGGAAAATTCGAACTCGCCAGCAAGGGAACACTCTTCCTGGACGAGATCGTCGATCTGAGCCCCCGGGGACAGGTCGCACTTCTGCGTGCTATCCAACAACAGGAGATTACTCCGGTCGGAGCCGATGCGCCGATTCCGGTTGACGTTCGGATTCTCGCCGCATCCAATCGTTCGCTCCGGGATGAAGTGGCCGCTGGGCGATTTCGCGAAGATCTCTTTTACCGCCTCAGTCAAATCACCCTGCGCGTCCCTCCGCTTCGCGACCGTCGAGAGGACTTGCCTTTGCTCGTAAGAGATATCTTGGGGCGTTTGCAGGTCGACGAAGGCGTACGCACGTTCGAGATCAGCGCTCGCTTCATGGGCAAGTTAAGCCAGCACCGGTGGCCAGGAAACGTCCGTGAATTGGAGGCCGTTCTGCGTGAAGCAGCGATTCGCGAAAATGCGTCGTTGCTTGAGGGCCGACACTTTCTCCCTGGTGCTCTGAACAACCTGGTTGGGCGTCCTGACCCGGGGCCGCTCCCTGCGGCAATCGATCCACGACCGATCGCGGACACTCTCTCCGACGTCCTGCATCAACGGGGACGCGGCGATACGAAGAGGTGCCAGAACATGGCAGCAGAGCAGGCCGTGCAATCGTGCAACGGAAATCGAGCTCAGGCTGCCAGACAACTGGGAGTTTCCCGGAAGACGCTATATGCGTGGCTGAAGTATCGCAACTAGTTGGACACCCCCCGAAGCAGCAAACGGCCATATGCCACAAACGCCTGAAGGCCGGGAAGACGCTGAGGCCGGCCCTGCACGGCGTCTGCGTGGACGAGGGGACGAGGTAGTCATGAACAGCATCCGTGTTCAGCTCTGTATGCTCCTTCTTCTCGCGGACGCCTCGTGCCCCGCGTTCGCGAAACCGGTCGTCATCAACCTCAAAGAGGCGTTCGGCGTCGTTCCCGGCGACGGGGCCGACGATACGGAGGCCCTCCGGCGAAGCACGATGCCCTGGAGTTGTGGCGACGAGTGTTTTTTGCAGGATATCACGAAAGCGTCGACGATTCCCGCAATCTTGTCTTCGCATTGGATCAATGTTCGCATCGTGCTCTTGACCGTTCGCTTGCGAGACCCCGAGGGGGCTTGCCATGTAGCGGGTGATGAACCGATGCAGACGTTTTGCATTTCGATCGTGAAATCGATGCGGACGGCAGGCGTCGTTGAGATCGCGAGCACGCTGCAGAAGGCGGGACGCAATACGCCACGTATCCCACAGCAGCGAAGAATCTGTCGGCCAGTGAATGTCCGTCTCCATGACCGTCGTATCGACACGGATGACCGACGGGTCAATCGATTCACTGGCCATCGCATCCGACCCGGGCAGCCCCGGTTGTTCTGCTGCGAGAATGGTTGGGCATCGAGTTCTTACCGGGAGTTCAGGGTGACTGTGCCCCAGAGAGGTTAACCATGTCAGACGAACCGAGTCCAGAATTGGCGTTAACTTTCTCGTTCTACGAGCGTGTGCTGCGAAAGGGGCCGGGCAGCGAGGGATCCACGCTCAAGGCCCTGTCAATGCTCGACGGCCTGCCGCCCACGCCCCGCATCGTCGATTTCGGATGCGGTGCCGGGGTGGCATCGCTCGTCCTGGCGAGGGCCACCAGGGGCCACGTCACGGCGGTCGAGATTTGCCGACCCTTCCTCAATCAACTTGAAGCCCAGGCTGCCACGGAAGGGCTGACGGAGAGGATCAGAACCGTCGAAGCCGACATGGCTGATCCACCTTTTCCAGACGGTTCCTTCGATCTGGTTTGGGCGGAAGGGGCGATTTACAACGTCGGATTCGAGAAAGGTCTGAAGCGTTGGCGACGGCTCCTGCGGGCAGGTGGGTTCATTGCCGTTTCGGAGGCTTCCTGGCTGCGCGAGGCTCCACATGGGAAAGCCGTGGACTTCTGGGAGGCCGAATACCCCGCCATGAGCAACATCGAAGACAACCTGACGACATTTCGTGCGGCGGGCTTCGAGCCGATTGGCCATTTCGTGCTGCCGTCCGAGGATTGGAAGGACTTCTACGGACCAGTTCAAGAGGAGCTTGCTCCTTTCCGAGCGACGCACCTGGAGAATGCGGAAGCCCAGGCATTTGCCGACAGCATGCAGCAGGAAATTGACCTGTGGAAAGAGTGCGGCGACAGCTGCGGATACGTGTTCTATTTGGGAAGGGCCATCTGATCAATCGCAGATGGCTGCGGGCGCAACAACATGTTTCGCGTGTGGAATCAACTCGAAGTTCGGCTGCACCATTCACTGTGTATCGGTCCGTTTTCGCGAAGGCGAAAATGCACCGTGCGACTGCGGGCAGTTGACGGAGAGTTGATGGGGGGCGGCGACCAGCCGCTTGGCGCAGGTTCGGGTTGGCATTCCGACGTGCCTGCTTTGTCGAGCATCGCCTTAAGTTCCGCCTCGAAGATCGAGCGGCCCTGGCGGGTCCACCGTGCAGCTTCGTCGACGAGTGCGTCGAGCGTAGATTTGCGGAAACGTGTT
The DNA here is from genome assembly GCA_903863885.1 of uncultured Planctomycetaceae bacterium. Lineage (GTDB taxonomy): Bacteria > Planctomycetota > Planctomycetia > Pirellulales > Pirellulaceae > CAIPEB01. The sequence continues at coordinate 12,858 of CAIPEB010000777.1, read as the reverse complement.
CGAAGCGAAGTCAAGAAGGTCATGATGATGCCAAGTCGAGTTGCGCCGTCGAAGACAATCAACAGAAAGACCCGGGACTGACCGTTTGCCGAGAAGACAACGCGGTCGTGGTCCAGATTCCCGTCACTTTGCCCCGCCGCAATGGCCGACACATTGTGCTCACACACGGAGGTGAGGAGCGTCGGACCAGACCTGACCGCCAAGCGACCGTCGCACGGCTTTCCGCCGTGCCAAAGCGTATCACTGGCAGGAGCGACTCGAATCCGGTTGGTTCAACGGTCTCGAAGAACTCGCGACAGCCAATGGTGTCGACCGCACCGATGTGAGTCGTATTCTGAGGCTAACGTCGCTCACACCGGAAATCGTCGAGGCCATCCTCGACGGGATTGAATCCAAGGGAATCAGACTCGCCAGGCTCGGCAGGAAGCTGCCGCCGATCTGGTCGGAACAGCGATGGGACTGACGACCAATCGCCACAGGCGGCACGCGTGACGCAGGTTCCGAGTGCCGATACCGAGCCAACAAGCACGCGCACTTGCCTGCGAAGTCCAGCGAAACACGTCTTCCTGCTCACGGTGATCCATGCCGGTCGCGATACTCGAAGCCGTTCACTGGTGCCCGAGCGTACTCGGCGAAAGTCGCTGGGCCCGTATACCCGCTCCACATGCTCCCGCCGAAGTCTCTCACAGTACACCGAGTGCAAGTTGCCGCGTGCCGAAGTTGGTTCGACCAACCCTACACTCGAAAATTGAGCCGCGCCGACTGCGCCAAGCATGGCAGTCGTGTACGCTTACTTTCATCGCACCCACAACTGGAATTGGATCGAGCCTTCCTCTGTTCCGACCCCAGAGCGTATGAAGCCGTTCTTCTCCAGCACCCGGATCGACGGCGTGAGGTGCGGAAAGGTGTCTGCCACTACCTTTCGCAGAAGAGGCTCCCGCTTGGCCCAATTGAGGAAGCCACGCAGGGCTTCGGTGGCGTACCCTTGGCCGTGGAACTGGTCGAGGAGCGAGTAGCCGATCACGATCTTGCCGTCACCATCGGGCAGGCCACAGGCACCGACAGCGCCAACCAAAGTCCTTTTTTCCGTGTCATCGAGCAGAAGGATGTACCATGCCGTCCATCCGACCGCATCAGGGTTCTCGCTCACGACACGCAGGAAATGCTGCCGAGCGTCATTGTCATACAGCGGAGTGGGCCAGTTCGCCGGAACATCGGCGCGCAGGTATTCGCCGAGCCGCTCCAAGTCCTCTTCAGCCTCAAGCAGTTCCTTGGTGGCAGCGATAAGTTCCAGCCGATTCAGCCGGATCGTAAGGCGAGGCACGACCTTCTCCATGAAAACCAGCGTGACCATCTCGTTGACCGGCTCGTGGCGGAATGCCCGATAGCCGAGCCGCTCGTACAGTCGGATGTTGCTTTCGCTCTTCGTGCCCGTGAATAGCTCGAAACGGCGAGCCGTGGGAAAGAGGGACTCGATCTCGGTGAGCAGGGTCGTGCCGATACCCTGGCGTCGGCAATCGGGGTGGACAATCAGCCGCTCGACGAAGCAGGTGTCGCCCTCCTGATAGCCCCTCACCGAACCGATGATCTGGTCGGCCTCGACTGCCTTGAGGAAACGCCGATCTCCAAACCGGGCAAGCAGGTCCGCCAGGTGTTCCAGCAGTGGTGGAAGGGTATCGTCGTCATACCTTGCGGCCTCCGTCTGGTAAGCGAGATGCTGGAGGGCAAGGATGTCCTGGGCGTCGCCGGTCGTGGCATGACTGACGTTCATACGCCACCCCTGAGCATTTCGCCGGTAGTCAGGTAGTGGTTGAGCAGCCGCTCCAGGATGGAGATCCTCTGCCGGTACACTTCGTTTGTCAGTCCTTCCAGCAGTCCGTTGCCCTCCTCCTTCAATCCGGTGATGACCTGTTTCCACTGGGCCGAAGTTGTGCCGTCGCCGTTGTCGGTCAGGGTGATGCTGTAGCGAATCACCCGCCGTCCGTTGAACCGCACGAACTGGATTTCCTCGTTCGGCCGGTAGACGCTGACGATCCACACGTCTTCGCCTTCGTTCGGGAAGTCGGTAACGAAGACGCAGTCCGGTTCCGCAAAGCCTGACTCGGAGTGGATCATGCGGCACTTCCACCGCTCGATCCAGTCGTACTCCCGTGTCGGACAGAGAAGTGGAAACACCTTGTCGGGTGGAGCCAGCAGGTGTTGCGCAGCAATCAGGGTCCTCCTTTGGGCTGTGAATCCAACGTCCTGTTCGGCCATTCTGGTTGTCCTTTCCTCTTTTCTCCGTTGCGCCGAATAGAAGTTCCCATCCAGGCGGATCTATCCCCCCGCACGCCCGCCGCCTGAAGTTCCTTTGCCTGAGCCGCACGAAAGTCGCCTATGTTCACGACGACCTGCGTTTGCGAAGGAATGCAGTTGCGGACGTCATGAACGACCTCCAACAGCCGATCCTTAACGAAGTCGTGCATGGTCATGAGGAACAGGGCATAAAGGTCGCCTTCTCGGGCGAACGCCTGGGCACGGGCGAGGATCGGGGCGCGTCCGTCAAACGCACTTCCCAGAATGTGTCCCACGTCATTTGCCAACCGCGTAACGCCACCTTCATCGGTGGTCCCCACGTATCTACTGGTACTGGCAGTCAGGCCCCTGCCTCCAGTTCCCTTGATTCATTTCGAGCATATGCCCATAACTACACAGGCTACAAGGAACGCTGTCAATGCCCCGCCCCCAACGATGCCGTCGAATCGGTGCCCTTCCGGCCAACTCCGTCTTCAAGCCTGCCCGAATTCCCGGTCGGGATCTCAAAGAGACGGTCCTCACCGTTGATGAGTTCGAATCATTGCGGCTGGCTGACTACGAAGGGCTCTACCAGGAGCAGGCTGCGGAGCGGATGGGAGTGTCCCGGCAGACCTTCGGTCGGATTGTGGAAGCGGCCCGCAAGAAGGTCGCCCAAGCGTTGGTCGAGGGGACGGTCTTACGAATCGAAGGAGGACAAGTAGAAATGGCTGAGACAAGAGCATTCGAGTGCGCTGATTGTGGGCACGTGTGGGAGGTTCCGTTTGGCACCGCTCGGCCGGGAAGTTGCCCTTCGTGCCAAAGCAAGAGCTTTCACCGGGCGCAGGAGGCGGGGGCCGCAGCGGCGGGCGGTCGAGGCCGCTGTCGCCGCAACCGCCAAGGCGGTCAGGGTGGCCATGGGCGTGGAAATCGTGGCGGAAGAGTCGCCACGCAGACTGAAAAGAAGGAGACCAACGAGTGAAGATCGCAGTCGCCTCCGAGGCCGGAGTTTCCATTTGGCGGACTGGTCGTTGGTCATGGGTGCTGGTCCGAAGGAGACTGCTCAGTGTGTCGTAATGCCGCTTTCGTCGGGCGGGATGTCAGCGGCACCGGACGGCATCGGCTGGGAGTTGCGGGTCGGCCCCTTGATCTTGAGTTTCCCGTCATCATCGAATTGCAGCCGGTCGATGTTCACCACCCGCTCGCCGGAAGTCTTCTTGGGATCGGCGTGCGTGTGGTAGACAATGAACAACTCTTTTCCATCGGGAGATCGGGTGATGCAGCTATGTCCCGGCCCCGACACGCCAGTCTCCGGATTGGTCGCCGCAATCGGGTTTTCGCTGGCCTTCACCCACGGCCCGAGCGGTTTGTCGGCCGTGGCGTAGCCGATGCCGTAATGCGGGAATCCGGTGTGATTGGCCGAATACGTCATGTAGTACCGCCCCTTGCGTTTCAGCACGAAGGCCCCTTCGTTGCAACGGTTCTCGGCGTAGCGAACTTTCTCCCACGGTTGGTCCGCCTCCATCAGTTTCACCGCCTCGCCGACTGGTTTCGATAGGTCGTCCGCCAGGGCCGCACCATAGATGATCCCGAAGCTGTAGCCGTCCTCGACGCCGTTCCGGCTGAAGTAGAGGTACGGCTTGCCGTCGTCATCCACGAAGATGTGTCCGTCGATGGCCGAGTAGCCGAAGTCGAACCATGGGGCATGGAGATCCTTGTACGGCCCCTCGGGTTTGTCGCCGACGGCCAGTGCGATGAGCAGCCTGGGCGTCTCGGCCTTCTTCGGCATGGCACTGTAGGTCATATAGAACTTGCCCCGGTATTCCTTGACCTCGGGAGCCCAGTAGTGCGATTTGGCCCAGGAGTCCTCCGTCTCCTGGTAGGCCCATCCCTTCGGCGTCCAATGTACGAGGTCGCCGGACTCCAAGCACTTGAAACCCTCGTTGGAGGCGTTCGTGCCGAAGAGGTAATACCTGCCGCCGTGCTGGAGCACGAAGGGGTCGCCCATGGAGATCGGCGTTTCGCCAACCGGGTTGGTGTAGGCCTTGACGCTCACGAACGCTCCCCGGCAGATCTCTACCGGCTTGGTGACAGTGACGACCTTTGCCCCGAGCTTCTCCACTGGCTGGACTGTCGTTTCGGGACAGGAGGGCGGCAGATGGACTGTCATCTTGCCGTTCTTCTCAAGCACCGAGACGAGCCCGCTCGCATGGTCGCCGTGGTTGTGCGAGATGACGGCGGCTTCGGCAGCGCCGGGGCTGACGTGCATCTTCGCCATGTTCTGGAGGAGAACGTCTGCCTTGGCCCCGGTGTCGAACAGGATCGACTTCTCGGTGCCCGTGATAAGGCAACTGAAACCCCAGTCGGCCGTGAGTCCTTTCTCAGCCGTGTAGTTGTCGTAGAGCACCTCGACGAAATGAACGAACATCGCCAAGATCGCCGTGAGCACAAGCACGAATCGGATTGGAGTCATTGTCTGCTTTCTTGGTTCCGGGCCGATTGCGCCGGTGATTTCGGTATTTGCAGGATCACGTTTCAGCCTCACCAAAGGACGTTGGTGATCGAGGCAAGTATCGACACAACGAAGCCGACTGCCGTGCCGACTCCGACCAGTCGCCAAAGCAGCACGACTTTCGGCCAGTGTTGGCGTCCCATTCCATGGTCTCGGATCAACCCTGACGGGATCACGAGCAGACCGCCAACGCACAGCGAAGCGCCGGCGAGAATCACACCAGGGCCATACAGGCGGGTGATGTCATTAGTCCGACGAGATGGCCCGGACCAATCGTGCTTGGGCTTGCCCAACGACGCCCATCCGTGGAATGTGGCATCCACGCCCATGACGATGAAGCCTGCCCCAAACCCCACGAAGGGAAGCGACAGGAGTCCGCCAACCACAAGAGTCTTCAAGTAACTTCGCATAGGCGTGGGATCAGGGCAGCGAGACCGTCATCTCGTTCGCCCTTCCTTTTTCCAGGTGGAACTGCTTTTCGATTGTCTTGCCCTGAATGGCGGCGACTACCTTGTAAGTTCCCAGGAACCCCCGAAAGCTGAATCGCCCCTCGCCATCCGTGGTGCCCGACGCCCTGGTGTTCCACTCCTCGTGGATCAGTCGCTTTAATTGCTCGTAGACCGGCTTGGGCGATAGATCCTCTCGCAGCATCCCGCCACCTGGAATAAACGACCCTTGGTCGCCCAAGTCCCACCATGTAATGGCTCGCACGGCGGGATGGGCGAAGCAGACCCGGTGGAAATTGACCGCATACTCCGCTTGAGCCGCCTCGTCGTTGAAGCCCCAGTCGTCCTTGTTGTCGCCGTTAGGGTGGCCGTAGAACCAATCCGCTTTCTTGTCGGATTTCACAACCTCGACAACTGGTTCGTTCAACCGAAACGTCGGGCCGCCGAGTTGCTTTGCGTACCAGGATTGCAGATCCTTTGCGGCCGTCTCGATGCCTTTACGGTAGTCTTCACGCACGGTTTTGTCGGCGGAAACCAGGTAAACGATCCTCACGGATTTCGCACGCGGCGTGGTGTCTGCCTCGCCACCGACCGCCGGCGGTTCGCAGAACGGCGGGATCGATGTCAGGATGCTGCCGAGCACGAGCGCGATGAGCGATGTGTGCCGTCGTCGGCGATTCTCGCTGGCGTCCATGTTGTTTCACGCCCCCTTGGTTTCAGGATGTCTGCGTTGGCTGCAGCCATTGGACCAACCGGCCAGCTCTCCATGGCGAGAACAACGAAAACGCAACAGCCTTCGTTTGCTTCAGGGTCGAAGACGCGGGACTGTGTTAAGCTGAGCCGGAAACTCTGGCACTTTAGCACGATCGTGCGAACCCTCAACACCACTGCGATATAATCGGGCCTCAACGTGAACCGAAATCGCACCGTGCAAGTCTCTGGCAGCGGCCTCCTTTGTCGGCCTTCTCACGCCTTGGTCTGAGACGCTCCTGGAAGACTCGTTTCAGGGCGGGCAGGGTGAAGACGCCATACACCGCCGACCCGACGAACACGGCCGGCGCAGTCACCAGGAAATGGACCGCCAAGTTCGCCCGCTTCGCTCCGGGTTCCGATTCCCTTCTTATTTGGCGAGATCAGGGATTCGGCAATGCAGGATGTACACGACTCGGGCGATTCGCACTACGGGAAGGCGCACTGCGTGCGAAACCAAGCCTCGAGGATGCATGCCGGAGGCGAACTGTCACCCGGTTGGCGAGCGACAACAGGCAGGTCCTGGGCATGTCCCATCTTTCGCGAGAAAGCATCCGCCGCCTGTTCTGCGGGTGTCGGATCTGGCGAAAAGACCGAGGGGGCGACGACAACCACGTCCCACTCCTGCCGGCCAAAGCTGAGCGACCAATTCAGGATCCAACTGTGTGTGCGAATCGATTCCTCTGAAGGAGACTGGTCGGCGGGCGTCACGCTGGCCGGGATGGCGATCACGACAAGATCCGGCGGCGCTTGTCGCACCCGTTGTGCGGCGGCCTCGATCTGAGCCAGCGTCTGACCGGCCGTGGGCCAGGGTTGCACTTCGACCACGGCCGCTGGCAGCACGGCCCGGATCGCCGGGGCGACCAGCAAGTCCAGCGGCTCCATGGCCAGCACACGCACGGGCCGGCCAGCCTTGACCATGGCCTGCATCTTGGGGAGCAGAGGTTGTGGTGGCCCCACCTCGCGCAGCGATACGTCGCGACCCGTGATCGTACGGCACAACGTCTCCGCTGTGAGCTTATGGCCGTCCATGTTGGGGTGTATCTCGTCGCTCAATAGCAGTCGCCATGCCAACGGGTTGCGGGTGCGAACCGTCTCGAACGCACCGTACACGTCACACACTGGAATCTGCTGTTTGGCGGCCACTTCCTGCACCGCCTGGCAGTACTCGACGAGTTTGGGGATCGGCCGGCCGGGCGTATCGATGACGGAGTTCGGCGTACACAAGATAACAGCGGCATCTGCCGCACGACATCGCTGCGCGATTTCCGTCAGGTTCGCACGAAAATCCGCAAGCGGCAAAGCCGTCAGATCATTCAGTCCGAACATCACGGTCACCAGGTCGGGATGGTGGTCGAGGACGTCGGATTGCAAACGCTTCAGGCCGTCCGCTGACTTGTGGCCGCTGATGCCGGCATTCAGGACGCGTACACGGGCTTGCTCGCACGCAGCTCGCAGCGCCAGTTCAAGCATCTCGGGATAGGCGCGTCGTCCGCCGGTGTGGTAATAGACGCCAGTCACACTGTCACCCAGGCATACCACGGTCACCGGTTGGCCGGCCGTCAGTTTTTCGAGAGTGGCGCGCAGCGCAGGGGGCCGAGACCCGTCCGGGAATGCGCACGCGGGAGGAAACGCATCCGGCGCGGCATCTGCCATCCGTGCCCTCAGGACCGTCGTCAGCAAGAATAGGCCGAAAATCAAGCGGTGCCGTGGCATGTGTTGTCTTGCCTCCCCTGACGCGGTCGAAAAGGAGAGCGGATGGGGCTGGACACCGCCGATACGCGCCTGGCGTGCCGCGGCCACTCGGTCTCCCATTCACTCGCGTGGCGAAATGCCGGCATCGTAGGCTTTGCGGCCTTCGGCCATGGCTTGGCGGCGTCCGGCTTCACGCTCGCGCAGGGCCTGGTATTTCGCTTCCCGAATCTGATGCTCTTCGCATGGACGAAAATGGGGCATGTCAGCTTCCGGGGTCTGCCGCAACTCGGCCTGTCCGGCCTGGATGATCGCCAGAGCCTCGCGATAGGCCTCGCCGGACTTCTCGAGTTTCGACAAACAAGGACTCAAGTCCGGCCGGTCGAACGACAACCAGAGCCGATGTCCTGCGAAGCCTGGATTACCCTGATCGTCACTCAACGGCAGTCCGGTCAGCTTTTCCAGTCGGTGCAACTGGGCGATTGAAAGCGGTGCGCGGCCAGCCACATTCGTCGGATGGGCACAGGCATAGTCCGGATAGTACGGGCCGCCAAGGTCGATCCACGTGACGATCCGGTTCATCTCCTCGGGTGACAGGCAGACGTCATAGTGGCCGCGCCGCAGCAGTTCGACCAAGCGGCTGCGATGTGCCCCGGCGGAGTTGGCGGGTTTGATCGGCGCTAGTCCCAGGCCGACCGTGTTGAGCCACGCGTCTTCCCGTCCCCAATTCTGGAACAACTCGACGTAAGAGGCGTTGAACACCAATTCCTTGTCGCCGGCCAACACGAGTCGGGCCTCCGACTGCTGGCCGAAATCATGGCAGCACACGCAATGCTGGTTCCAGATGGGCTGGATCTCCTCCAGGTAGTTGAACGAGCGGGTATCCCCGTGCCAGCCGGTCAGTTGACTGGGCTGACGCTGCAGCGCCAGCGGACTTCCCGACGGTGTCTGGATCGCAAGGCGTTGGTCATGGCAGCCAATGCAGGCGTGCGTCTCGCCCGGCTGAACCTGCGTGCCGGAACGCATGGTGGAGATCATCATGCCGTCGCGGTCGAGCAACTGGAAATAGACGAACCGTTCGGCGGGCACCTCGAAACTTGCCGAGCCGTCCGCCTCGACCGGTACGGTTCCGAGAATGCGCTTTACCTCGAACCCGGCCCAGGAAACGGCCGGGCGGTTCAGCGTATCGCCAATGTATGTTCCTTTAGCGAACTGAGCACAGCGCCACAGCGGGTCGGTCCAAACCCGTTTCTCGACTGACTCTACGACGCGCAGGCTTGCTACGTCCCCGCGCCGAACCCCTTGCATATGCGTTCCCTGATATACGTCGGCAACATACATTCGACCCATGCGGCTCTCGTAATCTCGCCGCGAGGGAAGCACCGGCGGACGCGGAGAGGCGGCCAACGGCATCGGGTCGAAACAGCCCGTCGTTTCGCGGTGCAGCAACACTTCATTGCCGAACACGTCAACCAGATAGAGCCCCATCACCAGTTCATTCAGATCGGCCGAATACCGGATGGGTTTATCGGGAGGCAGGGAATTGACGTTTCTTGACACGAGGAAGTACTTGCCGCCTTTCCCGGTTCGCGGATCCACCAGCGGAAAAGGATCCTCATAGCGAGCCCTCAACGGCACGAAGTGGTCACAGATGAAGGCTTCCACATTCTGGACCAGCGAGCGGGCCTCCACGGGCCAGATCCGCACAACCGCTTCCTCACTGTCCAGTCCCCTGCTCCGGTCTACGATCGCCATCGCACCCCACGGGCGGTCATGGCAGGAACCGAAGGTGCAAACAATCGCTTCTGTGCCGGGGATTGCGCGGCCGTCGAATACGGCGGGCGGACTGGCCAGATTATTTGCCCAGCAGATCGCATGACCGGTCCCGTCCGGATTCACGGTCCACAGCCCCTGCGCATCGCCGAAATTGCGGTCGACGTATTCCCAGCGGTAATACAGAACGCGTCCGTCCGGCATTAAGCTGGCGTGTCCCTCGAACAAGGTGCTTTTACCGATCTGGTGGATGTTCGCGCCGTCACCGTCCATGCGATGCAGGTTCGCCATGATGTGCATGTTGCAGTGGCAGTATTTCGGCTCCCGCGTACTCGAGAAAATTACCGACCCGTCGGGCAGATAGACGGGATCGATATCCGTCGCGTCGCGCTCGTTCGTCAGCCGCCGCAGACCGTCGGGCACAGTTGCCCAGCCGTTTTGCGGATCGACTTTCAATTCGTAGATCGAGTAGTTTTCATCGCGCGCCCTGCGCATCGCAAAGACGATTTTTCGTCCGTCGAAATGCACTTCCGGGTCGCGAATCAAACCTTCCCGACCGGGATCAAGCAGTACGAAAGTCTGACCTGTGACTGGGTCCAAGACCTTCAGCGGGCCTCCTGGCCGGTAGCTTCCGTTGTTCGGTTCGCCGGTATGGAAAATCGTCTCCGTGTTGTGATGGTCCGGCTGGTACTGTTCGCGCGTTACGAACAGGATCGGCGTATCGCGAACCATCGGGTTGGCGACCAGCGCTTCGCGCTGCAACGCCGCAAAGGCCGCTTGCGCCGAGTCCGATCCCGACGCCATCTGCCGCTCGATCGCGTCCAGTCGACGCAGATACTCCAATCCCGCTGGATATTTCGGCCCGAAGTCGTTGATCAAGTCGCCAATCGCCGCACGCAGCGTCATGGGACTTCCGCTGCCGTTGTCGGCCTGCGCCGGTGCGCGGCGTTCCGCCGTCGAACTCGCGGGGGGCGCGATGTTCGACTGGACAGGAGCGGATGGCCCGCCGACCGTTTCCGCCGCGCCCGCTTGAAGGCTGACTAGATTCAGCACCGCCCCCAGAATTAATACCGACTTCATCGCTTTCTCCCTTGCGGCGGTCGCGGCCTGCATGCCTTTCTGTTCCCTGGCAGGAGTCGGCACGATGATAAGCCGCACAACACCTTAACAAGCATGATACGCGACCGGCCAAGGAAAATGTGGAGGGAGTCACGCGGTCACGAGACTGAACGAGGCGGTGTCACCGCCTCGTCAGCATTTCGAGTGGTTTTGGCTGCCTCCAGGGGGGCCGACTGTCGCTGCACAGTACGATGACGCTGCAGAAAGTCGCGACGGAAGTCCTCGTGAAACGTCATCTTCTAACGCTGGTCGACAAAAAAAGGCACCGGGTGACTCCGGTGCCAAAAATGGAGGCGGCCGCGAAGACTCGAAACGGGCCTCGGAATTCGGCCAGACCTTGCCCCCTCTCGATGTACTGACGGACGAAAATCATCGGTAATCCAATCTGGGTGTATCAACCTTGGTGTGCCATCCATCCGATCGGTTTCCACCGTCCTGTCGATGCTGACGCTGCGGCTCTTCTTCGCATTCAGCGCGCGGAGAGAGTCACAGTTGAGTACGAATGATTCTATCGTGTTTCGCTACGCATCCCGGCGTCCGAGCACGGCGAGTCGGCACGCTGCCGGTAATCGCCCCCAGCCTCGTCGACAAACAACGGCCGCATCACCCGACTGTGTCGGTCCTGGCCGCTTTCAGCCTGAAAGCGGGGGAATTCCGACGGCGGAAAGGAACGCCACACATCCAGGGGCCAGGGCTCTCCAGTGGAGAGAAATGCCTGGATTGCTTCCGTGGTCGTCTTTCCCTCCCGCAACCGAGTGAACTGCATCAACAGCTCCCCCGTCGTCTGCCAATAACAATTGTGGTCGATGACAAATTTTGGATTGTCGACCGGATCAATGATGGCGCTGATCGCCGCGCCATGGCTCTCGTAGAACAGATTGTGGCGGATGTACGCCGGACCCGGCTGCGTACCGGGATCGATGTAGAAGACAAAGACATGGTATCCGACCGGCTGCGGATAGGGGTCGGACGGCCGAGGCGGCGACGTGCCCTGCATGCTGAATCCGCCGCCGGAGCGAATGCACGTGTTGTACTCGAAATAGACCTCCTTGGCGGGCTCGCGGTGTTCGTAGGCGCACAATCCGCAGTCGATGAACAGGTTGTCGCGGAAATGAAGCCGCTCGGGGATATTCCGTGTCCCGCCACCCTGGTGCGTCACGGCTGAGTCGTAGATGTTGTCGAACAGACAGCGTTCGACGGTACAGTCGGCGGCTCCGTCCCAGAACTCGATCGCGTTCCCGAAACGCACACGACGTTTCAGGCTCCAAACCGCGCCGCCGATGAACCGGAACTCGCAGTTGCGAATGACGACGTTCCGCGCGCCGACCTGAGCGTAGCCGTGTACTCCGGAATTTCGGAAACTCAGCCCTTCCAGGATGACGTGAGAGCCTTCGGCCATCCTTCGCGCGCCCCACAGTACACACTCGAGGCTGGCATACGCCGCGCCAGGATTGGCGGCGGAGAAGAGGTACAGGACGCCGTTCCGATCGCCTTGGCCGCCGTCGGCGGAATGCATGCCGATCCCGGTATAGTGCCAGTCCCCCGGCTGTTGCAGATCCTCCATCCGCCAGCGGAGGATGCCGCAGGATTCGCCGTTGTTGAACACCAGATTGCACACTTCGCTGGGAAACGTTTCTGTGTAGCGCCACACGGACGGCCGCTCCTGAATCCAATGCTCAGGCTCGTTCGCAGGCACGGATCCCAAGAAGGCGGGCTTGTCGCCCTCGCCGTACGCGCTGTAGGTGATCGGTGCCTGGTCGGTGCCATTGCGGGTATGCAGCACGTCGCGGAAAATGCTGCCACGTTTGAACAGCACGGTGTCGCCCGCGCTGAAGCCGCGGGACGCATAGGTCTTCCATGCCCGGGAAGGTGTCAAACCGTCGGCCGCGTCGTCGCCCGCTACGGGATCAATGTAATAGGTCTTTCCGCCATGTGCTTCAGCCTCGGCTGCGGCAGCTTGTCGGAACGGACCGGCTGACAGGCTCAGCAAGGCGGCTCCGGTCGAAATCAATAACTCTCGGCGTTCCATGGTGTCATTTTTCTGCACGGGTAGTGGAGGTTTCATGGGCCACTCGGCCGATATGCGGCCTCACTGATGAAAGACTGCACTTTCAGACTATGCCCGCGACCCGATATCCCGAAAGAAACGCTCTCTCCCGAAAGAAAGGCTCTTCCGTCATGCTGCGTCTACGATAGAAATCGGAAACGCGTCCACAGTATACGCCAGAAGCGATTTGGATGCGGCTGCCTTCCGGCAGGGTGGGCGAAATTGAAAAACAGTGGGAACCGCTACCT
>CAIPEB010000776.1 GCA_903863885.1 uncultured Planctomycetaceae bacterium | reverse complement strand
GGCAATGAACGTCGCTTTACAGACAAACGTGATTGGCTTCACCCGACACTTGCCCTCCCCGGAACGCCCGCTCTTCGTGGCGCGGGTTTCAAATCTCCCACGTGCCCGATCGGACTGGAATCCGCGTTGATTCACAAATCCGAACCTGCATCGTAGCAAGCGGCCAACTCGCGGGCGGATGTTCAGGTATTACGTCGCGCGACAATGCGGCCACTGATCTTGTCCATACCGAACTACTGCTTCTTATCGGCCTCCGGCTTGAGATGGTCTTCGAGCTTCTTGGCGAAATCCGGCGGCAGTGATTTCGCGGCATCTTTCAACGCATCGCCGATCGCCGAATCGATCATCTCCTGCTGCTTGCTGGTCGCGTCTTCGGCGGCTTTGTCGTGCTCGGCCTTTGCCTTGGCGACCGCATCGGCCTGCGCCTCGTCAGCGGCCCGACTTTTCTCCGCGGCCTCGACCTGCGCCTGTTTGAGCTTCTCACGAAATGCCGCGGTGAATCCTTCGAGCTTTACCTTGGTCGACTGCTCGCCACCCGATTGGAGGCTGACCAGGACCAAGTCGTGATTGTCGGCCTCAAACGACAATGTCACGGACTCGCCCGACTTCGTTTCCTTCGGCGGGGAAGCAATCCCGACCTCTGCCATCGCCTTGCCATAGAACTCCGCCGTGGCGGCCACCGCGCGGGGAACCTCGCACATGAGAATCCAGCGATCGTCCGCGATCTGTAACTGTTTGGCATCCGATGGAGCGGGCAAGTCGCGGGCCAGTGTCTTGACGATGTACTGCACCGCCGTCTTGCCGTTGGCCGGCGACTTGCTCACCGATACCGAGACAGAGTACGCCTTCTTGCGGTACAGCATATCGGCCGCGTCGGCCCGCTTTGCCGACTGAGTAAACGCCCGCTCGTACATCTGCCAGCCGGCTGCATCCAGCAAACGGCCGATCGCGGCTGCGGTCTCGTCGACCGACGCGGAAGTGAAGTAGAGCGTGTTCGAGCGAGAACTGTACTGCTCCTCCGCACCGTCGGCCTTCGGAAGGGCCCGCGTGTCGAAGTTGCCGACGTGCTCGATCGCCACGCTCGTTTCGTTCGGCTTGCTCGGCATCGCCGAAATCAAGAGCGTGTAACCTTCTTTCTCGAGAGTCAGCTGCGCAAACGCGTCGGTGATGCTCTCGTCTGGATTCGGCCCCACGGGCTTCCAGCCGAGTGCATCGAGTTTCTCCATGTAAAAGCGGGCCGCCGCGGCCGTGGCCAACGGCAGCGTGATCTGCAGTCGCGTCGCCGACTGGCTGCCGATCGTTGACCCGTCGGGCGAGGCCAGCGTGCCAAGATCGAGCACTTTGGCCAACTCGCGAGTGTCGGTCGGCTCGATCGCCACCGGCGGCGCTGAAGACTTATCCGGCTTTGCCGCGGCGTCAGCTGATTTCGGCGTGGCCGGTCCCTCCGGCGCAGCAGCGGAAGATGTCGAATCCGTGGGCTTCGTCGATTCCGGCGGGGCTGTCGCAGGCGTTGTGGATGCGGGCGAAGTCGCCGGCGCCGCTGTATCCGCGGCAGGCCCCTGCGATGTGTTGCCGCCGCAACCGGAAACAGCTAACAGAGTGAACAATCCCCAGACAACCTTGGGCGCACCGCAGCACCGCAACATAATAGGTCTCCTTCGTTTAAACTGATACGCCTGGCAAGCGTTGCGTTGTTAAACCCCGGTGAAGCCCGGGCGAATTGACATGGCTCGGTGCCGATCCGTGAATCAGCCAAAAAGCACCGCGGAATAATTGTAGTCCACATCGCATTTTGGGAAAGCGGCGACTTTTACGCAGAGTTAATATGATGGGCCAGTGCCATGCGGGATGAGAATGCGACGACAGATTGCGGGTGCCGGATGCCGGTAGTTAAGTGGTGCTTTGCTTGCCTCCAGACTCCAGACTCCCAAGGACCATCACTATGATTTTCCGCCGATTCTCCTGGATTCTCTTGGCCTGGTTCTCCTGTGGATTGTTGGCCGAGATCGGCCGATGTGCTGCTCCGCCGATCGCGGCATCCGTGCAGGGGAAGAGTGAAATCGCACCGGGGCCCTTTCAGCCGACGGAGGAATCGCTCAAGCAATACAAATATCCCGATTGGTTTCGCGATGCGAAACTCGGCATCTGGGCGGTGTGGGGCCCTGAGGCAGTGCCGATGCAGGGAGACTGGTATGCCCGCCGCCTGTATGAACCCAACGATCCGGCCTACAAGTTCCACGTGGCGAATTACGGCCATCCCTCGAAGTTCGGCTTCAAGGACATCATTCCGCTGTGGAAGGCCGAGAAGTGGGACCCGGACCGGTTGATGGGCTTGTACCAGAAGGCCGGGGCAAAGTACTTCTGCATGATTGCCGAGCACCACGACAACTTCGACTGCTGGAACTCGACGCACCAGCGTTGGAACTCGGTCAACATGGGTCCCAAGCGCGACATCGCGGGGGAGTGGCAAAAGGCGGCCAGAAATCACGGTCTGCGGTTCGGCATGACGGAACATCTGGCAGCGAGTTGGTGGTTCTACGCCGCCGCCAAAGGCTCCGACAAGACGGGACCATTGGCCGGCACGCCTTACGACGGCGCTGATCCAAAGTTCGCCGACCTCTACTGGACCGACAATCTTAAGTCTAAGGGCTACTATGACCCCACCGCGTTGGACTCGGTCAAGCAGACGTGGTTCGATCGAATCAAAGACATGATCGACCGTTATCATCCCGACCTGCTCTACAGCGACAGTCCGCTGCCGTACCCCGACGAGTTCGGGCGCAGGCTTTTGGCCCACTACTACAACGACAGCGCCAAGCAACACGACGGTCGGGTCGAGGCCGTTTACAACTGCAAGCAGGATTCTGGGGGAAAATGGGTTCAGGATCTTGAACGCGGTGTGATGGACCGCATCAGCCCATACCCCTGGCAGACCGACACCTGCGTAGGGGGATGGTACTACGACGTCAATCTTGCCAACGCCCACGGCTATAAGTCGACGGAGACGGTCATACAGATGCTCTGCGACATCGTGAGCAAGAATGGCAACCTGCTGCTGAACTTCCCGCCGCGACCGGACGGCACGTTGGATGATGACGAACTGAAGATACTCGCCGGCATGGCTGCCTGGATGCCGATCAACGGCGAGGCGATCTTCGGCACTCGGCCATGGAAGATCTTCGGCGAAGGCGCCCGCAAGCTCCAAGGCGGAATGTTCAACGAAGGCAATTTGCGTTACACCGCCAAGGATATCCGCTTTACAACCAAGGGCGAGACGCTCTACGCGATAGCGCTGGGTTGGCCCGAAAGCGGCAAGATCCAGGTGCGTTCTTTGGCCGAGGCTGCGGGGAAAGTCACCGGTGTCACGCTGCTTGGCTTTTCGGGCGATCTGAAATGGTCGCAGACAGCCGACGGCCTGATCGTCACCCTGCCCAAAGAAAAGCCCTGCGAGCATGCCTTCGCGATGAAGATCATTGGCGAGAAATTGGAGCCGGCGCCTCTGCCGTCGAGTGAAACCGCCGTTCAACCCGATAGCGACGGCAAGATTCTTCTGACGGCCAGTGAAGCGGACATCCACGGCAATACGCCCCAATACGAGCGATCCGGCGAAAAAGACCAGATCGGCTTCTGGGCCAATCCCAACGACTTTGTCGCCTGGAATCTCAAGGCCGCCAAAGCTGGAGGCTACGAAGTGGCGATCACTTACTCGTGCCAACCCGGTGCAGAAGGCAGTCGGTTCAGCGTTGAGTTGGGCGATCAGAAGTTGACCGGCACGTCAAAGCCGACGCAGTCGTGGGCGACGTATCGGACCGAATCGCTGGGTAAAATCACGCTCGCCACGCCCGGCGTCTACACGCTGGCCGTCAAACCGAGCGCCGAGAACTGGAGAGTGATCGGCCTGAAAAGCGTTACGTTGGCTCCCGTCACACCTTGAAAGAACCACCGCCATGATCGCACGTCGAGAGTTTATCGCGATGGTATGCCTGACCTGTTTGCTGGGGCTTTCCGCCTTCAGCAGTTCGAGAACTGCCGCTCTCCTGTCGGCCGCCGAGACGGACAGGTCGCACGAGTTGATCTTCAATGTGCGGACCTTTGGAGCCGTCGGCGACGGTGCGCATCTGGATACACCGGCGATTCAGGCCGCCGTGGATGCCTGCTCGAAGGCAGGGGGCGGCGTGGTCCTTGTTCCGCCCGGTAAATATGTGATCGGCACTCTTTTCCTCAGAAGCAACACGCACCTCAGTCTGACGGCTACTGCGGTGCTGCTCGGAACCTCCGATCTGACGCAATACGCCACCGGCATCGAACGTTCCGGGTTCACGGCGCACTCGTACATCGACAAGTGCTTGATTTACGCCGAAAAAGCCGACAATTTCAAGTTGAGCGGCCAGGGAACCATCGACGGGCAAGGCGGCGAGTTTCCCGCGGCCGGCCCGGACGGCAAAGCCGGTGAACGGCCGATGCTCATTCGTTTGGCCGACTGCACCAACGTATCGATTGAGGGCGTTACGTTGCGAAACGCCGGTTCCTGGTGCTCGCACTTCGTTCGCTGCACCGATCTTCGCATCCGCGGCGTCACGATCCGCAATCGCTGCAATGGGAATAACGACGGCATCGACATCTCCGGCTGCGAAAACGTCCTCATTTCCGACTGCACCATCCTCGCAGAGGACGACGGGATTTGCCTGCAGAACCTTGACAACAGCCGGCCTGTCAAGAACGTGCTTATCACGAATTGCATCATCAGCACGCGGTGGGCCGCCATTCGATCGGGCGGCGCCCACGCGGGAGGCATCCGCGACGTGACCGTTTCGAACTGCTCGTTCTTCGACACCTTCGGCTGCGGCATCAAACTGCAGATCAGCGGCGCCGGCGTCATGGAAAACATGACATTCTCGAACATCGTGATGAAGAACGTGTCGAGTCCCATCTCGCTACGGTTGGGACGGCACAATTACGGCGAGCAGATTGATACGAGCGGCCCGCCCGGCGGAATGCGAAACCTGATGTTCAACAATATCCGCGCCGATGTGATCGACGAGGCCGGTCTGCGGAAGAAGATCCAGGAGATTTATCGCATGGATCCGCATCCCGGCGAAGAGCGTCAGTGCATTTCGATCATGGGCATTCCGGGATTTCCCGTTCAGGGTGTCGCGTTGAGCAATATCCAGGTGACGTTTCCCGGCGGAGGCACCCGCGAAGATGCAGCGAAGCGAGAAATGCCCGAGTTGGAAGACGTCTATCCCGAGTATTTCCTCTGGGGCGTTTTGCCGGCGTATGGGCTCTACGCCCGGCACGTTGAAGGCCTTTCGCTCGATGCGGTCCGCTTCGATTTGGCCACACCGGATCTGCGTCCGGCCGTTGTCTGCGACATGGCCAAAGGAGTGGACATCTCAGGCCTTCGCGCTCAAGGCAGCCGCGACGTGGAGTCCTTGATCCGCCTGCGATCGACCCGCGACGCCTTCCTGTACGGATGCCGTCCGATGGGCGAAATCGGCACTTTCCTTCGCGTCGAAGGCAATTCAAGCAGCGATATCGCATTGCAGGCTAACGACCTGCATCGAGCAAGAAACGTCTTCGAGACAGTCGATGCCGCAAAAGACCACGCCGTCATCACGGCGATAAAATAGATATTGGTGTCGGGCGAACGCGAATTGCGTCAACTCAGTTTGTCTTATTCCCCGTGAATTGTACGAAAACGTCCGGAGGCCAAAGCGGATTTGTTTACAGCTGCCGGCGGCCAGGTACCGATTACTGGCCACTGTCTTCATCCTGCGTGATGAAGCTCCTTCAGGTCAATTTCGTTCATGCCAGGCACCGATCGACACTCATCCCCGTGCGTGATGTTATCCTCCACCCGACTGCGTCGGCGGCGCGGGAAGCGGCTTGCCGGTCAGTTTCTGGAAGAACTCGCGCAGTATCTCGGGGCCAGGCCGCGGGAGTGGCTCGGAATGCGCGTCGGCCCATGTGATCGCCAGAATCAAAGGCACCCATCGCGGAGCTGCAGTCCCATCAGCCCGCGGGTCCAAAGCCGCCAGGGCCGTCCATATCTTGACCGGCAACGCAATCATGCGGATGGGATCCACACCCGGTCGTGCACAGAACTCCGCCGGCGAGGTCACCAGGTATTCGCGGCAGGCCACTGGCCGGTCAGGATAGATCGAACATGACTCCGCCTCCAGGAACGGACAGGGGATGCCGAGCCTGAAGTAATCGATGCCGAGACGACGGGGGTCTGCTCCATCGCTCGAACGACAGTTGACAAGTCGCTCGAGCAGACCGGAACTCGCCAGCCGCTGCCGAGCGGCGTCAAATCGCGCGCGAATCTCCGAACGCCGCGGCACCGGCATAGCTTCGACCAGATCGCGGATGTGATACGCCTCGGTTTCCGACATCGGCACCAATTGACGGCAGCAAGCACCGCATCCGGCTCGGCAGGAGACATTGCGCCCATCCTTCTGCTCCTCTTGTATTGCGGCATCCACCACCGTATCAGCCAGCCGTTGCACGATTGGCAGCAAGAATCGCTGCGGGACAAGCCCTGCTGGCACGTCAATGCGTGCCTCCAGGCAATGATCGCCGAGTTTAATTTTGAAGCTGGCTGTCACCGTCGGCGGGAAAGAGACCGGATCGCTGGACATTAGGCCGTTCCCGTTTGAATAGCCAGTGCGACACGATTTGCCAACTCTCAAACTAGGCCGCATCTACTCACTGAGCAAGGTGGTGATGCCGGGCACCCGTATGCAACGTCCGCGAGGATACATGAGAACCGGGTTCAATTCTGTGCGTGCGGAGTAAACTCGTCCACGCAGTTCAGCCGGACGTAACACAAGAGCCTGCTTTGCCGCATTCACGAGATTCGACTGCGCCAGATTCCGAGCAAAGTTCAGAATACCTACTTTCACCTGCGGGCAGTTCAGCGCGTGCGGCCACGGGGTTGGCGGCGGTTGGCTGTCATTCAGCAACAAGTCGTTCCCTGTCCCGATGTTCAATCTCCAACATGGCTGATACCCTGGAAGACAAACCGGTCTCGCGGCATCCGCGCTGAATTGCGCATCCCGCCTTGCGAGTCGGCACGGCACGCTCCTGTTCCTCAACCCTCGCGATTGATTTCGCACACCCACTCGATGTTGCACACACAAGACGGCATTCAAATGAATCAGCGGTGGCGCATCGTGGCGATTGCCGCGATGCTGTTCGGGAATTGGTCCTTCGCCCAGGCGCCGCCCGTCGCGTCAAATTCCCTGGAGTTCATTCGCGTGGCCTCGGACCAGTGGACGTTCGAGGGGGCGGCAAGCGGAAACAGGTTCATCCCATTCGGCTCAAATCTCGTCTGGCATTACCCGGGTGTTGGTTCGGAGAATGCTCAGGGCCTCGACATTCTGGTGCGATCGCAATGGGATCCAGGGGCGATTCGGCGAGTCTTTGCGGCTGCCAGTTCGCTCAACATGAATGTCCTGAAGGTGTTCCTGCCCAGTTATCGAGTACTGGCAGATCCCCAGGTCAATGACCACTTCGTGTTTCCCGAGATGGTGCCTTCATTGCCCGAGCGACTCGATTTTCTTTTTCGGACGGCGCGCGAAACAAACGTGTACGTAAGCCTCGCATTTGCGGAATGGAGCGCTCACAGCCTGCGCTGGTGGCAGGAAGGCGGGACGTTTCTTGGACGCGGCAATGAAACCGCGCCGGAAATCGATTCCTATGCTGTACTGCGCAACTTCTGGAGGGCACTCGCCGCGCGTTGCAGGGATGAACCGGCTCTATTTTCGTACAACCTCGCGGTCGAGTTCTACATGCCCAACGGCAACTGGGGCGCTCAAAAAGGCGGCGATCCAAAATACGCTCACGTACTGGCGGACCGATGGGGACTACCAGCCTGGCACACTTATCTGAGCAAAGCGATTGGCAGCGTCGAGACCATCAACGCCCGCTGGAAGACCAGCTATGCCTCGACGGACGAGATTCCTCAACCCGAGTGGGTGTGGATCGGGGCGGAAGGTCGCTATTCCTTGCCACAGGCGATGCTGGCTGACTATGGCAGCTTCAAAGAATATGTGACTTACGCGTTCCTGCGCAATCAGGTCGACGCGATCCGTCAGGTAGATCCGCGCCACATGATCACCTGCGGTTATCATCCGCACCATCCGGCGATCGGCTGGATGGGATCGGCTCCTTTCATCGCAGGCGCCGCTCCCCCCGAGCTGGATCTGCTCGATTATTCGACGGTGCACGTGTACACAAATCGTCCCGACTATTCACCGGGTGTGGACGCACAGCAAATCGGCGGCGCCGTGGCGGCCGCGCGGTTCGCCTGGGCCGGCAAACCGGTTCTGGCTGAGGAAATGGGCCACATTACCACCGATCGATCCGAGACCACGCGCGAGACCATCAACCTCGCAAGAACACTGAGGCCTCATGTTTCGGGATTCATGTTGTGGTTCCTCAGCGACCTCGGCCCAACGGCTCCCTACGGTCCATTGAATTCCGATCTCACCGTGAATTCGTTCGGCGAGCAATGGCGCCAGCTGGCCGAGCCGGGCGGACTGTTGAAGTCACTGCCTTCTCGCCGTGAACCTTCTGCGAAGACGATCTGTCTGGATCGAATCACCGGCAT
>CAIPEB010000775.1 GCA_903863885.1 uncultured Planctomycetaceae bacterium | reverse complement strand
GCGCCCCACGTGTGCTCGGAATAAAGCAGCACGTTGTTCCAGGCCGCTTCGAATTCCGCG
Organism: uncultured Planctomycetaceae bacterium; assembly: GCA_903863885.1. GTDB lineage: Bacteria > Planctomycetota > Planctomycetia > Pirellulales > Pirellulaceae > CAIPEB01. The sequence continues at coordinate 1,869 of CAIPEB010000775.1, read as the reverse complement.
GCGGGATAGTTCTTTGCGTTCAGCATGGCCCACAGGGTTTCGGCCTGTGCGAGTCGTTCGGAACTGCCGCGGTTCATGGCAGTCTCGGCCGAGGATGAACCGGCGCCGTCTTCCCAGTAGGGAGTCCAGTCTCCCTTCGCGCTGGGGAGTTTGTCGCCGTAGCGCTTTTCGAAAGCGCGGAAAGCATCGCTTGTCGAAGAGATCACGAAACGCGGCGAAAGATGCGTCGCGTTCCATTCCTTGACGAATTCGCAGATGATCGGGTCGGGCACAGCGTTATCGCCGTGTCCGGACCACCGGACGTACGCAATGTCGTAAGGATACTTCCGTTTGTCCAGACCATCGCAGAATTCCTCGACGAGTTTCGGCGACATGGTGCCGTAGCGGTGGGACATCGCGTATCCGAGGAACGGGATCCAGACCAGTACCTTGCTCTGGCCATCGGGGCCGATCCACCAGAACGGTTTGTTCTCCCATTTGACCAGGATATCGCCGATGCGGTCGATGTAATTCGGAGCGACGGAGAAATACCGGATGCCGGCCTGGCTCATGGCCGTGACGGTTCCCCACGTGTATCCCGGCACGTCGCTGATCATGGCCGAGTCGACGGACACTCCGCACTGCTGGCCGAGACGCGTCGCGAAACGGAACAGCCGGATCAACTCTTCGGGACGGCACAGGCCGGTCAGTTCGTTGAGGTACATGCCGTTCAGCGATACCTGTCCCGAACTGATCGCTTCGAGGAACTCCGTCTGCTGCTGCGAATCGAGCCGATTCAGGAACAGGTCCGCGGCCCACAGCACTTCGACATTCCAAACGAATCGCGATCCCTCCGGGTAGTTTGCGGTGCGGCGCGCCGCGGCAAGGCCGGTCAGCAGGTTGTTGATCTGCTTTTCCTCGATGTCCGTCTGGATCGCGGTGTAGCCGATGTCGGTGTGAGAGTGCGGCAGAACATAGACCGTCAAGTTGCGTGCGGTCGGGACCTCGATCTTCTGCGAGACGGCCTTCGTGCCTTTGACTTCGATATCGAGATTCAGCGAACGCGCCGAATCGGCCGTTTTCAGGCGGAATTCGACCGGGTGCGTACCGAACTTCAATTCGACCGGACGCGGCTCCGCGCCTTCGAGCCGCAGGATTGCCTGTGTGGCCTCGGCATAGGGATATTCGAGTGCGACCTTCAACGTCTGAATACCGCCTCCCTCGGCTCGTTCGATGATCGGAAGCGTGCTTGAGGCTATGCCGATACCCTTCGGCGTCTCGTCCGCTGCGCCCGCCGCGAAGAACTCGATGCTCTGGCCGCCGACATTCGGCGAACGCCCGGCGATCAGCGACGTAACCTGCCATCGCACGAACCTGGCGGCCACCGGCGGAAATGCCGCGAACGAAGTGGCGCCCGGTTCGTCTACGTGCGTGATCTTTACCGTGCCGAGAACGTTCTTGAAGTCCGGTGCATCGCTGAAAATCAGGTTGGATTCGGCGATGGAATCGATCGTCACGCGCTGCCGGTGCCGGAACGCGGCGACGCGTGAGGCGTTGCCCAGGTCAAAGTCGATGAACGTCTTCGTACCCAGTCCGGCGGATGCATATTCGGCTCGGTATCCGCTCGGTGCGGGCGGCTTGAGCACGTTCGTCGCTTCGTAGGAGCCGCCAGGGAACGCAGTGGCCGCCGCCACGACTTTCGGCTGAAGCGGGGTGAGCTGTGTGAAGACGGCGCTGTCCGCAGCGAAAAGTCGCTCAGCGGCCGTAGCGGCAAGGCTCAGGGCCAATGCCAGGAAAATCGCGGATCGGGCCATGGTGTGCTTTCCTTTCCTGATCGCAGCGTGGAATCTCCGAGGAATCCTTAAATCGGCAACGTCGACAATTAGTATC
>CAIPEB010000774.1 GCA_903863885.1 uncultured Planctomycetaceae bacterium | reverse complement strand
TGGCCTGACGAAAATTTTCTTAGGTTCGCCAGTTTGACTTGATTCAGAAAGGAAAAGCTGTTGCGCTTCCTTGGGTAAACAAACTGATTGGTACGCCCAATCGCGAAGGAGCGCAACAGTGGGATCATCATGGACGAAGTTCAGGTCGCAATGCAAGACACGTTTGTCGGCTTTGGCCAGAAGTATCCATTTGGGGCGAGGGGGTTGGCGCGCGAGATATTATGAAGTCAGGCGATGCTTGCAGGAGTCGCTCGGGAGAATTGCGCAGTTGGAGGCAAGTCGAACAGGGCTCGAAGGAGAGAACGCCCGGTTGCAGGAGCGGATTCACGAGTTGGAGACGCAGCTCGCGCAGCCGCAGCCATGGAAATTGCCGTTGGGCGACGTACCGCGGTGGCAACAGTATGGAGCGGGCCAGATCGAGTTGTGTGTCAATCTTGCCCGTGTAATCGGTCTGCGACCGACGAGCCGAGTACTGCGCATCGTGTTTGATTGGTTGGGTGTGAAGGTCAAAATCCCGACGTACGAGACAATCCGCAACTGGATGCAGCGAATTGGCCTGGATCGGATGCGGAACGCCAAGAAGGTCCCGGGAGGCGTTTGGCTGGTGGATCACACCAACCAAATCGGAAAGGAAAAAGTGCTGGCGGTACTTCGAGTGCCCGAGGCCAAGTTGTCGCGTTGGAAGGGACCGCTGCGTCATCAGGACGTGGAGGTGCTGGAGGTGATGCCCGGCGAGGCATGGAAACGCGAAGACATGGCGAAGGTGTACCAGAAACTGGCGGAGGAGTACGGTCAGCCTCGGAGCATTGTGTCCGACGGGGCCGTCGAGTTGCGAGAACCTGCGGAAACGCTGGGAACACCGCAGGAAAGGCCGCTGGTGATTCGCGACGCCAAACATCTTCTGGCGAACAAGTTCGAGGCCCTTCTGTCCGGGGATCCGCAATATCAGGCGTTTGCCAAGCAGTTGGGTGGCATGCGTTCCGCCCTGCAGCAGACGGAACTGGCGTCCTTCATTCCGCGCGCCTTCAAACCGAAGGCGCGCTTCATGAATCTGAAGCCGGTCATTCATTGGGCACAAACGGCACTGTGGCACCTGGACCACCCGGAATCCGAAAGTCGCAAGGGTATCACGGAAGACCGATTCGAAGAGAAACTGGGTTGGCTCCGTCCGTTTGCTTCGAGCATTCAGAAGTGGCAAGCGTGTCAAGAAGTTGTTTCCATTGCACTCACGTTCATCAACGAGAACGGGATCTTTCGAGGCGCGGCGAAGCAGTGCCAGAAACTCCTTGCCCACATCGAGCCTTATTCCATGAGCCAGCGTCTGGCCAACACCATCGTCGAGTGCCTTCGTCAATATGAACCGAAGCTTCGCCCGAACGAACGACTGCCGATGAGTACGGAGATTCTCGAATCCAGTTTCGCGCTGTACAAGCAACTCGAAAAGCAACACTCCAGGAGCGGATTCACCAGCCTCATATTGACCTTTCCCACGTTATTGCGCCCAACAACTTCCAAGGAAGTGGCTGCGAGCTTCCGTCGCATCAAAGTCGCCGACGTAAGACAATGGACTAAGACGCATCTGATCAATACCGTGACTGCCAAACGACAACGCGTCTATCGCGAAGCCAGAAACAAAACGCAAAACAGCGCAACGTCAAAGGCTGCCGCTGCTTAAACTTTCTGTCAGGCCAGCCCTACGATCTGGTCCTGATGGACGTGCAGATGCCCGAAATGGACGGATTGGAAGCCACGCGGATCATCCGCGACCCGCAGACGTCGGTACTTAATCCCAAGATCCCCATTATCGCGATGACGGCACACGCTATGCTTGGTGATCGCGAGTATTGCCTGCAGACGGGCATGAACGACTACGTTACCAAACCCATTTCCCCGCCCGCCCTGATCGAAGCCTTGAATACGTGGCTGCCCGCGGCCCACCGGATGCCCTCGATATCGGCAGGTCTGAACGACGTCGGTGAACCGGCGTCGTCGGAGGTGCCGGTCTACGATCACGCGAAAGTTCAGGCCCGCTTGATGGATGACGAAGAACTCGTCTCCAGTGTGCTCGACCAGTTCTTGACATCCATGCCCGAGCAATTGGATTTACTGCGCCAAGCGGTGGAAACAGAAGACGCAAAGCGTGCCGAACTCACCGCACATGCCATCAAAGGCGCAGCGGCCAACGTGGACGGTGAACGACTACGATGTGTTGCGCGGGAGATGGAGCAAGCGGTGCACGTTAGAGACTGGAACGTGGCAAAGGGTCATTTGGCCGAATTGCAGTTGCAGTTCGAGCGATTGCAGGATGCCATCCAAACGCATCGTCGCCCATGAAGAACAATCGGACCTGGCCGCTGGCTGGAGCATTACCTCGCGCACTCGGGGCAGAGCCATATGTTTCACGACCGGAAGATCGTGTTGGATTTCGCGGTGCGGACCGCAGTGAGCCTGCTGATTGCCTCGCTGCCCTCGAAGCCGGTGTCGGGCCACGATACCGTAACGCTGCAGCTGAAATCGGCGCACGCCTTTCAATTTGCCGGCTACTACGCCGCGACAAAACTCGGTTATTACCGCGACATGGGCCTGGACGTGAAATTCCGGGAAGGCACGGCTCGAACCGATCTGGCGGACTCGGTGGTTTCCGGCGAGGCCCAATATGGGGTAGGCGACAGTCGGCTGCTGCTGTCGTACGCGGCGGGCAAGCCCGTCGTGGTTCTGGCCGTGATCTTCCAGCATTCGCCGCGGGTGTTGATCGCCCGAGGAGAACGCGACACGGGCAGCGTGCGCGATTTGACCGGCAAACGGGTGATGATTGAACCAGGGGATGTTGAGCTCTGGGCGTATTTGCAGCGAGAGGGCCTGGACCGCAGCAAAGTGTTCCTCGTCAAGAACGAGTCGCCTGTTGACAGCCTGATCAGCGGCCGGGCGGACGCGGTTGCCGAGTACCGGTGGGATCACCTCGCTGAATTAGAGCGTCGCCATTTCTCCCACCGAGTCTATTCTCCTCGTTCGGCCGGCATTGATTTCTACGGCGACAATCTGTTCACGTCGAAACAGGAATTGCGAGACCATCCGCAGAGGGTGGCTGCGTTTCGGGCCGCAAGCCTTCGCGGGTGGAAGTACGCCATGTCACATCCAGACGAAATCACCGATTGGATGTTGACGCACTACCCGAAGACGCTGCCCCGCGACCACTTCATTCGCGAGGCGGCGGAGCTGCGATCGCTGATCCAAGACGACCTCGTCGAACTTGGCTACATGCATCCGGAACGATGGCGGCATGTTGCAAAGATCTGCGCGGAAACCGGTGCCATGCCCGCCGGTGTCGACCTGGACGAATTCCTCTACGATCCAAACCGGCGGAAACTCCCGACTTGGGTGTACCTGGTAATCGCCGGGGCGCTGGGATTGGCCAGCATCGGCGCCGGCATGGCCGCTCCCGTTCTCGTCCTTAATCGGCGTTTGCGGCGGAGCCTGCGGCAGTTGCAGGAATCGCGAACGGCACTTGCGGTGCGTGAGGCTCAATTCCGCACCTTGACCGAAAGTATGAAGGACGTGATTTGGACACTCGATGCCGAGACCGAGCGTTTTCTCTACGTCAGTCCGTCCGTCCAGGCCTTGCGAGGCTACACGCCGGAGGAGATCCTTGCCGCCCCGTTGGATGCTGCACTGAGCGATGACAGCCGCGAGTTGGTCCGTCGCCTGAGAGCGGAAAGTCTCGCGGCGTTTCGAGCCGGCGCGATTTCTTCGGGCAGGTTTTCCATTAATGAACTCGAGCAACTCTGCAAGGACGGCTCCACCGTCTGGACCGAGGTGGTGTCGCATTATGTCTTGAATCCCGATACCGGAGCGATCGAAATCCACGGTGTCACTCGCGACATTTCGGAACGCAGGCGGGCCGAGGCCGCAAGACACGAAAGTGAAAACAGATTGCGATCCCTGATCGCCAGCTTGGAAGACCTGATCTTCGTATTGGACCAGGATCTCCGAATTCGAGAGTACCATCAAGGTCACCCGGATCTGCTGCTCATCCCGCCCGAACAGTTCATCGGCAGGCGGCTGGATGAAGTCGGCCTTCCTCAGGACGCGCTGACTTGCATCGAGAGTGCGCTGCAACAGACACTGCGGACGGGTGAGATGGCCGACGCCGTTTATCGGCTGGAGTTGCCGCAGGGGCCGTCGTGGTTCGAATTGCGTGCGACGGTTTTGGTGTATGGTTCCGCCCGGGGCAACGGAGTGACCTGCGTGGTGCGCGACATCACTGATCGCGTACAAGCCGAGGCCAGGCTCGCGGAAGAAGCCAGCCGCCGCAAAATTCTATTCGAGCGTGCCCCTGACGGGATCGTGATTATCGATCCTGACACGGCTCGGGTCGCGGAATTCAACGAGGCCGCATGTGGGCAATTAGGGTATTCCCGCGAAGAATTCGCCAACATCTGCCTTTCCGACATCGACGCAGTGGATACCCCCGAAGCCATCCAGGCCCGCATCGCGGAAGTGTTGCGCACGGGGCGAATCGACTTCGAGACGAGGCAACGGACCCGGGAGGGATTACTTCGTGATGTGCATGTCACGGCGCAGGCCATCGACATACAGAACCATCCCGTGCTGTACTGCTTCTGGCGCGACATCAGCGAACGCAAACGGGCGGAAGCCGATCTGTGCAACAGCGAAGAAAGCCTGAGGTTCGTGCTGGAGGGCAGCCGACTCGGCACCTGGGACTGGAACGTGGAATCCGGCGAAGTCACACGCAACAGTTACTGGGCCGAGATGCTGGGATACACGCTCGACGAAGTTGACGAAGCCACGGCAGACAGCTGGTTGAACCTCCTTCACCCCGATGATCGCGAGCGGGCGTGGCAGTCTGTCGAAGACAACGTCATGGGACGGACTGCAGTCCATGAAGTCGAGTACCGCATGCGGGCCCGTGACGGCAATTACCACTGGATCCTGGACCGGGCGAGAATCGTCCGTCGAGACAGCCAGGGGCGGGCGACACGGATGTCCGGCACCCACCTGGACGTCACGGAACGCAGGCGGATGGAAGATGAGTTGCGAGCGGCTCGAGATGGATTAGAGCAGCGGGTCGCCCAGCGCACCGGGGAACTGGCTCAGGCGAATAAGCGACTGTACCAGTTGGTGAATTCAATCCCCATCGGTGTTGTCGTTGCGGAAGACCCATTGTGTCAGGTCATCCGCGCGAATCCCGCCGCGGCCCGGATGCTCGAGATCACCCCGGAGACCAACGTGTCGACGTCGGCCGCCTCGCCACTGTCGCATCGCTATTTTCATCTGGGGAATGAACTCCGTCCTGAGCAGCAGCCGATGCAAATCGCCACGGCCGAGAATCGAGATGTGCCTCCCATGGAGATCGAGGCGGTACTGGCGAGCGGCCGACGCTGGACCGCGTTGATCAGCGCGACGCCGTTGCATGACGCCGATGGTCGGGTGATTGGCGGCGTCGGAGCGATTCTCGATATCACCGATCGCAAGCACACCGAACAACTGCTCCGAGATAGCGAAGCACGTTTTCGCGCTTATGTAGATCACGCCGCCGATGCAATGGTTGTGCACGACTTGGCGGGACGAATCCTCGAAGTCAACCCGCAGGTCTGTGCGAGTCTGGGTTACCGCCGGGACGAACTGCTGGAATTGGGTGTCGGCGACCTGGAAACTGGAATGGAGTTGGACCAGGTCCGAACAACTTGGCGTGACATGGTTCCCGGAGAATTCGTGACACTGATGGGGCGACACCGTCGCAAAGACGGCTCCACGTTTCCCGTGGAAGTCCGGGTCGCCTGCTATCACCTCGAAGGCCAGCGGCGATACGTCGCCCTGGCACGCGACATTACCGATCGCAAAAAGACGGAAGAGACGTTGTACAAACTGTCCCTGGCTGTCACCCACAGTCCGTCGATGATCGTGATCACGGACCACTTGGGAAGGGTGGAGTACGTCAACCCGGCGTGGGAGCGGATTACCGGCTACAGCTTGCGCGAGGTGCACGGGCAGAATCCGCGAGTCTTAAAATCCGGCCTTCATTCCAACGAGTTCTACACTCGCCTGTGGAATGAGATTGCCGAGGGAAAAGTCTGGCGCGGCGAGTTCTGCAACCGTCGGAAGAACGGTGAACTGTATTGGGAATCTGCGGCCATTGCTCCCGTGCGCAACGACGGCGGCGAGATTACGCATTACGTGGGGATCAAAGAAGACATCACGAAACGCCGCGAGTTGGACAATCACCTGCGTCAATGGAACGTCACACTGGAACAAAAAGTAGCGGAACGCACCGCCGAACTGGCTGCGGCGCAGGTCCGCGTCATGCAGTCACTGGCACAGATGACGCAGTCTGAAGAGAAGTTCCGGGCCATATTCGACCAGTCGCCGCTCGGTGTGTCGTTGACCGTAGGGCTGACCGGGCATTTGCTCGCCGTAAACGAACGTTTCCTGCAGATCACGGGACGAACTCGGGAGGAACTGGCCACGCTCAACTGGACGGAGATCACTCATCCGGATGACATTCAGGCGCAACAGGAGCAGTTGGCGAAGTTGGCGGGCGGAGATTTGCCGAGCGTTCAGGTGATGAAACGCTACATCCGGCCCAATGGCACTTTCGTATGGGCCAACGTCACGATCGCCCAGGTAGTTGTCGAGTCAGGCGTCGGCCCGACGTATCTGGCGCTTGTCGAGGACATCACCCGGCGAAAGAGGACTGAGGAGGCGCTGCGCGAAAGCGAGGAGCGGCTGCGTCTGGCGCTCGAAGCCAACAACGAGGGACTGTGGGATCGAAATCTGGTGACCGGGAACGTTGTGTACAACGCTCAAGCGTTAAGCCTCCTTGGCTATACGCCAGACGAGGCGTCAAAGAGACCCACGCTGTGGGAGGATTGTCTGCATCCCGATGATTCCGCGGACGTACTTCAGGCGTACCAGGACTGTCTCGCAGGTCGCGTCCCTGCGTATCACATCGAACACCGAGTGATCACCAAGTCGCGTGAAATCCGCTGGCATCGGAGTGTCGGAAAGGTCGTGGCCCGGGAGGCCGACAACAAACCGCGGCGCATGGTGGGTACGATGCTGGATATCACCGAGCGCATTTGCGCGCAAGGGGAACTGCGCAGACTGAATCGAGCCCTGATCGCGCGCACTCAATGCGGCCAAGCGCTCGTGCGGGCCACACAGGAGGAGGCGTTCCTGGAGCAGGTATGCCGAATCCTGGTAGAGCAGGGTGGTTATCGATTGGCATGGGTCGGATACGCCGAGTTTGACGAGGACAAGACCGTGCAGCCCGTGGCGATGGCGGGTTATGATTCCGGATACGTGGAGTCCGTCAATATCACCTGGTCCGATACCGAGCGGGGACGGGGGCCGGTCGGGACCTGTATCCGAACGGGCCAAGCGGTGGTCGCACGCCACATTGCCACGGATCCGTCCATGGCGCCGTGGCGCCAGGCCGCACTCCGGCACGGCTACGCCAGTGTGGCGGCTTTGCCTCTGATGCATGATGGTCAGGTCCTGGGATCGCTTACAGTGTACGCGGCAACGCCGGACTGCTTCGATCGCAGTGAGGTCGAATTGCTGACCGATCTGGCCGCGGACCTGGCGTACGGCATCACCATGCTGCGCGTCCGTGCCGCGCACGCTCAGGCCGAAGCGTCGTTGCGATCGAGCGAACAACTGCAGCGCACAATTCTCGACAACATCCCGGATCCAGCGTGGGTGAAAAGCGTGGAGGGACGTTTCGAGGCGGTGAATAGAGCGTGGCTCACGTTCATGGGCCAGACCTCGGCCGAGACGCTTGGCCGAGCAGATTCTGAGCTGTTTCCCGCGGATGTTGCCGCCAGGTTTCGCGAAGAGGAGCAGTCCGTCGCAACACACGGGAAGCCGTTCCGTGCGGAGGAAACCGTAGCGGATCAGCACGGGGTTCCGCGAACGTTCGAAACGTTCAAGGCCCCTCTGTTCAATTCAGGGGGGCGCGTCACCAGCACGATCGGGATCGCGCGGGATATCACCGAGCGGAAACAGATGGAAATAAGCCTGCGTACGGCCAAGCAGCTCGCGGACGCGGCGAACGCAGCCAAGAGTCAATTCCTGGCCACCATGAGCCATGAAATCCGCACCCCCATGAATGGCGTGATCGGCATGACGGGGCTGCTCCTGGAAACCGAACTGAGCGACGAACAGCGGCGGTATGCCGAGACGATCCGCGGCAGCGGCGATGCCCTGCTGGTCCTGGTGAACGACATCCTGGACATCTCGAAAATCGAGTCCGGCAAGCTCGAACTGGAGATTGTCGAGTTCGATTTGCGGGAGCTGCTGAAAGAAGTCGCCGAACCGCTCGCGATGCGTGCCCGAAGCAAGGGAGTCGAATTCCTCTGCATCGCCGAACCCGATGTACCGTCCTGGGTCAGTGGCGACAACAGTCGTCTGCGTCAGGTTCTGCTGAACTTAGCCGGCAATGCGGTGAAGTTCACGGAGCAGGGATGGGTATCCTTGCAGGCCCGTCTGATGTCGGAAACCGCCACGGACGTCGAGGTTCGTTTCACCGTTCACGACACGGGGATCGGTATTGCGCCCGAACAGCAGCCGAGATTGTTTGAAAAGTTCACTCAGGCAGACTCGTCAATGACTCGCCGCTACGGCGGCACCGGACTCGGACTGGCCATTGCCAAAGAGTTGGTGGAAATGATGGGGGGCGAAATCGGTGTGACCAGCGCCGTAGGGGAGGGATCGGCGTTCTGGTTCAACGTGCGACTGGGCAAGTGCGCATCTCAACCGCCGCCGAAGGACGCGGTCTCGCAGCCGGCACCGTCGGCAGGTGCTCCTCTTAGTAAGTTGCCCGCCGTGGGGCGACAGGGGGCGAGGATCCTCGTGGCCGAAGACAACATGATCAATCGGGAAGTGGCGCTGGGCATGTTGCGCAAGTTGGGCTTGCGTGCTGACGCCGTAGCGGACGGCATCGAAGCCATCGAGGCACTCCAAACGCTTCCCTACGATCTGGTGCTTATGGACGTGCAGATGCCGGAAATGGATGGATTGGAAGCCACGCGACAGATTCGAAAGCCGCACTCGCCCGTCCGAAATCGCCAGATACCGATCATTGCCATGACGGCTAATGCGATGCGCGGCGACCGTGAAAAGTGCCTGGACGCGGGCATGAACGACTACATTAGCAAGCCGGTATCGCTGGAGGATCTGGTCCGGACGTTGAGCAACTGGTTGCCACACGAAACTGTGGGCGAAACGAGGCCCTTGGCGGAGCCTTCGACGGCGAACGTCACGGCCGAGGATGGCGAGTCGACGGCGCCGATCTTTGATCGAGCTGACCTGTTGGCCAGATTAATGAACGACGAAGAATTGGCCAAGTCAATCATCACCGCTTTTCTGGCAACCACTCCGCAACAGATCAAGTTGATTCGTCAGAGTGTGGAAGCCGGAAACCTTGACGCAGCTCGGAGTCGGGCTCACAGCATCAAGGGAGCGGCCGCTAATGTTGGCGGTGAATGCCTGCGACGGGTGGCTTTCGCCTTGGAGTCGGCCGCCCGCGCCGGAGATCTGGCTAATGCGACCGCACAACTGAAGGAACTCGAAATACAGTTTGAACGGTTTCAGAGCGTCACGGCATCGAACGACCGCAACAGCTCGACCGCCGCTGATCGCTGACGTGTCTTCGCAGGTGGGTATGTGTGGACCAGCCGTTGGACAACTTCGACGAGATCTCTGGCCGCGTCGTGGAGAAGTTGTCGGCTGAATTGGATAAGCTGAGCGCATGAACTGGACAAGGAACGAAACTCGCCGGTTTTTTGCCGGAGGGAATTGATCGAATTGCCTCGCGACTCGGATAGGTGGCGACGTGGACAGCAATAACCAGCCGTCGGTGGAAGCCGAACTCCGCCGCCTGAATCGAGCCCTCCTGGCACGAACCGAGTGCAGTCAGGCGCTGGTGCGTGCCACTCGGGAGAACGAGTTTCTGGCGCGAGTATGTCAGATCCTGGTTGAGCACGGCGGGTACCGCCTTGCGTGGGTCGGTTTTGCCGAACAAGACCAAGCCAAGACGGTCCGCCCGGTGGCGCACGCCGGCTGTGACGATGGATATCTTGAGGGCGTCAACATCACGTGGGTGGACACCGAGCGGGGACGTGGTCCGACCGGGACCTGTATCCGCACGGGGCAGGCGGTCGTCTCGCGCCACATTGCGACCGATCCGGCCATGGTCCCGTGGCGTCAGGCCGCCATCGAGCACGGATATGCCAGTTCAGCAGCTTTGCCCTTGGTGCATGACGGCCAAGTCGTGGGTGCGCTGATGGTTTACGCGGTGGCACCCGACAGCTTTGATCGCAGCGAGGTGGCGCTGTTGATGGATCTGGCCTCGGACCTGGCGTATGGCATCACCACGCTGCGTACCCGTGCCGCGCACGCTCAGGCCGAAGCCGCCTTGCGCAATAGCGAACAGGTGCAACGGGCTATCCTCGACAACATCCCAGATCCGGCCTGGATGAAGAACCTGGACGGACGGCTTGTCGCGGTAAACCAGGCCTGGTCTGCGTATACGGGACTGACACCGAACGAGTCGCTTGGGCGAACGGACGCGGAACTGTTTCCGCCCGATCTTGCCGCTCGATTTCGGGAAGAAGAGCGGGCCATAGCCGCTACGGGGGAAACGCTTCGAGCGGAGGAAACCGTGCCGGATCGGCAGGGAACGCTCCGCACGTTTGAGACCTTCAAGGCTCCGCTGTTCGATTCGACAGGTGGTGTTTCGGGAACTATCGGTATCGCGCGGGAGATCACCGAGCGTAACCGGGCACAATGGGCACTTGCGCAAGCGCATGCGGAGTTGGAACAGCGAGTCGCAGAACGCACGGCCGAACTCCTCGAGGCCAATGACCGGTTGCGGGTGGAGGTGCAACAGAGGCGAAACGCGGAGAAGACGCTGCAGGACGAACGCCGGCGTCTGGCGGACATCATCGAAGCCGACCATGCCGGGACTTGGGAATGGAACATGCAGACTGGGGAAACGATCTTCAACGAGCGCTGGGCGGAAATCATCGGGTATTCCTTGGAGGAACTCTCCCCGACGTCCGTCAACACGTGGGAAACGCTCGTTCATCCCGAAGATCTCCAGAATTGCAGAGCGGTGCTGGAGAAACACCTGCGGGGCGAGCTCGGTTACTGCGACATCGAGGCCCGCATGAGGCACAAGGACGGGAGCTGGGTCTGGGTCCGGGACCGGGGGAAAGTGATCAGTTGGACCGACGAGGGGCAGCCGCTGTGGATGCGCGGCACCCGCCACGACATCACGCGTCGAAAGCACGCGGAAACAGCACTGCAAGAGAGCGAATCCCGTTTTCGCGCGTATGTGGACCAAGCAGCCGATGCCTTGTTTGTGCATGATTTGTCCGGGCGATTCGTCGATGTCAACCGGCAAGCCTGCGCCAGCCTTGGCTACAACCGGGAGGAATTGCTGCGTTTGCGCGTGCACGATGTGGAAACGGAAATCGACTTGACCCGGGCCGAAGAGGCCTGGCGTCAACTGATTCCGGGAGAGCCCATGACGCTGACGGGATATCAGCGTCGTAAGGACGGCTCCACGTTTCCGGTCGAAGTCCGCATCGGCAGTTTCGACCTCCACGGACAGCGTCAATGTGTCGTTCTGGCACGCGATATTACCGAACGCAAGGAAGCGGAAGAGACGCTGCGCAAGCTGTCCCAGGCGGTCAAGTACAGCCCCACGATGATCATGATCACCGACCGTAACGGACGCATCGAGTACGTCAACCCCGCCTGGGAGCAAGCTTCCGGGTACAGCTTGCAGGAGGTTTACGAGCAGCAGCCGCGATCCTTGACATCCGGAGTTCACAGCCGTGAATTCTACGCACAACTGTGGAGCGAGATTACGGCGGGTAAAGTCTGGCGGGGTGAGTTTTGTAACCGTCGAAAGAACGGCGAACTCTCTTGGGAAGCGACGGCTATCGCTCCGGTGCGTGATGATGCCGGTAACATCACGCATTTCGTGGCGGTTAAGGAGGACGTTACCGAGCGCCGCGCGATGGAGGAACGGATGCGTGAATGGAACGTCGAATTGGAACGGAAGGTGACGCAGCGCACCGCCGATCTTGTGACGGCGCAAGAACGCGTCGCCGAATCGCTGGCGCTGGTGAAGCAATCCGAAGAAAAATTCCGAGCAATGTTCGAACAGTCGCCGCTCGGCGTATCTCTGTTCGTTGGATTGACGGGACAGTTGCTTGAAGTGAACGAACGTCTCACGCAGATCATCGGGCGTACGCGGGAGGAACTGGCCACGCTCAACTGGATGCAGATTACCCATCCGGACGACGTGCAAGAACAGCTTGATAACATGGCGAAGCTGGAGTCCGGGGAACTGTCCCGCGTCCAGATGAAGAAACGCTACGTTTGCCCGGACGGCTCATTGGTGTGGGCCAACATCACGATCGCTCGCGTCGTGGTCGAGGCAGAGAGAGGTAGTTTGTTCCTGGCACTGATTGAGGACATCACCCAGCATAAGGAGATGGAGGATCGGTTGCGGACCAGCGAGCAGCGACACCGTTTGCTGGCCGACAACTCGCTCGACGTGATCTGGACCATGAATCTTGACGGCAAATTCACCTATGTCAGCCCGTCGATCGAGAGGCTGCGAGGCTATACGCCGGAAGAGACCATCGAAACGCCCTTGGAGGATATTTACGCTCCAGAGTCCGTGGCCATTATAAGGCAGGGGCTTGTCGACGCTCGCGCGAATTTGCAGGCAGGGCTTCCCCTGGGTTTTCGGACTCTGGAATTGCAGGGCCGGCACAGAGATGGTTCGGTCATCTGGACTGAGGTGACGGCGACTGCAATGTATGACCGCGACGGCCGGTTCGTGGAACTGCTCGGGATTACGCGCGATATCACGGAGCGGAAGCACGCGGAATTGGCTTTACTGGAAACCAACCTGCAATTGCAGCAGGCCACGGCCAGGGCGCAGGAGTTGGCCGAGCGCGCCGAGGCAGCCAGTTCCGCCAAGAGCGAGTTTCTGGCAAACATGAGCCACGAGATCCGTACCCCCATGAACGGCGTGATCGGTATGACCGGGTTGCTGCTGGATACGCCACTGAATGCCGAGCAGCGTCGCTACGCCCACACGATTCACGCCAGCGGCGAGGCGCTGCTGGCCTTGTTGAACGATATTCTGGACTTTTCAAGGATCGAAGCCGGCAGACTCGAACTGGAGGCCGTCGACTTTGAATTGCCGATCGTGCTGGACGAACTTACCGCGCCGCTGGTCCTGCAAGCCCATGAGAAGGGGCTGGTTCTAAAGCGAAAGGTCGATCTGAACGTGCCGACCCGTGTCTGCGGCGACCCCGGACGCCTGCGCCAGATCCTCTCGAATCTGGTAGGGAACGCGGTGAAGTTCACGGAACGCGGCGAAATCTGTCTGCAAACCAGTCTGCTCGAACAAACGGAAACCGACTTCCTGCTCCGTTTTTCCGTGCGGGACACGGGAATCGGTATTTCGCCGGAACAGCAACAGAGGCTCTTTCAGAAGTTCACGCAGGCGGATGCCTCGACCACGCGCCGCTATGGTGGCACCGGTCTGGGGCTGGCCATCGCCAAGGACCTGGCGGAGTTGATGGGTGGGAAGATCGGCGTGACCAGCGAATTGGGAGTGGGTTCGGAGTTCTGGTTCACTGTCCGTCTCGATCGGCAGTCAACGCGCGACTTGCCCGCCGGCGCCGCCTTCTCAGCCGGGTTTTCGCCAACGGCTTTACCGGCGATTCGCAGTCGCGGAGCGAGAATCCTGGTCGTGGAGGACAACGCGGTCAACCAGGATGTTGCCCTGGGCATCCTGCGAAAACTGGGACTGCGTGCGGATGCCGTCGGCGACGGTGCCGAAGCCGTGGAGTTGCTTAAGACTTTGCCCTATGACTTGGTGCTGATGGATATGCAGATGCCGGGAATCGACGGCTTGGAGGCCACTCGCATCATCCGCAATCCTCAATCGGCCGTATTGAATCACCAGGTTCCTGTGATCGCGATGACCGCCAACGCCATGCGGGGCGACCGCGAACGCTGCCTGGAAGCCGGCATGAATGGGTACGTAAGCAAACCCGTGTCACCCCAGGCGCTCGTGGAAGCGTTGAATGCATGGTTGCCTCCGTACGCAACTGAGGCCCGATCGGACGTCTCGGCATCCCTGGCGCTGGCGAGCGAACCTGACCAAGGCTTACCCGTCTTCGATCGGGCGAGCCTGCTGGCTCGAATGATGGGCGACGAATCGCTATCGGATCGCATCCTGGTCCATTTCCTGGAATCGATCCCCGCGCAGATCGAGTCCCTGCGCCGATCGTTGAACTCGGGAGACGTGGCCGCCGCCAAACGCACCGCACATGCCATAAAAGGTGCAGCTTCCAACGTCGGCGGCGAACGACTTAGCCGCGTTGCGTTCGAATTAGAGCAGGTGGCTCTGGCCGGGGACTTGCCCGCGGCCGTCGCGTCTTTGGCAGAATTGTGTGTGCAGTTCAACCGGTTTCAAGCGGCCGTTGCGCAGCCCCCTCAGCGTACTGACTCGGCGGGAAGGGCCGAGACGTAGTATGGGTTAAGCCTTCCGGCACACCGAATGTACTCAACCGCGGTATTACCTGCCCTGCCACGGCGAGCACACCCGACGGAATGCCTGTCTTGAATGGTGAGAAATGCCCCATGAACCTCGACTGAAGCAAAAGAATCGGCGTCGTCTATGACGACTACCTGACGTCGCCGGTGGCGGGAGACAAGAACGAGTGTGCCTGGATCGTTACCAACTTGCTGGAAGAACAGCGAGACTCTTGCGATGAATTAGTCATGGGGCACGCAGGCGGATGCCCCCGTCCTCCGCGCCCTCGACAACGGGACCCACTTTTCCATGGCGCAGTTGCCAATTGGACGACTGTAACGGGAAAGCCGGTCGCACCCGTGCCGACCGATTTCTATGCTCTCCTGGAGGCGCAGGGTTATTAAGAAAAGACCTGCGTGTGCTGCCTTGCGGAAGGGGTTTCGATGGTGTCACAATCGTCTCGTTGTCTTTTGCGAATGAGCGCACCCACCCATGAATGAGGCCTGCCATGACGAATCGCTCGACGAGGACAATGGGGAAGATTGCCGCGCCGGCCGTTGTTTTACTCGCGGCCTTCCATGCGTTTGCCGAGGATGCAAACGTACCGTGCGCGACGCCGTCGCCAGGGCAGGTAGCGTGGCAGGATGCCGAGATCGGCATGTTTATCCACTTCGCGCCGAACACCTGGCAGGATTCCGAATACGACCGGCGCGACACGCCGCTTGACAAGATCACGCCGGACAAGATGGACACGGACCAATGGGTCCGCGTCGCGGAGAGCATGGGCGCGAAGTACATCGTGTTCGTGGCCAAACACGTAGGCGGCTTCTGTATGTGGCGGACTGACACGACCGATTACTCCATCAAGAACACGGCCTGGCGCGGCGGAAAAGGAGACGTCCTGGCGGACCTGAGCGCCTCGTGCAAGAAACGCGGCATGAAGCTGGGGGTATACCTCAGCCCGCGCGACGACACGTTCGGCGCGCAGACCTCCGGCAAGTGCGCGACGCCCGACTTGCAGGCGAAATACGATACTGTCTACCGGCAGCAATTGACCGAGGTGCTGTCCAAGTACGGCGACATGTTCGAGGTCTGGTTCGACGGCAGCAACGTCATCGAGGTGGGTGATATCCTCCGGCAACACGCGCCCAACGCGGTGATATTCCAGGGAAAATACGCGACGATCCGCTGGGTGGGAAACGAGGACGGACTCGCGCCGTATCCGGCGTGGAACTGCACAACGAAGGACGCGGCGCAACGCGGCGCGACGGCCGCCGACAGCACGCCCTTTGGCGACGTGTGGTTGCCCAGCGAATGCGACGTGTCCATGCGGCAGAATTGGTTCTGGAACACGAAGAACGAAGATACCATCAAGACGCTCGACCAGCTTATGGATATCTACTACCGGTCGGTGGGGCGGGGCGCGAACCTGCTGTTGAACCTGACGCCAGATACGTCGGGCCGGATTCCCGAAGCGGACGCGAAACGCGCGGCAGAATTCGGCGCGGAGATCCGGCGGCGTTTCGAGTCCGCCTTGGCCGCGACCTCGGGCGACGGCGGCACGCTCGAATTGGGCTCGACCGCGGTGCGTCCGGTGGACCATGTCATACTCATGGAGGACATCGCGCAGGGCGAGCGCGTGTTGGAGTATGTGATCGAGGCGCAGGTCAACGGCGAGTGGAAAGAGATCGTCAAGGGCACGGCGGTCGGCCACAAGAAGATAGACCAATTCGAGCCGGTGGAATCGGGCCAGTGGCGGTTCCGCTGCCTCAAATCGAACGGGCCGGTGTCCATCGCTCGATTCGCGATCTACAGCGCGGGCGGAAACTCCATGCCTCGATGAGCAGCACCCCATTCTCAGCGGGCTCACCACTTCTGAAGTGCGCCTGATAGGTCCCATGAAACTGGAGTATTATCTCCCTGGCCGACCGTGCCTGCGCCGTCCGCAAATTCAGGGTGTCTGAGGTTGGCCAACACAGAAAGAGCCGCCGTCAGGAAAAGGAAAGACCATGACATCACACAGAACCCGGCCGGTCATCGTCACACTGGCTGTACTGCTCCTGATCGCTGCAGTCGTTGCT
Source organism: uncultured Planctomycetaceae bacterium (assembly GCA_903863885.1). Lineage (GTDB taxonomy): Bacteria > Planctomycetota > Planctomycetia > Pirellulales > Pirellulaceae > CAIPEB01. The sequence continues at coordinate 20,837 of CAIPEB010000774.1, read as the reverse complement.
CCGGCCGCCGAACCACTGCGCGTGCCGATCCTGCCCGCCGGTGAACGTAAGTTGTCGTGGCAGAAAGAAGAGGGCACGCTGACGCTGCTGAACTTCTCGCGTGTCGTGTGGACATTGCACTATGGCTCGGATGTCGCCAAGCCGTATTTCGATCCGCTGGGCCTGCTCGATGGCGTCTCCCTGGTCTGGAACAGTCCAGCCGATCACCCTTGGCACCATGGACTGTGGTTCTCCTGGAAGAGTATCAACGGTGTGAACTATTGGGAGGAAGACGGAAAGACCGGCCGTTCCGAAGGTCTGACCGAAGTCGTTTCCGCCCAAGTCAGCGCAGCTGAGGATTTCTCGGCCCGCATCCAATTGAACCTCGCCTATCACAAGCCCGCTGAGCCGGCCGTGCTGCAAGAAACGCGGTTGATTTGCGTTTCGGCACCGGACGATCAAGGCGGCTACGCCGTTGATTGGCGCAGCACGTTTAAGGCCGGAGATCACGACCTGCTGTTCCAAGGCGGCACGGCCGGTGGCGGTTACGCAGGATTGTCCGCGCGCATGGCCAGTGACACGCGAGATTGGCGGCTGATCGACGGTGAAGGACGAGAAGACGTTCCCGTTGCGGCGAATGCGTTGGCCAAGAACCTGCACGGGCAGCACGCACGCTGGATGGATCTGAGCCTGGTCTGCAGCGGCAGCGGCCAGCCGGCAGGGCTCGCAATCCTCGAGCATCCTTCATCTCTGCGACACCCGACACAATGGCATGCGGTGCTCGAGGACAAGATCCCGTTTGGCTATTTCAGTCCGAGTCCACTGTGGAGTGAACCGTACACGGTCAAGGCCGGCCAGAGTTTTGCCTTGGCCTACCGGATTCTCGTCCATCCGCTACGGCTCACTGGTGTCGAATTGGAGAGGCGTTGGAAGGAGTTTTCGGCACCGGAATGACGGTCGTTTTGCCACCTTCGTTCACCCGCTGCCGCTTGATCTGATCGACAACTGCGCGCTGGAGGCGGCAGCGGAGAGGAAATCCGTTGCCGTGCTCGTACCAGATCTCGCAGATCAGGTACCGCGTTCCTGCCAGTGCCGCAGGTTGCGCAGGGCGGTCACGGTGTCTCCCGTTGGTGTCGTGGCCGCTTTGCAGAGATTCAGGGTGTCTGAATTCGGGGCGCCGTTCGCCTGTTACTCCTCTAGCAGGTACCACGCCTGCCTGAAGCCCTTGATGGAGACCGCGATGGTGTCTCCGCCGGTCACTTCGACCGGCGCCTTCGAGAAAGCGTCCCGGACCCTGGGCTTGCTCAGCCCGAGTGACTTCAGGTTCAGCTTTACCTCGCCGCTCACGGACGACTCATTGAAGTTCGCGAGCATAAGGAGGGCTTTCCCCTTCTGCACATGGGCGGATGCCTTCACCAGGTCGTTCGGCGCACTCAGGGCGGGGGGACTGTCGTACCAGTACCCCCTGAAGTTCTTCAGGGTCGCGCCGAATTCATCCTGCGCCTTCCAGAACGGCCACAAGGTAAGGGCCTCGTCGATCCGGTACGTCATGTTCCATGTCGTCCCGTGGACGAAGGAGTAGGTGCAGTTCTCAATCGGGATCAGCGGGGAATAGGCGTAGGCCGAGTTCGTGGTCGGCAGACCGAACTTGTTGCCGCTCATGAGAATGCGGAAGGAGTCGAGTGGCATCACATCGAGGCGATTGCGCCCGTCCAGAGTCGTGCCCATGAACTGCTCGCCGTCCCAGACGTAGTCCGCGAAAAAGCAGGTCGGTGCGTCGCGTAATCCGCTGTCGTGCTGATACCAGAGACCTCCTCTCTTCTTGATTACGTTCAGCATCTTCCAGCTTCTGATCCGTCCGTCCCAGATGTCAGCCCGGGGGACGAGCTCTCCTTCGAAGTTGGTGGCGCCGCAGCCGTGCCTGGCATTCCCGCAGGTCGTATACATGCGTCCGTCGAGGAAGTAGCCGTCGTGTCCGTACTCGTCCATCATCTTCCCGAGTCGGTACAGCCAGTATTCGAAGTATCCGCCGCGAGGACAGGCTTGATAGCCCGCCTCATCAAGCCGGAAGTCGGGGCGGAAGGGCGTCCCGCGCGGCTCGATAAGCCAGTCATCGGCGTATGCGTACCACATCGGGTCGTACGTGGATACGCTGTTGGACAGGTAGAGCATGACGCTCATGCCCGCGTCGTGGGCGGCCTTGATCCCGGCCTTGAAAGCAGGCTCGTTCTCTATGTGCAAGCCGGCGAAACACTGGTCCACGTACTGGGAGTGATATTGCATCTGCTTCATGCCCACGAACGCGACGCCCTGGACCAGGCTCTTGACGGGCGCGGCCATCGGGCCGATGCCTTCGCCCCACTTGCCGGAGGCCCGGACCATGTCCGGGGAGAAGTACCCTCCCTCGGTCTCAAGGCTGCCCTTGTCGGGGATAAACGCCATCCGGCCGTTGACCCACTCCCACTTCTCGAAGTTGTCGCAGAGGAGGGTATCGGCGTCGGCGACCGGCGGCGCTGAGATATCGAAAGCGATCCTGGGCTTCGCGGAAATGCGGAGGCCGTCCACGTGCACCTTGTTGCCGCCCGCGTATATCTTCACGGGGAATACACGCATGTGCGAGCGGAGGCTGGTTGGGTCGGAGGCCGCCTCCTTCCCGTCCACGAAGAGGCGGATGGCCTTGTCGTCCCAGGTAGCCGCGACGTGCGTCCATTGGCCCGGCTTGACGTCGATACCGGACTTCTTTGTGATCTTCGCGCCCCAGACGTCGGAGAGGTAGGTTATTCCACTGCCCGGCTCCCACCGGAGGAAGAACTGGTGGTTCCGCCCGTGGGAAATTTCCAGGAAGTTCTCGGCGTCGTTGTGCGTCGCGGGGTCGAATGCAGGCTTCACCCAAATCTCCGCGCTCCCCTGCTTCATATCCACGTTTCCGTCGGAGACGTACTCGGCGGTGGAGAACCAGGCCGGGCTTCGCTTGGGGTCCTCGTCGCCGTACATGTAGCTGCAGTAGGACCTCATGCGGGGCAGTTCGTCCGGCATCGGGCGCGCGGGGACTGCTTGCATGCCGATGGTGAACGTCCTGTCCAGGGTGTAGACCTTCGGGTCATCAATGTAGTTCACTCTGAAGAGGGCGTCGTGCGCGCCGGGGACGATCTCGATCGCCGATTCAGGTTCTCGGAGCCTCCAGGCAAAGGGCATGCCGTCCATCCAACCCAGTCCGGCCCAGTCGTTGAGGAAGTAGAAGACTCCCGTATTGACGTTGCGTGTGGCTGAGTAGGTTTCCTTCTGCTTGGGGAGGCTGTATGCCGAATACATGCCTCCCCAGCTCACCGGACCGCGATGTACGTACTGTGCCGCATCCTTCCGGCACGGCATCTCGAAGGCCATGCGGCTCACCGATGCGCCTGAGGGAACGGTGACATCCATGCGGACCGCTCCGTCGAACTCGACGCGCGTCTCGGCAGTGTACCTGACCGGCCCGCCGACGCTCTCCCATTGAAAGACCGCGGTCGCAGGTCCCTTGCCCTCGGTCCGGGACGAGACGAGCTTCCAATCGCTCGGTCTCGGGTCGAGCTCGATTCTGCACGGGGAGGCGAGGAGCTCTTTCTCCTGCGAGACGACGCTGCTGGGGGCGGGGCCGTCATTGAACGTGTACTTGCGCCCCCAGACCTCGGCAGTTCGGCCACTGAGCTGGACGGGAGTCCATGGCTCAGGGACGCCGTCGATCTCTCCCTCTTTCGTTCCCAGCCAGCGGGGCTCCGCCGGGGTGGCAAACGTGGCAAGCTGCTGCGTCACCAGGTTGTCGCCCTCCATGACCGCGATGCGGAGGTTGTACTTGGTGAGCTCCTGCAGCTTCGGGAGGGGCGATTCGAACAACGCTCCACTCTTGAAGGGCGTCGCGCCGATGTCGGCGAGCTTCTCGCCGGCAAGACTCTGCACGCTGACGACGTATCTGAGCAAGTCGGGATTGCCGACCTTCCCCGTGGTCTCGAGAGTGAGCGAGAGCGTTTGCCCGCAGTCCTTCAGCTTGACGATCGGCTTCACGGCGAGGGTGACTTGCACCGAGAGCGGCCACTCGATGAGGAAGACGCGGGTCTTCTCACGCTCGGCGACGTCGGCGGGGCCGTTGGGTATCTCGCCGCCGCCTCCGTAGTAGGCTGCGGGGATGATCTTCACCGCCTTGCCGTAGGTGTATCGGAGCTTATATTCCCCGTTCGGAAGTCCGCGGATGTTGTGCGTGACGGAGCGGGAGTCGAAGCGGGCCTGCTGGGTGTCGATCGCGACGACTTTCCCGTCCTTGCCGATGAGTGTGAGCGAGGAGTCGGCGTACTTGTCCGGCGGGAGGACGAGTCCCTCCGCGACGAGCGAGACGTCGCCCTCGGAGAAGTTGCCCTTGGCCGTCAACGAGACCGCCGGGGTGTTCGCCGCGAGCGTGAGCAGCCCCATCTTCTCCGGCACGTCGAAGAACGCCGTGGGGGAGACGTGGATCAGCGATTGCTGCTCGGTGTCGGGAGAGATAACCGTCCGCGACGCGGCGAACCTGAGGGTCGGTGGGAGTGGGACGCTCAATTCCAGCGACTTGAAGGGAATTCGCATGACGGCGTGCCATCGCCCATCCTCGACCTTCGCCGACGCCTGCCAGTCCCCGTTCCACGTGACCTTTGCGCACTTGCCGTCCCACGTGGCGCCTCCCGCGGAGACCGAGAATTGCCAGTAGTCCTTGTCGTCCTTCGCATCCGGCATTGCGAGGTAGAACTCCACGGAGTCATCCTCCCAGACCGCGATGTCCCTGCCCTTCTTCTCGGCTCTGGGCTTCACGCCAGAGGGGAGATGGCATACGAACGCGGCGTAGAGCGCCTGATCGTCCCTCGCAAGCCAGAGTTCCGTATGGTGGACTGCGGGCATCCCGTTCGCGATGCGCGTGAACCCGAACAACTTCGCCGCTTTCGCCCACGCGGTGCTCCCGATACCCTCCGCCACGTTCGGGGACTGCTCCAACACGGGCACGACCACCTCCGGGCGAGCGATGTCCCCCGGGTTGAAGGCGGAATGGGCCACGCCTCCCGCCGCCGCCATCAAGACCGCGAGCACCGGCACATGACGATTGTTCATTCTGCGGTTCCTTTCCTCAACGCCAATCTTCGCTCGGATTCGAAGCAATCTCAATCGTCACGCTTTGGCGGATTGCGGCTTGACGCGACCGTGACGGCATTGGACACCGCAGGCAGGAAAACGTCGGAACTGGGGCTTGCCGCGCGGCGGATGAATGCGCAAAGTCACCAGGAATGAACTTGATAGAGCAGCAGATCTCCGTCACCCGCGGAGCGTCGAGAAGTAAAATCCTTTTGGCAAACCCGGCGTACCGGCAAAGCTGGAGTGTTAAGATGGTGATTCACTTGGATTCGATGCGCAATCGTGGCGGCGGGGCAGCCTTCGCTGTGCTCGCTCTTCTCTTGGCTGGAGTCGCCCCGGCCCGCGCCGAAGTCACCGTCAAGTCGGAGCAGATCAACTCCGCCGACGCCGCTTGGAAGTTCAAGAAGATTCCCGGTCCGTCGAAATCTGACCTCGCGCAGGGTGCAACGGTCACGTTGACCGGCAACGAGTGGCACGCGGGCTGCGGCGAGGGCGCGGCGTTGGTGAATGGACGTCTGCCGGACGATCCGCTCGAACTGGCCGAGGAAGCTTGGTTGAGCAACGCCAACACCAGCGACGGCGTCATGCTCCTCGATCTCGGCAAGGTGCAGCCCGTCGCCGCCGTGAACACCTACTCCTGGCACGAGAACCCGCCGGACCATGGCTGCCGTGGACCGCAGGTCTATTCGCTCTTTGGCAGCGCGGATGGTGAGCGTTGGACGAGGCTCGCCGATGTGGACACGCGACCGAACACCACCGGCCAGAAGTGGAACGGGCAGCACGGCGTCAACATCTCCGACACGACCGGCAAGCTGGGCGATTTTCGGTATCTGCGATTTGCGCTGCAGCGCACTCGCTCGCCGCTGCAGCGGGACGCGGGCGTGACCGGCACGATGTTCGCCGAGATCGATGTTCATTCCACCGCGACGCTCGCCCAGGCCGGCGATGCGACCACCGCCCCGGACTACTCGCACATCAAGGAAGTCATCGTCGTCATCAAGACCCATTTCGATATCGGCTACACGCATCGCGTGAGGGAGATCGTCCATCACTACCGGACCGACATGATTGACCGGGCCATGAACATCATGGACCAGTCGAAGAGCCTGCCGCCGGCACAGCAGTTCGCTTGGACCGGACCGGGATGGGTCATGTCGAAGGTGCTCGAAGATTGGGACGGCCAGACGCCCGCCCGCCGCCAGCGGCTCGATGAGTATGTGAAAGCCGGCAAGTTCCGGTTTCACGCGCTGCCGTTTACGCTCGAATCCGACGCCTGCGAGCCGGAGGAAATGGCGCGGGGCTTCATCTTCGCCTTCCGGCTCTGCCGCAAATACGGCATGCCTCTGCCGCGCTCGGGCAAGATGACCGATGTGCCGTCGCACGGCGGCGCGCTGGCCACGGTACTGGCGCATGGCGGCGTGCAGTTCATGCACATCGGCTGCAACTGGCCCAGCGGTTGCGTCAAGACTCCCGGCCTCTTCTGGTGGGAAGGCCCGGACGGCTCGCGCGTATTGACGTTGTACTCGAATACCTACGGCACCTGCGTCCCGTCGTGGCTGCCCCGCTGGTATTCCCCTCAAGACCCCTTCATCGCCCGCAACCTTGCGCCGGCCGCCGATTGGCCCTATCCCGTTTGGCCGGCCATCATCGTCACGCCGGACAATTCCGGCCCGCCCAAGGCCGAACAGGTCAAATCGCTGTTCGAAGACGCTGTGAAACGCCTTCCCGGCGTCAGGATCCGCATGGGCACGATGGACGATTTCGTGGACGCCATCGTCCGCGAGAAACCGGAGATTCCCGTCGTGAAGGGCGAGATGCCCGACACGTGGATTCACGGCATCATGTGCGATCCCGGCGGCATCAAGTTATCCCGGGAAGTCCATCCGCAAATTGCGGCCGCCGAGGTTTTACACACGCAGCTCAATCTCTGGGGCGTGGCCCAACCGCCCGTCGACAAAGACATCGCGCTGGCCTACGAGAAGACCCTCCTCTACGGCGAACACACCTGGGGCGGCGCGGCCTCCGTGAACCAATACGGCGCGGCCTTTGCCGGCCTCGATCCCCGAAAATACGCCGACCTCGAGGCCTCCTGGGAAGACAAGACCGATTACATCCGGGAAGCTTCGCGCATCTCGCGCCGCATCACCGACGCCAACCTGCAAGCGCTCGCCAGCGCCGTGACACACAACGGCCCCGGCATGGTGGTGTTCAACCCGCTGCCATGGACGCGCTCCGGCACCGTGGAGGTGAACGGCAAGACCGTGTTCGTGAAGGACATGCCTCCGGCCGGCTATCGCGTGCTCCCGTTGCCGCCCACGGGCATGCAAACGGCTCCGCGCAAGACCACCGAGCCAACCACGATCGAGAGCGCCTTCTTCAAGCTCACCCTCGATCCCGCCCAAGGCGCCGTCGCCTCGCTGGTGGACAAACGCAACGGGCGCGAATGGGTTGAGCCTTCCGACGGGCGCGGCCTTGGCCAGTACCTCAACGAGCGGTTTACCTTCGAGCAGACCCACCAATACGCCATGAAGTACCAGCAGGGCCGCGCCGGCAACTGGCCGCATCCGGGCATGCACAAACCAGAGATGATTTCCGAAAAGCAGGTTCCCTATCGCGCCGCCACTTCGGGCAAAGGCACTGCAACGATTGAAGGCAACACCGCGACTCTTGAGTGTCCCGCCGACCCGGCAAATCATCTTCCGGCCACCGCGTTGAAGATCACCCTGTCCAACGATCAGCCCTGCATTGACCTCGAACTCACCATCAAGGAGAAGGCGAAGGACAACTGGCCCGAGGCCGACTGGCTGTGCCTGCCGCTCAAGGTCGCCAGTCCGCAGTTCCGTGTGCATCGCCAGCTCGGCGTGATGAATCCCGCCACCGACATCTTGCCCGGAGCGAACCGCGACCTCTTCACCATCGGCCAGGGCGTCACGATCACCGATGCCGACGGCGCGGGCATTGCGGTCTGTCCCCTCGATCACCCGCTGGTCTCGCTCGACCGGCCCGGCTGCTGGCAATGCTCCAGGGATGCGGAAGAATTCACGCCGCGAAAGCCGGTTGTCTATCTCAACCTCTACAACAACCAGTGGAACACCAATTTCCGCTATTGGTATCCGGGCTCGTGGAGTTCACGCGTCCGGCTCTGGACCTTCGACGGGCGGACACCGGCGGACGAGGTCATAGCCACGCCCGCCTTGGAAGCCCGCAACCCTCTGCTCGCTGTCGCAACCACCGGCGCTGGCGGCAGACTGCCCTCCTCGCAATCGGGCGTGGCTGTCTCACGCCCGGGTGTGACCGTGACCGCCTTCGGCCCAAATCCCGACGGCAATGGCACGCTGCTCCGTGTCTGGGAACAGTCCGGCCAAGCCGGCGAAGTTTCCGTTGCATTGCCTGCCGGCGCGCCGTTCAAAACCGCAACGCCCATTAACCTGCGTGGACAGGTTCTGGGCGATTCGCTCAAAATCCACGACGGGAGACTCGCGTTTCAACTCGCCGCGTTTGCCCCGGCAAGTTTTCAACTGCAATGACAAGAACGCCGGGATTTCCAATGGCGATGGTGTGCCAATTCGCGGAAAGCAGGCGTAATCGGTTACACTGGTTTCGCTCAACAACCAGAAGACGAAGCCACGGGTGAAAGCCGTACCGCTCCACTGCGTCCGAGCGGAATACGGAGATGGTTGAGCTTTGCGTCAGACCACGACAACCACGAACTACACCAAGTTCACCATGAACACGGTCACCGAACCCATGCCCGCCGAGACACCCTCCATGGACTTCGTCGAAGGCCCGTGGGGCTCTTCCAGGCAATCTGCTTTTCACCGCGGATGCACCGTGAGCCTGCTGTGCGCCGCGTGGTGGAGCATGTCGTTCCTCGCGACCACCCTGCACGGAGCCGAGCCCGCAGCCCAAGGCCGCTTCAACAATCCCGGACCGTCCGGCCCGATTCCCTGCCAGGCCGGTTGTCATCCGATGTTCTCCAACTGGCTCTACTGCGTCGCGCGTCCCATCGTTTGCCAGTTTGAGGCGCAACCGGACACGACCTACCAGGTCTTCATCGGCTTGACGGAAGTGCATTGGGACCGCGCCGGACAGCGCGTGGTGGACCTCGAAGTCGCCGGCCAGACGGTTGCCACGGTCGATACGTTTCAAAAGGCCCAGGCCACACCGCACGGCTACGTCTTCCGCGGCGCCAGCGATGCCGAGGGCCGGCTCACGATCCGCATCCTTCCGCATCCCGGTTCGCCGGACCAGAATCCGGTCGTGTGCGGCGTGCTGCTCTACGCGGGGGACACGGCGCTCGACGTGGACGCCATCATCCACAACCGGGGGCCCCAGCCACTCGTGTCGCTGCTGGCCGGCCCTGATGCGGACCGGATGCAGGAGTTGCTCAAGAACCGGGGCGCCTTCTTCGCCAAGAAGAAATACGAACCTGAGCCGCTGCCGACGTTCGCCGCCACGAAGGCTGAACTTCCCGCGCCGGTGTTCGACGAGAACCCCGAGGCCGTGCGATGCTACTGGAAAGCCTGGGAACTGGCCTTCTCGCATTTCCGCCAACCCGCGCCCGGCAGCCCGTTCGTCTCGAATTACATCGACGAGAACTTCAACTCCTCGCTGTTTCTGTGGGACACCGCGTTCATGACGATGTTCTGCAACTACGCGCATCCGCTGGTGCCCGGCATCCAGTCGCTCGACAATTTCTACTGCACGCAGCTGGCGGACGGAGAAATCGTGCGCGAGGTGAGCGAATTGACGGGCGCGCCTCACCCGGCATCCCGGCCGGGCACGGCCGACAGCCTGAATCATCCCATCCTCGCCTGGGCGGAACGCGAGGCGTATCGGTTGAGCGGCGATCGCGAGCGGTTGGCTCGCGTGTTCGAGCCGTTGCGGCAGTACTACCGCGCCTACGAGAAGATCCGCGATGAGGCCTCCGGCTTCTACGCCACCTCGTGGGCCAGCATGGACAATTCGCCCCGGCTGGATGGCGGCCAGCTGGCCTGCGGCATCGACACCACGGCGGAGATGGTCCTCTTCGCCCGCGACTTGGCGTACCTCGCCGGCCAATTGGGCCGGACGGACGACGCGGCGAAGTTCGAGGCCGACGCGGTCGCGCTATCCGCCAAGATCAACGCCCGGCTCTGGGACGAGAGCACAGGCTTCTACTACGACTGGGCCCGGGGCGGGAAACGGCACGACGTGCGGACCATCGCCGGTTTCTGGACCCTGCTGGCGGGTACGGCGACACCCGCGCAGGCGGAGCGATTGGTGGCGCATCTGCAGAACACAACCCAGTTCTGCCGTCGGCATCGCGTGCCCACCGTGTCGGCGGACCAGCGCGGATTCCATCCGGCCGGCGATTACTGGCGCGGCGCGGTCTGGACGCCCACAAACATGATGGTCGTCCGCGGGCTGGAGCGCTACGGCTACGACGCGCTCGCGCGGGAGATTGCGCTGAATCACCTGGAGAACATTGTCGAGGTCTTCACGCAGACCGGCACCATCTGGGAAAACTACGCGCCGGATTCCGCGCAGCCCGGCAAGCCGGCCAAGGGCGACTTTGTCGGCTGGAGCGGCATCGGCCCGATTGTCTTTCTCATCGAGTACGCCATCGGCCTGAAACCGGATGCTCAGGCCAACACTCTGACTTGGAACCTGGCTGCCACTCAGCGAGTCGGCTGCGAACGCCTGCGATTCGGCAGACACCTTTGTGACCTGCTTGCTTTGCCTGACGGAAATCAGTGGAATATCCGCGTGCGCTCGGATGGCGAGTTCACGCTCATACTGACCCGCAATGGTCAGCGGAGAGAGTATCCGGTTAAGCAAGGTGACAACACTTTCACCTGGCCGGGACCTTGACTTCAATCTGGAAGGGAAGACGATGCGACGGCACCTGATCTACGGCGTGCATGTTCAGAACCGCGGCCAGAATGCGCTGCAAATGCAGCAGTTATTGACCGAGTACGGCTGTCACATCAAGACGCGTCTGGGATTGCACGAAGTCGATGAGAAGTCCTGTTCAACGGGTGGCCTTGTGCTGCTTGAGATGTTCGGCGACTTGGCGCAATGCGTGTTGCTGCGGGACAAGTTGAACGCGATTGACGGAATTGAGGTCAAAGAGATGATCTTCGAGCACGAGGGTTAGTTTCTGCTGCTGATCACGTCCGCCGGCTCGCCGCAGTGGGCAAGTACAGTCGCGTCCATTCCGTCCAACTTGACTCTTCGGCGTGCGCCGGGGGGCGGACGGTTACGCTTTGCGTGGCCGCTCACGGCGTCAACTGCTGTGGAGACGGCGCCGTGATCGCGTAGCCCTTCGAGGAGAATCATGAACCGCATCCGATCCTTCATCCGATGGTCGTCAGCCGTTGCCGTGGTCGTCAGCATGGGAGCGATTTTCTCGCTCCGAGCCCGGGCGCAGGAGATCCCTTATCTGTCCGCACTCGACGCGGCGGCGGTGTGCGAGACGCAGCTTGGCGACCTGAATCGGGAGGCATTGGCGATCGGTAACGGCGATATGAACGCCCTGCTTTGGGAACACCATGGCGCGCTGTGTTTGCGGGTGGCGAAGAACGATGTGTGGGATGCACGCATCGATACATCCGACGATTCGCCTCTGCCGAAGGTGGATATAGCGAATCAGAAATGGACGGGCGAGGGCGGCGATGTGCCCAGTTGGGGCCGGCCGTGTCCGACGCCGCGTCCCGCCGCCATCGTGAATATCGGCGAGCTCAGAGCCGACGTGTGGCATTGCATTCGGGACCTGGGCAAAGTGAACGAATGGTCGCAACGCGATGGTATTGGCACGATGGCCATCGAAGGTGAGGCGGGCGTCTCGGCAGGATACCGTTGGAACACGGTGCCGCCGCAGACGAAACCGTTCTCGAACCTCAAGTTCAAGATCTCCGGCACGGGCGGCGCACGCTACTACGTGAACGTGTACGCGCCGACCGGACGTGAATTCGTGGCCAGCGGCTGGCGCGATACGCCGGAAGCGGAACAGGAGGTCGTGTTCACGCTGAACAGTCCGGTCGCCGCCGTCGAGTTGTTCATCATGACGAAGGACGGAGCGCGTGCCGAGAACCGAATCCGGGACATCACTCTGACGGGCGGCGAGGTTCCGCTGGTTCTCCCGGTCGGTTTGCCGCCCGCCAAGGAGACGGCGGCCAAACTTGATCTGCGGCGCGCGGTTGCGACGGTGGGCAGCACCAGCGTGCGAGCGCTGGCGGACCGGAACGTGTTGCTCATCGAGACCGACCAGGATGTTTCGCTCGAAGAGATCAAAGCCGGCCACCTGCCCGCCGCGGAGTGCGGCGAAGACGGCGGCGTGACCTGGTTGCACATGAAGATGCCCGCCGACCGGGATTACGCCGGAATGGAGTACGCGCTGGCGGTCGCAGCCAACGGCTCGCGCAAGGCCGTGGCGCTGGTCACGTCCTTCGACACCCGGGAGAACGTGCGCGTCGCGGCGGTGCAGTTGGCCCGCGACACGGCGGCTGCCGATGCCGCGAAACTCGTCGCAGCCCACGAGGCCGAATGGACGCGATACTGGGCGGCCAGCGGAGTGCGCCTGCAAAACCAGGACTTCCAGAACTGGTGGTATCGGATGGTTTACATGCTGCGGTGTTTTGCAAAGCCGGGCGTCGTCCCGGCGGGCCTGTGGGCGTTCCAGCCCGCCGATGCACCGGCCTGGCACGGCGACTACCACCACAACTACAACGCCTGGCAGCCTTACTGGACGGCGTTCATCATCAACCACCCCGCCCAGGCCGAGCCGTGGGTGGACTACATGAACGCCATGCTGCCGCGTCTGAAATGGTTTGCCAAGGAGACCTACGGCTGCGAGGGCGCGTTCGTCGGCATCTCGTCCTTTGCCTTCGAGCCGGATCCGGCCAAGTGCCAGAGCACGAACAAGCGGCAGATCGGCTTGATGCCGTGGGGCTACACCCTGGGCATGATCGGCATGTCCGCGCAGGTACTGTGGCACCACCATCTCTATCAGCCCGACCGAGCGTACTTGGAGCAGAAGATCTATCCGGTGGTCCGCGAAGCCGCGCTGTTCTTCTGTTCGTTCGCCGAAAAATGTCCGCGCGACGAAGCCGGCAAGGTGAAGCTCGGCCCGAGCTACAGTCCGGAGCACGGCGGGTTCGGTGTGCACAACGTCCCGTTCGACCTGGCCTACGCACGGTTCAGCCTCCAGGCCGGCATCGCCGCCGCGGCCGAATTGGGTCGCGATGCCGAACTCTCCGCGCGGTTCCGCAAGGCTTTGGATTTGTTGCCCGACTATCCCACCGCGCCCGATGCCGCCGGCCAGTCGGTGGTGGTCGACTGGACCGGCTGCAAGTTCCGTCAGATCGGCGAGCACAACATCACCGTGCCGGCCGTGCCCGTGTTTCCCGCCGAACAGATCACCTGGTTCTCGCCTCAGCCCGAGAAGGACTTGTTCTCGAACACGTTGCGCCAGATCCGACATCGGGGCTGCAATTCGACCGTGATGCTCAGCGTCGCCAAGGCTCGACTTTCGATGCCCGAGGCGCTGAGCGATCTGCGCGACTACTACCAACCGCTGGCCCAACCGAACGGCATGTTCTACTGGCCCTTGCACGGCTTCTATCTCGCCGAAAGCGTCGGTGTGGCGGCGGGCATTTCCGAGTTCCTGCTGCAGAGCGTGGACGGTACGATCCGCGTATTCCCCTGCTGGCCCCAAGAGCAGGACGCCGCTTTCACCAATCTCCGGGCCGAGGGCGGCTTCCTGGTGACCGCTGAACAGAAAGCCGGCCAGATCACGAAACTGGAGATCACTTCGACCGTGGGGGGCAAACTGCGGCTGCTCGACCCGTGGACTGGGAAGTTCAATGAACAGGACACCATGCCGCAGCAAACCGTTGTGTTCACGAGAGGAAAACCATGATCGCAGGGTTCATCTTTGCCGCCGACCTGGCTGCAATTATGAAATCACCCGGCGAGTTGCATTTCGCGACATAACATAAATTGGCCGAGATGTGGCTGCATGACGAGGAGAGAAACGAGGATTCCCGCCTCGATGGAAAGTGGCTAAGGCGGGATTGCCCTCGCCTGACCTCCGGACTTGCGACAAGGTGGCGTGCGCTTAGAAGATGCGTCGAACCATCCCTCCGAGTCGGCGAGGTATTCGACACGTTGGGCCCGGGAAGTGCCGTTGATCGGACGTCAAACGCAATAAAAAAGGGGGCTGCGAGAGCCCCCTGGGTTTCAACGGTCTGGATCTGGTGTGCCTAGTTCGGCAAGATCACCGAGTCGATCACGTGAATGACGCCGTTTGATGTGGCGATGTCGGTCTTCACGACGTTCGCGTCGTTCACCATGACTTTGCCGTCCTTCGCCTCAATCTTCACTTCGGAGCCCTCCACAGTCTTGGCGCTTGTCAGCTTCGCCACATCGGCTGCAGTCACTTTGCCGGCCACTACGTGATAGGTGAGGATTTTCACGAGCTTCGCCTTGTTCTCTGGCTTCAGCAGATCCTCGACCGTGCCCTTCGGCAGCTTTGCGAAAGCTTCGTCGGTCGGTGCGAAGACCGTAAACGGCCCCTTCGACTTCAAGGTCTCAACAAGGCCTCCGGCACCCAGGGCCGCTGCCAGCGTCTTGAAACTCCCGGCCGCAACAGCAGTGTCCACAATGTCCTTCTTTGCACTGTCGTGCTTTGCAGTTTCCTTTTTCGCCGAGCAGGTGCCCGCTGCCTGAACTGCCGAAACGCCCAGTACCGCCAAAACGACCAGTGCCGATCCCAACTGAACCTTCATGCTTCCACTCCTTAACGTTTGTGTTACCAAGACCTGTCACAATCTCCCATTTCTTCCGTCAACACAGGTATCTTCGCCCGAAGTTCTCGTTCGGATTCGAACTGGCCGGGATTGCTCAAGATTTTTGCGCGAAGATGGAAATCCGCCAGTTGAGTGTCAGAACCCGGACTACCGAAGACGCCGTCCCGGGTGCGAAGATCGATGCATCCGGTGGTCTAGTCCCTGCGAAGTAGTAGGTAGAGTCACGAACTGAGTCCTTCTGTTTCGGAGTTTAAGACCATGTTGAAGGCCGTAGTCCTGTCATTGCTCTCCTGCACGGTCATTGCCGGTGCGAATCTCGTCCGACTGATAGCTGCCGAGGCGTCTTTGCCGGCAGGTGTTCCTGGCGAAGATCCCGGTTTCAAGCCAGTGGTGGAGGCGCCGCTCCCCGATGGATTTCCCACCTACACGCCCGTTGGGAAGATCGAGGTCAAGCGCTACCCTTCCTACCGCAAGGCGGAGACTTCCGGCCGGGTCGCTTTCTGGACGCTGTTCGAGCACATCAGCAGTGCGGGAGTCGAGATGACCGCCCCGGTGGAAATGACCTACCGAGAGGACGGCGCTCCCGTGGGCAGGGAACAGGCGATGGCCTTCTTGTACGTAAATAGAAGCATCGGCACACCCGGTCAGAAAGGCAAAGTGGAAGTGGTCGATGTGCCGGCCGCGACTGTAGTCAGTATCGGTATGCGAGGCCGGCGAACGGATGAAGCACTGGTTCAAGCTGAGCAACGGTTGAGGAACTGGCTCGAAGCGAACAAGGGCAAGTACGAGCAGAACGGGGCGGTGCGGGTAATGGGTTACAACAGTCCTTTCGTCGCCTCCGATCGTCAGTTCTACGAAGTGCAGATCCCCGTGAGGGAAGTTTCCGTAGACGCGTAATTCCTGCACTCGTAAACTAATGGCGCTGTGGTTGGAGCCTACGAGTGGGCTTCATTCGTCGCGTCGGCGTGTGCAGGATTCTGCCGTGGCTCTATCTCTCCTTGAACGGATTGCAGCGGGCGACGCGGGAGCGGTGGACGAGTGTTCCGACCATTACGGGGGGCTGATCTGGTCGCTGGCGCGTCGCTTCTCGCCAGTCTACGCCGACGCTGAAGATGCCGTTCAGGAGATCCTGCTGGGCGTGTGGCGCAGTGCGTCGCGCTTCGACCCGCAAGTCGCTTCGGAAGCAGCCTTTATCACGATGATCGCAAAACGGCGGTTAATCGACCGGCATCGCAGGCGGAGTCGCAAACCGGACGCTGTGCCGATCGATGAGGAACCGGCGCTCGCTGGAAGAGCAGCTTCGGAATCCGCGGAAGTTCAGGAGGAAGCAGAGCGGGTTCGCGCCGTGATGCTTAAGTTGCGCGAGGATGAGCGTCGAGTTTTGGAAATGTCGCTGGTGGAAGGTCTGACGCACAGCCAGATTTCGGAAACCACCAGCCTGCCTTTGGGCACCGTCAAGACCCACGCGCGCCGTGGGCTGAATCGTCTGCGAGAAATGCTGGGCGTGAACCCTTCTTCCCCTAACCCCGATTCTTGAACCATGAACCAAACAGATTCCATCACCGCGGCAATGCTGCGCAAAGGGGCGTCGGGCTTGGCGGGGTATGCGGCCAGCGAGTTGCTGGAATCGTACCCCGATCTCAAACACTCCTTGGCGAACCACGCTTTCGCGGACTGGCATGGTGTGCTGCGACGCTGCGTTGAGGAGTTGGCCGCGGCCCTGTCGGCCGGCCGGCCGCAATTCTTGGCAAAACACGTCAGTTGGCTGCAGAGCCTGTTGACCGCCAGGGGGATGCCACCCAACGCAATCCGTTGCGCGGTAGGCTGTCTGGCCAAGGTGCTTTCGACAGAACTGCCCGCCGAGTCGGGAACCCGCGCGGCCAACTTGTGCCGGGACTCGCTCCTGTCGCTGGATGAGCCGATGTCCGCACCCCCGAGCTTCCTGCACGCGGATACGCCGCACGGGCGGTTGGCCGCCGGGTATTTGCTGGCGCTTCTGGAGGGCGATCGCGCACGTGCCAGTCGCATGATCATGGATGCGGCGGCGGCCGGTTTCACGCTGCCGGAACTGTGCTTGAAGGTGTTGCTGCCCGCGCAGCAGGAAGTCGGCCGCATGTGGCAGACGGATGAGATTAACGTGGCGGAGGAGCACTTCGCGACCTCTACGACCAAGATGATTCTCACCCAGTTGCGCCTGAACTCACCCGTTCGCCGGCCAAACGGCAAGGTCGTGCTGGCCGCGTCCGTGATGGGAAACCAGCACGATATCGGACTTCAGGTCGTTGCCGACTTCTTTGAAATCGATGGCTGGAAAGTCATTCATCTCGGCTCTGATATGCCGATTCCGGACTTGGTCCAGGCTGTGGAGTCCTACCAGCCCGATCTGCTCGCGCTGTCCGTTTCGCTGCACTCTCAATTGGTCATGCTGATGGAAACCATCCGTGCCGTGCGCGTCGGGGAACATGGGGCAGTGGTAAAAATCCTCGTTGGGGGCCAGGCCTTTTCAGAAGAAACGGAGCTCGCGCTGTCCCTGGGTGCCGACGGTTATGCCGGCGACCCGTCGTCCGCCGTCGTCCAGGGAAACCTGCTGACGGATGTGTCGGCATGATGTTTCTCAGTCGCCTGCCGCTGATGTCGCAGTTGCTGGACTGCGCGGAGACTGTTGATGGAAGCTGCGGATTCCAAACGGGTGCTGTTGACCGGGGCCACGGGCTACGTCGGTGGCCGGCTGCTGTCGCTGCTGGAACAGCGCCGTGTCCCCGTTCGATGCCTTTCCCGCCGACCGGAGGCATTGCGCGGGCGTGTGGGCACCGCCACGGAAGTTATCGCCGGCGACGTCCTTGATGTCACATCCCTGACAGAGGCGTTCGAAGGCATCGATACAGCGTACTACTTTGTGCATTCCATGGGCACAGAGGGCGACTTCGAGGAACAGGACCGGATTGCCGCAATGAACTTCGCTGAGGCTGCTCGCTGCGCGGGAGTGCGGCGGATCATCTATCTTGGCGGCCTCGGCCAATCCGACGAGACACTGTCCAAGCATCTCCGCAGCCGGCAAGAGACTGGTGAAACGCTGCGGAAACACCACCCGCAAGTCCTCGAGTTCCGGGCTTCGATCGTGATCGGTTCGGGCAGCCTGTCGTTTGAGATGATCCGGGCGCTGGTGGAGCGTCTGCCGGTCATGATCTGTCCACGCTGGGTGCAGGTCTTGGCGCAGCCAATCGCCGTCGAGGACCTGCTGGCCTTCCTGCTCGAGGCATTCGACCTTCCCGACCGGCCGTCGCAGATTTACGAGATCGGCGGCCCCGATCAGGTTTCCTACGGGGAAATCATGCACGAGTATGCGCGGCAGCGTGGGCTGCGGCGGTGGATGATCCCCGTGCCCGTGCTGACACCCTACCTGTCGAGCCTGTGGCTGGGGCTGGTGACTCCGCTTTACGCCCGCGTGGGCCGAAAGCTGGTTGAGAGTCTCCGCAATCCCACGCTCATCGCGAACGACCTGGCCGCCAGGACGTTTTCCGTCCGTCCGCGTTCCGTGCGCGATGCGCTCGCCCGTGCCCTGGTGAACGAAGACCGCGAGTTTGCCGAGACCCGCTGGTCCGACGCCCTCTCGGCCGGAGGTCGGCCACGGACCTGGGGCGGTGTGCGATTCGGTTCGCGGCTGGTTGATTCACGTACAGCCGCGGTCGACGTGCCGCCGGATCAGGCGTTCGGCCCGATTCGCCGCATCGGTGGCCGGACCGGATGGTACTACGGCGACTGGCTGTGGTCGCTGCGAGGTTTTCTGGACCTGCTGTGCGGCGGCGTCGGCGTTCGGCGCGGCCGCCGCGATCCGGACAATCTGCGCGTCGGTGACGCCTTGGACTTCTGGCGAGTGGAACTGTACGACCCGCCAAATCGTCTGCGGTTGTGCGCCGAAATGAAGTTGCCGGGCCGTGCCTGGCTGGAGTTCGAGGTGACCGGGACAGAAACAGCCAGCACCATTCGCCAGACAGCCGTCTTCGATCCGGTCGGCTTGACTGGTTTGCTCTACTGGTACGCGATCTATCCGCTGCATCAGTTTGTCTTTGCCGGAATGCTGCGCAATCTCGTTCGCGCGGCCCGGTCCCAGTGACCTCGGCATGAAATCAACGTCTGCGCATGAGCATTCGCTTCAAGGCAGTCAGTTGTTCCCTTCGTCCGTAGGCCTTCCAGACCGCCATGGCAGACCCGACGGACAGAGCCGCTTTACCCAAAAGAAGTAGAGTCGTTTAATCTCGGCGATTGTTGCGGTGCAAACCTTGTTGTAGAAACTGTTCAGGTTTGAGCTGCACGCTTCTTCCCGCCTGTTTCCTTCAATCTGATGGGTGGCTCGTTTTTATGTTCGCCACGATGTTTCAGCGCTGGATTCCCATCGCGGTGGCCGCTTTGTTGCCGGTCTGGCTTGATGCGGCGAGCATCGGCGATGAATTTCTGCCCCGCCTGACCGCGGTGACCTTGTCCTCGGATCAGGTTCATCCGGGCGACACGCTTTATTCGCGCTTTGAGTTCGTCAACGACGGGACGGCACCGTCGGACGCGGACTACACGGTGTTTGTTCATGTCCGGCCCGCGATCGCCGGCGATCCCGACGTGCAGCCTGGTACGGGAGCCGACTTCCGGCCTCTGACGCCGACGTTTGTTTGGCTGCCCGGAGCGGTCGTCAGCCATGAAAGTCATCCGATCCTAATTCCGAAGACGATGCCGCCCGGCCGGTACAACGTTCTGGTCGGGTTCTTCGAACCGGGAGCCGGCGAGCGGCACAAATTGGCCAACGATGACTTGGCTGTCGCTGGGCAGCGTTATCGCATCGCGAGCTTCGAGGTCCTGGCCGACGATGTGCCGCTGAAGGGGAAACCGGTTGAGGCACGATGGCGCGACACTGCGGGATGCACTCCGGTCGATTTGGAACTTGCCAAGCTGCCGGTCGCCGCAACGACCGAGATTGCGAGCGGCGAATTGAAGATCGTCCTATCGGCGTCGCAGCCGCGAGTCAACCGCTTTGAGCTGCCGGACGGGAGTCGCATGACGGGCGATGCATCGGGCTATCCGTTGAGGGCGAGAATCTGCCGCACGTCCGACGACCGATATCGCACGGTTTGTCTCCGCGATGCAGCATGCTGCTCAGTCCAGCGAAAAGACGGCGAAGTCAGGTACTCGATCCGCGTTCATGACGAGGGCAAACCGGCTGCGGTGTTTGACGTTGTATTCCGAGTCGACGGCAACGTCCTGCGTGTGCGGATCGAGAACGTGAAAGAAGAGCCCGGTTTTCTGCTCATGGACGTGTGGCTGCCGCAATTGGTCAGTGCGCGAACGCCGAACGGGGAACTTGTCTTGCCGACCCAGTCAGGACGTCTCGTGCATCTGAATCGGTCGGCACCCGGACTGCATACGATCGGGATGAATTGGTTCGAGATGGATCTCTGCGGCGCCGTGATCGACAACGGGTGCGCGGCGTCCATTCGCACACGCGATTGGGACAACGAACTTGAGGCTCGGGTTTCGGGAGCCGGCGGGCAATTGGTCGGCGGCTATGCAGTTCGACTCGCTCTCAGAGCCGAGGCCCGCGGAAAGGCGGCGAAGATTCAACTGGCTCGGACGCCGGGCGTCGAAGTGGCCGTGCTGGGTGCCTCGCAAGGCCAAACTCCCGTCGGCTGGATCGATGCCGCAAAGTCGCTGCGGCGGGAGGTCAAAGGAAGCGCGAATCCGTTGTACCGCGATGCCTATATCTACAAGATCTTCTGCGACTCGCCGGGCTCACGCGACTTTACGACGTTTGACGACGCAGTTCATTTGATCCGCAAGATCCACGAACTTGCTCCGTGGCTCAAGCAGATCGTCTATCTCGTCGGTTGGCAGTACGAAGGGCACGATACGGGTTATCCGGCCACGGACCGGTTCAACCAGCGACTTGGCGGA
>CAIPEB010000773.1 GCA_903863885.1 uncultured Planctomycetaceae bacterium | reverse complement strand
TTCGGTCATCGCTTGGTCTTCCGATCTTTGGCGGGTGGAATGTCCAGGAACGGTCGTCCCCCGACGGAATCGTCGTACGTCGTTTCAGATTCGCACGACCGTTTCGACAAAAGGGAGTCAGCTTGGGGCCCTACGATGAGTTCGCTATCCGAGTCCAGTGAGGCGCCTTCCTTATCGTCGGCAGCGTCGTGCATGACTTGCACGCAGGCCTGGCACATGCGGATGTAACTGCGATGCTTACCGAGCGATCTGTCGTGCTCTGCATTTCTCGGAATCCACAGCTCGGCAAACGTCACGAAGCGACGCTTGCCGCAGACGTGGCACCAATCGCTCTTACTTTCGATCTTGAACCTCGATGGTCCCAACTTAAACATGGCTATCCTCCCGTCGGTTGCACGTTCGTCGGCGAGCGGCCCGCCCGCTCTCGCCCTTCATTCACAATGTTGGTTCCCCCCTGTTCACATCGCCCCGCGCGATGTGTCAGGTTGGCGACGACAACGGAGCGCGCGGAATTCAAGTACCGCGCAGTACCGCACAGTACCGCGGTACTTCCCATTGCGCGCCCGTACACATACGTATTTCTCCTGCGCGCACATACGTATTTCTCTTGCGCGCGCACACACGCGCCTGCGTGCAAATAGGAAGTACCGCGGTACTGTGCGGTACTAAACTCAAGTCGCTGACAGCGAAAAAACCGGCCCGATTCCATCTAACCTGTTGCGTGCATTGACCATATCGCGATTTTCGGTCCGAAATTCGTCTGCGCACATGTCGGCGTGTGCGCGCGCACACATGCGCATGTACATGGTTGTGTACATCGCGCTGTACATGACCATGTACGTGGTGCGCGCGCGGTGCCGGATCATGGTTCGACATCAACAACGCTGCCCCCTTTCAGACGAATGCCTTCGTAGAATCGTCCGGTGTGTTGATTGCGTCGACGGTTCACTCCAGGCAACGCTGCGATTAGGTCGCGCCCGAAGGTTTGCTTGGTCGTGACGTTGCTTCGCCCCTCCTCTTCGCACCAGGCCTTCCATGCCCGATAGAGTTCGTCGACCCACGCGCGTAGCCCGCTCCCAACCTCGCAGCGCTCTCGGACAAACGCTCCGACCGGACTGGAAAGGTCTTCCATATCTTGGATGACATCCTCGACCTGTTTGGGCTGCACGAATGCGCCGCGTTCCCTCAGTCGGAGCCAGCCTTCGATGGCCCAGTTGAGAATGCCAGGAAGTTCGGCCAGCAGAATTCGAGTTAGGGAACGATCTTCCTTGCCGTAGAAGCTCTCGGTGAGGCGGAGCATCATGAAGCGGCCTGCCAAAGCACCCGATGCATCATTCAGCCTTGGCAGTTCGTTGGTGAGGAATACGAACCGCGTCGGCAGCTTCATGGTGACGGCCGTCGTATGTTTTCGTTCGATCGTCAGCGTATCTTCGCCGGAGATACAGAGTAGACGTTCAACGACCGTTTGGACGTTGTCCCCGGCGAAGCGGGCATCACTGACAATCGCCAGCGACTTACCGATGAGAGGCTGCAATCCGAAGGGGCCGGCCAGACTGGACGTGGTCGGCCCGCAGACGTTGCCGGCTCCGACGAGTTGTGCCAGGACTCGGGCGATGGTTCCTTTCCCGCTTCGCCGCGGACCCACCATCAAGAGCATCTTGTGTTGGGCCGTGTCGCCGGTCAGGCAGTAGCCGAACCAATCCTGCAGCAATTCCCGGGCTTCGTAGTCGTCGCCAAATAGTTGATCCAGGAATCGAAACCAGTTATCGGGAGCGGGAGCATCCAGGTTGGGATCATAGTCCAGCGCATTCACGGAGAAGAATACGGGCGTCGGCGGGAACATCGTCATCGTCGGCAGGTGCAGCAGCCACGAGCGACAGGGCAGGAACTCGCGCGGGTCTGTCATATCGGCCGCATCGGCCAGCCAGGAAGGCGACACGGTGGAAGCTGGTAAATGCGTGAGGACCTTGATGGAGTCGAGTGCGGATCGGACCGTGCGGGGATTGGCAGGGAAATCCGTTGCTACCCATTCCCCGGATTGCGTGCTGTACACCATGCGCACGGCGGCGTGCAGCCAAGGCAGCAACTGGTGACATATCGCGTTATCCTCGACTTCGGCGTATCGACTTTCGCGCCAGACCATGCTCAAGCCGGCATACTGGTGAAACGTCCGCCCATCGGCGTGCTGGTAGAACTGTTTGATAAACGCCTCGGCTGTCGGCAGCGTGCGCGAAGTGGACAGAATCAGCCGCCCAGTCACGGGATCGATCGTACCGGGAACCGGTTCGCTGCTGACGGAGCCGAAGGCCGCGGTTTCGCCGGCGGCGCACGCGGCGCCCGACCTGCGCGAGGCTGCGGCTCGGCGCCGTTTCGGCTGATATTGTTCCGTCACCTTCTCGAGTGCCTTCCTGACGGTAGTCACCCCGTACGATTCGCCTCCGTGTATTTCGTCCCACTTGTCGCGCATCAATCCAGATGTGCGAAACAGCCGATCGATCTGCGCCGCGTCCTTCGTGTAGAACGCCAGCGTGAAGATCACGGAGGAGTCCGCCTCGCTGGCCGAATTGAAATGGGCATTCCAGTTGCCGGCCCACAGCGTGGCGAACTTGGCGCCCGAGCGTCGTTGGGTGGACGCCAGTTGGATGATCTCGTCGTCCGTGAGCGGTGCGGACGAGGCACTCGCTTGCGCAGCGGCCGGACGCTCTGAAGGATGTTCCTTGTCGCCGTCGTCACCGAGGATGTCGCGATAGACGGCGTCCAATTCCTCCTGCCGCAACTGCACGTCGGGCGGCATGTCGGTAAGTCGCATGCCCGTGACCGTGAAGAAGCGACTGCGGTCGTAGATTTCCACCTCACCGTCATGGTAGGCCGTGCGGCATTTGGATCCGGGCTTGCTTGCTTTCAGGAATATTTTGACGCCCCTGCCGGACGGACTGACTTCCGTGTAGCTGGACAATTGCGTGACAATTTGCGTGGCCCAAGGTTGGAGGTTGCCGTTGAGCGGCTCCCGGCAATTGTCAATGTCGATGCCGCAGTACGGATCATCGGGTGTGAAGACGAAGCCGACACCGGCCAGGCCCGCGTGCTGCTGGCAAGCATCCAAGGCCTCTTGAAATGTGCTCCAGGTCGCAGGGTTCGTGGAACTCGCCAAGCCGCCCGTGTGCGGATTGACGGGAACTTTGGACTGATTGCCATCGCGCTCGACGTACTTCCAGGCGACCCACTGCCGGTGATTCCGCAGGCCGGCGGGGACGTGTTCGGTGATGAGCTTCGGTTGTGGCATGACGATTATGGCCTCATCGCGGTCGCGGTCTGGTCGTTCGTGCCCGTAGCCATCGTGCTGCGGAACGCACTGGATTCCTTGGTTTATTCCTCGTTGGCGCCGATCGCCTTCTCAGAATTCTGAGAAGGCAATGCGGTGCCAGTGACGATGTCCTGCCCCGACCGGCGACCTTCTGTTACGCCTGCCCGAGAGCTTGGAGCCGCAGCTCGGAGAGCCGACAGAATTCGGCCGATGCCTCGATTCCCACGTAGCGTCGTTTGCCTTGCACCGCAGCCACACCGGTGGACGCCGAACCTGAGAAAGGATCCACCACCAGATCGCCCGGTTCCGAAGCGCATTTCACGATCGCTCCGGTGATGGCCAGGGGCACTTGGGTGGGGAAGCCCGGCATGCGTTCCTCGCATGTGCCGGTCAGACGCGCGATCTTCCACACGTCGTCCCAGATCTTCCCGCCCGGGTTGGCCCGCTTGTCGCCATACTTGGTTTGGCGATCGCTGAGTCGACTGACGGCGAACGGATCGAAGACAAAGCAGCGCGGGTTCTTGACAAAGTAGTGGATGTGGCGCGAACAGCGGTTGAAGTTATTGACGCAATTGGTTCCGAACGTCTCGTACCACTTGATCCAAGCCCGGCGATGTAAACCGGCCTCGCGCAGCATGACGCCGAAGTAGTCGGCCCATTCGTCGCTGATCAGAATCCAAAAGCTGCCATCGGGAGTGAGGCAGTCGGCGCACTGTTGGATCCATCCCCGGCACCAGGCGAGGTACTGGTCCGGAGGCAGGTTATCCGCGTCAGCGCCGGCGCCGTAGTCGATGCCGAGGTTGTAGGGGGGATCGGCGAAGATGACACGAGCCGAGCCCGCAAGCGTAGGCAACACTTCCAGGCAATCGCCATGGTGGATTTTCCAGAGCGGTGGGCCATCCGCTGTGGACCGGGCGGCTTCCGCCTTACGTTGGAGTTCGGCGAGTTTCTGTTCGCGAAGCAGCGATTGTTTCGCCTGAGGTAAAGTGATCTGCCCGTCTTTGACTTGTTCCAGCAATTCAGGCTTGGCGTTCGAGATAATTTGGGCATCTTGGACATAGCGGGAATTAGTGCTGTACTGCGCTGCCACCTGATCTCGCGTCCGACCTTGCTCCCGAGGGGCAACTAAGTTCCCGTCGGGAAGCGTATCGCCCCTTCGCAGGTTTGCCACGCTCCGTTCTCGGGCCTGCATCTGCAATTGCTGCAGGTTTACCGCCTCTACAGCGATGACTGCTCGCTGTCCCGGCGTCAAATGCCTGCGGTGCAGATTCTCAGAGACCACCAGGTCGATGGCCGAGCCGGATCCCTCCCACTCCCTGAACTTCGGTACCAGCCCCAATTCGCAGCACGCGCGATGCCGATGTCGGCCATCGAGGATCTGTCCCTCGTAAAGCACAATGGCTTCGTGTTGGCCATGCTCGGCGATGTCCGCTTTGAGGCCTTGGTACTCCTCGTCCGACATAGATGGAATCAGATTCGCAAACGGATGGAAGCAGAGAGTCTCAGACATCAGGGAGGGTCCTCCGTGTGAATAATGACGAGCGTTGCGGTCTGAACTTCGAATCAGATCGTTGGCTAAACTCCGGCGTCGGAACTTGCGTCCGAAGGCGGGGCCATGAACCCCGTCCGCACTGTGCCGCCGGATACCACCTCACGCCGTCGCTGATGGAGAAGTTGTCGTGGACACTGCGTCCGGAGACGGCGATTCCTCCTCCGGGATCAGAAACAACTCATAAGTTGATGGCCGCAGCACGGTCAGTGGCTGATCGAGCAGGTAAGCAGCCAGCGCGCGGGTCGTCAGGGCGTATTGCTTCTGCCGAACGGATCGGGTGGTCCCGCGCTTGTGCAGTTCCACCAATTGATCGCGCAACATCACCACAATCGGATCACGGTCCGTGGACGTGACTCCCGAACGCAGCACCTCGCAGAAGTGAGACAAAGTGTAGGTCTCGTTCACGCAGTACCAGGCTCGCGCCACCACGGCACGCGTGATCGAATTCGCGATTCCGGCGAGTCGGGTGTTTCCGAGATTGTCATGGGCAAACAGAACCGGCTCCCGGTGCTGCTGCAGGAGTTCCATCTCCTCGTGGGCCGTGAGACGCTTGTGCAGTAGGCCGATCCCGCCCACCATCGCCCGCAATGTGGCCAATTCGTCCGACCGGACGGTTCCCAGCGTGCGACCGAGCGTGATGCGGTCGGCCGCGCAGCGGGGCAGATTGCCGTCAATGCAGAGCAGACTATCGGGAGACTCGTTGAAAAAGACTCGCATCCTGACCGGCACACCCGCTTCGATGATGGCCCAGAGCCGGTGCTGGCCATCAATCAATTTCCCGTTGGTATCGAACGCAATACCTTGGTGGGTGCAGACGAACCGGCCCGCCCGCATGTCGCGAGCCAATCGCGACACGTAGCTCCAGTTGGTGGCGCGGTTGCCTTCGTTCTGTTCCAAACAGGCAGCAGCCATGTGCGGCGCAATCTCCAAAATCTCCGAGTACGACTCGGCGTTCCGTCGGTGAAGCGTGTTGATCATTGCGGCGACTCCTTTTGCAGTTGCTGTTGGTGGATATTGACGACTTCGTGAAAGACCTTCTGCAGGTACTCGAACGTGAAATACCGCAGCAGGTCAAAGGCGCAGTTGTAGACGTGGTTTCTGGGCAGGCGGATCTTGACGGAGGAGGAAATCGGACCTAGATAACCCTCCTGTCTGGCTGCGGCGAACTCGGTCGGAGATCGCGGCTTCACGCATTTGCGACGGGTAGTTTTCCCGATGTTCGTTGTGTTGATCGTGCGGCCGTCGCGACCTCGGCGGCGGGTTGACGGTTTCGGCACAGTCAAATCGGGATGCGTTTTGCTGACAGGATGCACATCGACTGTGGCATCGTCGGGAGCGGTTGAGTGGTTTGACTTGCCGGTTTCCTGCAAGTCAAAATGGCAGTCTCCGCAATCAGTCGTGACATTTTGGCGGACATCACATTTCATTTGATGCCGGTATTTCATCACGGTGTCGCGATGTACTCCGACGTGCTCGGCGATGGCTGCGTCCGATTTATCAACACTTCGCGGGTGCACCAAAGCGGCACGAATGGCGCGCGACTTGTCTACGTTTGTCCGCCGCATACCGTGGGTCTTGTTGACACTGAAGCTGTGCCATTGGGCGTCTTCGAGTGTGCCCTGGTGCACATCCGCTTCAATGAATCCATCCCGTTTCAGGCGAAGCATCGCTTCGACGCGGTGGAACCCATCAGCCAGCCAGTAGGCTGCGCCGTCAAAGAATACGGTCACGGGCCGGAACACGTCGCCATTCCGCATGTCCGCCGCATAGTCCTCAACCGTCTCCTCCGAGAGCTGGGCTCTCGGTTGCGTGCCGCCATCGCGGCGGATTTTGGCAATTTCCAATTGCATAGAGGTCCTTCCTAGTCTTCAGGTGCAAACAACGTTGGTGCGATGGGTCGTGTCGTTTGATCGCGAACTCGACCGACACGGTGGGCAGCCGTGGCGTCTGCCCACCGCATCGATTCTCCCGTGAATCTCAAGCTGCCGAGTTCTCGGACTGTTCTTCCGGAAGCGGGAACAACTCGGTCGTGACGGCATGCAGTCGGCCAAGACGCTCGCCAGCCAGGTACGCGAACAGCGCCCGTTCGGTCTTCGCGTACCGCTCGCGAGCTTCGGGTCGGCCGCGACGTCCCTGCGACGCCTCGATCAGGAACCTAAAAAGCGTGACCACCGATTCGTCGGCCTCGCCTGTGGAAACGCCCGACTGCAGCACGTCGGCGAAGTGCCTCAGCTTCGCGTGATTTCCGGAATAGAAGGCTCGAGCCAGTACGCCTCGGGTGATCGCGTTGGCAACACCACGGAACCGAGAATTGGGAAGAATCTGGTGGGCAAACTCCACTGCCTGACGGTGACGCCGCCAGACGATGGCTTCCTCTCCCGGCATCATCCGGTCGTAACATTCCAGCCCGGTGATCATCGCCCGCAGCGTCGCCAGGTCACGTCGGGTGACCTCGCCCATGCCGCCGGCTAGCGTGATGACCTCATCGTTGGTACGGGCACGCACCACATCGATGGCGCCGAGGGACTCGATGGGTTCGTTAAAGAACAACCGCATCGGGACGGTGCAGCCTGACAGCACGATGGCCCATAATCGATGCTGACCATCAATCAGCACGCCGTTGGTGTCGAAGGCGATGCCCTGGTGCGTCAGCCGCCACCGACCCGCTTTCATTTCGCCGGCCATGCGTTCCGCGTGAGCTTCCACCACGCGACGATTGTGGGGATTACGTTCCATCAGCCACACCTCGGCCATTGAAGGCGTGATGTCCAGGATGATGCTGTACCGGTCCTTGCACTCGAAAAAACGATTCATGCTGCGTCCTCCTTCAGGCAACAGATCAGTTCGTCAACCAAGATGCGGAGATAGTCTTTGTCGAATACACTCAGCAGCGCGCGGGCTCCCATCACTGGGTTATGGGGCAACGACAGCGCGGTCATCTGTTCCATCACGCTGGGAGCGATCGTGGGTTGGAGGGGTTTAAGCGAACTGCGCTGGGCGCCGTTGTGCAGCGACCTCTTGGCCGAGTGGCGATCTTTGCCGATCTTGGCCGTGTTGATGGTGCGGCCGTCGCAGCCGGTGCGGTCGGGTGACTTGCCAATCTGGCAAGTGGACTCCAGTTCGGCTCGATACTTGGCAACCGTCGTGTGGGAAACGCCGACATGTTTGGCGATCTCACTGTCGCTTCTCTTCTCCCCCTGGGGATGTTGCAAAGCCGATTTGATCGCCCGCTTTCTATCTTCGATGGTTCGCGGCAGTCCGTGGCTCCTGTTGACGCCGTAGCTGTACCACTGTGCGTCAGACTGGGTTCCCTGTATCACTTCAGCTTCAATGGGTTCTCCGGGACGAGCCTTGTGGGAGGCGGCGACTCGGTGAAATCCGTCCGCCAGCCAGTAGTCCTTCCCGTCATGGAACACAACGATCGGCGGAAACTTGGTGCCGAGTCGCATCTGCTCGGCGTATTCATCGATCACCTCGATCAATAGCTGGGCTCTCGGCTGCGTGCCGCCGTCGAGGCGGATCTTGGTAAGTTCCAATTGCATGAAGGGGTCTCCTTTCTTCAGATATTAAGGCGATTGCTAAGTGGGCAGAGTCAAGGATGCGCCCGAGGGGGTCGGCGTATCTGCTGACTTAACACTGTGGGAGGTCGACGTCTGTTTGCGACCTGATGACTGATAACCGTCATCAGTCGCCCCAGCCTGCTCCGCCCGCGCGATAAGCCGATTCAGATACCAAGCCGCCTTTCGCAAATCCGTCACGCCATCTTTGTGCTTCCAGCGGGCGACATACTTGATGATGTTGCCCTCCACAAAATCGCATCCCCACGCTTCGATGGCATCGATGACTTCGATGCCGCCGAACGTGTAATGGCGAGGTCGCGCTACAGGATCGTGTTCCGGTGCCTGCATGCCCTTCATGCCGAAGCCTCCAACGAAGTGAGTGATGGCTGGGCCGCACGCTGCGCCCAGAGACTGAGAAAGGTGCGACGCTGTTCCGTGTGGTTTTTCCGCACGGCATTACGCAGTCCCCAGCGGTCGCCCAGCAGAAAGCAGTAGCGCGACGCCCGTGTGACGGCCGTATACAGCCAGTTGCGATCCGCGAAGAAGTGCGAGCGGTGACAAAGCACTACGGCGCACGGAAACTCGCTGCCTTGGGCCCGGTGGCAGGTAATGCAGTAGGCCAGTTGCAGGTCGTGGATCGCGTCGTCTTTGACCAGGCGATTCCCGATGCCGTCGAACTCAACGTCGTATCCGCCCACTCCCGGTTCGATCCCCGTAACGCGGCCGATCGTGCCGTTCATCACGCCGAGGTCGTAGTTGTTGACCGTCTGAATCACCTTGTCGCCGACAGTGAATTTCCGTGCGACCTCCCCGTGCAGCACCCGCTGCATCATGCCGTTGATCGCTTTGGTCCCCAGCGGTCCCAGATGGGTCGGCGTGATGATCTGGACGTCCCGGAGCGGATCGAGCCCCAAGTGCCGAGGCAGCTTTTCGAGCACCAGGTCGCGCACGTACACCTGGATGTCCTGCGCCTCGATGAAGAAATCCATCACGGTCCAGGCCGGGTCATTGGCGGCGGATGGCGCAATCACCCGGGAGAGAACGGCCGTGCTGTTCGCCTTGAGTACGCCGGCCTGACGTACGACTTCGTCGAGCACGATGCGCGGGACCAGGTTGTGCTGAATGATGTCGCGGAGCACATTGCCAGGCCCGACGGGCGGCAACTGATTGTGGTCACCGAACAGCACCAGACGCGTTCGCGTGAAATCCACGCGTTTCAATAGCTCGGCCATCAAACGCACATCGACGAACCCGACTTCGTCCAGGAACAATACATCGCAGTCCACCCGCTCCATGTGAAATTCATGACCGTCGTAACCGAGCAGCCGATGCAATGTCTTGGCTTCCAGCTCGAGGCCCTGTTTGCGAACGAGTTCCTCGATCCGCTGGGCCGCCTTGCCCGTGGGCGAGCAGAGTGCGACGTTGTAGTCGGCTTCGCGGAAAGCACCTGCCAGGCGGGCCAGCAGATGACTCTTCCCGACGCCGGCGCCCCCGGAGATCGTCACGATGGCGTGCTGGAGCACGAGTCGGAATGCATCGGCCTGCTTGGCTTTCAGCCCGTCCATCCAAGTGAGCGGGATGCTCACAGGACGCTCGTCGTGGCCGTGCCGGTGGAACGTGCGGGCAATTTCCTGTTCAACCACCAGCATGTCCGCCGTGGTCACAGCGGTGCCGTCCGCGACCAATTGCTGCTGCTCGAGCAACCGCTCGCCCGTACGGCGAATCACATCGCGGCTATCCAGCGTGTCCAACAGCAACAGCGTGTTCGCTTTGTCGAGCAGGTCCGCTCCGGCGATCCAGGTGTGGCCGCTCGAGAACTCCTCCTGCACGAGGTACAGGAGCCCCGCTTCGATGCGCCCCGCATGGTCCTTGGGTGTTCCCAAAGCTCGGGCGATCTTGTCAACCTTCTTGAATCCGTAACCCGCCACATAGCGGATCAGTTGATACGGATCGGCACGCAGCACGCCCACCACGGCGTGGCCGAAGGTGGACAACAGCGTGTCGGTCTGGTGGGGAGTCAGCCCGAACTGTGCGAGATACGTGCGCACTTCGTTTTCGGCGCTGTGAGCAATCCAGGCTTCCCGGAGCGACACCAGCGTGGCGCGGGGAATGCGCAGTTGCCGGTGCA
Source organism: uncultured Planctomycetaceae bacterium (assembly GCA_903863885.1). Taxonomy (GTDB): domain Bacteria; phylum Planctomycetota; class Planctomycetia; order Pirellulales; family Pirellulaceae; genus CAIPEB01. The sequence goes on along the minus strand of CAIPEB010000773.1, from coordinate 836 downwards.
GCTCATCAACATCCTGGCGGATCAGCCGGTCGAGGTGTTCGGCACTGGCGGCGTGGCGCACAATCTTGCGCGCTGTCGCTTCGCCGATCCCGACGAACGCTGGATGCTTAGCTAGATACTGCACCAGCCCTTCGGTGCTGTCCGGCAACTCGTAGCTCAAATTCTGCACGACAAACTGCTGGCCGTATTTTGGATCGTCCTTCCAGCGTCCGACCAGCGTTACGAGGTCGCCCACGTTGGCGCAGAACGGACCACGGAAGCGGACATCGTTTCCGGTTTGTGTTTTCAGCACGCCTGCGGAGAACTTGGGGCTGGCAAAGTAGACGCGATCGACAGTTCCGCAGATGGATTCAGACATGGGCCACTCCTCCGTGCTTCGCGATGTGGCGGATGAAGCCCCGCAGGTACGCTTCGGTGAAAGCCCGAGCCGCTTGTCGAGAACCGCACCAGTGAACGGGCACGCCGTGCTGCAGGCTGATGTGCACGGATGCACCGAGCAGGGACTGCGGATCCACGCCCCGCAGACTCTCGGCATGCCGGCCGCGGAGCACTGCGTCCAGGTCGGCCTCCACTACGATGCAGGCTGCGTCCATCGCGGACAGCTTCGTGAGTTCCGCCGCAAACCGTGAGAACTCGTGAATTACGGTGTGCGTGAAATCGACCAGGCTTTTACGTTCCACAGCCAAGCGGGACTCGAATCCTTCGACCGAGTAGTCGCCCGCCTGAAGTTTGCAGGGGAGCACGGGACACGAGAACGAATAGGCTTCCTTTTCGCGCGTATCGACGACAATGCGAAACGTCATGCGGGTGGCCCTTCGTGTGAACAAGGGAGAACG
>CAIPEB010000772.1 GCA_903863885.1 uncultured Planctomycetaceae bacterium | reverse complement strand
CCCGATGCCGGTAGATGTCGAACGTGAAAGCCGCAATCCCTCCAGACTCCAGACTCCAGACTCCAGACTCCAGACTCCAGACTCCAGACTCCAGACTCCAGACTCCAGACTCCAGACTCCAGACTCCAGACTCCAGACTCCAGACTCCAGACTTCCCCGCACGATTCACGCCAAGCGAACCGGCAATTCGCGGCAGCGCTGGCCGGTGGCTTGAAAGACCGCATTGGCGATCGCGGGCGCAATCGCGATGATCGGAGTCTCGCCGCCGCCAACGGGTGCAAGGTCGGGGCGATCCAGCAGATGGATGTCCAGTTGGGGCACGTCGGACATCCGCGGGACCCGGTACTCCGCAAAGGACCCGTTGAGGATTCCGCCGTTTTCAAAGACCATGGCTTCGCGCAGCGCGGGCCCCAGCCCCATGACGATACAGGCCTGAACCTGGGACAGCAGGTTGTCGGGATTCAGAATCTTGCCGCACTCGAATGCTTCGCAGACATGCCTCACCTTGACCTGCCGGCGCTGGCGGTCGAGTTCCACTTCCACACACGCGGCCACGTACGACCCTTTCTCCGTGCCGCACGCCAGACCAATCCCCGCGTCTTTTCGTTGCTCCGCCCTGCGGCGCTTCCAATCGAACTTCGCGGCCGCCGTTTCCAACACCGCACGCAATCGGGGCTCCTCCAGGTGGGAGAGCCTGAAATCGAGCGGATCCGCATGGGCCATCTCGGCCAGTTCGTCCATGCAGCACTCCCGCGCGAAGTTGTTTGCGGTAGCGGCCAAGGCGCGGTACGAGCCGGTGCGAAGCGGTGATTCCGCGGCAACGAATCGCGAGTCCGCCCGCCCCAACCGGTACGGCGACTGAATCGCGGCACCGCCCGAATGAACGTTCAGCATGTACCATGTCGCGATGCGGCCCTCCGCGTCGAGACTCGCCTCGATGTCAATCAGCGCCGCCGGGCGATAATAGGCCCAGGTGAATTCCTCCTCGCGAGTCCAGCACAGCGATACAGGACGTCCGGCCGTTCGGGCCAGTCGCGCGGCTTCGATAGCGGCTTCGGCCGTATGCTTGCCGCCGAATCCGCTGCCGAAATCCGGCACCACAACGCGCACGCTTTCAGCCGGGATCCGCAAAGCGCGGGCCAGTTCGTTCTGGTAGCCGAACGGATTCTGCGTGCCGGTCCAGACGGCGAGACGGCCGTCCTGCCATTGGGCGACCGCGGCGCGAGGCTCGAGCGGAGCGTGCTGCACATAGGCCGTGCGGTACGTCTGGCGCAGCTGATGAGTTCCTCGCTGCAACTCCTCGCGAAACGGATTGGCCGGCGTGTGTTCCTCGGCTTTCTTTCTCAGATAATCGTGGATCTCGGAACTGCTCGGTTGAAGCGTGCGAGTCCATTCGGCGGTTTTGGCCAGAACTTCGAGCGCCTGCTGAGCTCGAAATGTGGTCGGCGCGGCGACACCGACGAATTCGCCGTCCCGCACGACCACGACATCGGCGAACGCTTTGGCCGCATCCATGTCGATCGCAGCCAGCTTTGCGCCGAATGCGGGCGGACGCAGCACCTTGCCCCGCAGCATGTCGGGCAGCACGATGTCGGAGGGAAACTTGTGAGCCCCCGTCACCAGATCGCGACGATTCGGACGCGGATAGGAGGTTGCCAGAACGCGCCACTTCTTCACGTCGGTCAGCCCGATTTCCGGCGGCACCTCCTGACTGAATGCCTTCGCCATCGCATCGCCTTCGGCCAGTTCCGCAAACGTGACCTCGCGCAGCGACGGACCGTGCACAACCTTGCCATCCGTTGCGGACAAGGTCCCGAGTTCAACATTCCATCGCTCGCTCGCCAGGCGAACCAGAGCCTCTCGGGCGGCAGCCGCTCCCGCACGCACGGCCGGAACAGTGGACGGCGTCGTGCGACTCCCGGCCGTCAGGCCATCGTCCGGTACGAGAGACGTATCGCCCATCACTACATCGATCCGCTCGGGCCCGACATGCAACTCCTCGGCTGCGGCCTGCGTCAGTTCGGCGCGAGCCCCCTGCCCCATCTCGATCTTGCCGGTGAGCACCGTGATGCGTCCGTTGGCGCCGATGTGAATCCTCGCCGAAATCGAAACGCTCCGCGAGCCGCCGCGTCCTCCGCGACGCTGTGCGGCGGCAGAGTCCGCGAAGACAGTCACTACCAGACCGGCCCCTAGAAGCTGTGTAAAACGCCGCCGATCCAATGCAAAGTCGAACGGGACCGTCGGAATCTGCTCTTCCTGATCCGTGCCGATTCGCAATGTTTCCGATTCCCGGGACGTCATGTCGCAACTCCTGACAATTCTGATGCGGCGCGACGTACGGCCTGCAGGATACGCGGATACGCACAGCAGCGGCAGATATGCCGTTCCATTGCCGCGGCGATCTGCTCTTCGGTCGGCTGCGGCGTCTTGCGCAGCAGAGCGACCGCCGCCATGATCATGCCTGGAGTGCAGTAGCCGCATTGCAGGGCAGCCACGTCAAGAAACGCCCGCTGAACAGCGTGCAGCTTTTCCCCTTCCGCCAGCCCTTCGACCGTGACGATCGATTTCTGATCGACTTTCGAAACAGCTGTGCGGCAGGAAAACGTGGCTTCTCCATCCACGAGAACGGTGCAGGCTCCGCACTGTCCTTCGCCGCAGCCGTACTTCGTGCCCGTCAGCTGAAAATCCTCCCGCAGCACGTCCAGCAGCAGTCGCTGCGGATCGGTGCTCACGGTCCGCTGTTGACCGTTGACGGTTAGCGTGAACGTCGCGTCCATTGCCCGCCGGCCTTTCGATAGTCTGGAGTCTGGAGTCTGGAGTCTGGAGTCTGGAGTCCGGAGGGTAAATGCAGAAAACGTAACCTCGATTGTAGAAACAAGTCGTCGAAACGACATCCGGCGTCAGTCGAAAGAGGCGGCGTGAGTCGAAAGAGGCCCACGAATGGGCACAGGCAAAACACAAAGCGTTGGCTGCTGACTACCGATGG
>CAIPEB010000771.1 GCA_903863885.1 uncultured Planctomycetaceae bacterium | reverse complement strand
GCCACAACGCTCGGCGTCAAACGGTTTCCCTCAGCGTTGGGAATCACCTTCGCCTCGCTGCCTTCCATGATGGCCACGACGGAATTCGTGGTCCCCAAATCAATCCCGATTATCTTTTCACCCTGTGCCATGTCCTGCTCCTTTTATTTCTGCACGATATTCCCGAAGCTCACGGTGCCCGGCTCATGCCCCGCACCCGCCTGAGCAATGCGTTACGCGGTTATCCCCGTTAGGTTTTTGCAACCCGCTCCGTCTGAAGCAAAGACCGTGCCACATAACCGAAGGCAGCCGCAAGATCTCCACATCCCTTTATGATTAAACAACTTACAGAAATCCAATTCCACATCGCCGTAGCGGCGGACAATTGTCGCCGTAAGGCTGCTGCCATTTTGGCATTACCTAAACCCACCCCGGGCATGACTTTGAGGGAGAAAGGATTCCCAAAAGCGAAGCGGCAGTTTAGTGTTCAACTGCAGGGCGGATGTTAGATTATGCATCCAACATTTCGATCGATTCGTCGACCGCATCGCTGGACAGAAACGCCGGCCGGCTCGACCTCGTCGGCAGATTTGTCGGACACCGAAGTAACGTTCACGATGTATCGCTCACAACGTCTCGCTATTCCCGTCGTGTTCTAGTTTGTTGTGATCCCGAGTGAGGCTCCGCGCTGTATGAGCAAGACTCCCGCTTCGAAGAAAAACGAATCGCGTCAAGCGGCCGTGAATCCGGCCCAATTATTGCGCAGCATCGAGCGACTGGACCGCGAATTACTGCGCGGCATGAATGAACGGGCCAAGCTCGTGCAGCGGCTGGCCAAGACCGGCGGAGGCGACCCGATGTTGCCGGCCGGTCAGCAGGGAGCATTGACGGCCGCTGTGCTGGCAAATCGCGGACCGCTTTCCGAATCGGCCGTCCGAGGCGCATTTCGTGAGATCGTCAGCGGCTGCCGGGCGCTGCTGCAGTCGACGCGTGTGGCTTACCTCGGCCCCAAGTACAGCTATTCGTACCTTGCCACGATCCACCATTTCGGCGAAAGTGCCGAACTTGCGCCGGTTGCGACAATCGCCGCCGTATTTGAGGAATTGAGCCGCGGGCATGCGAAGTATGGAGTCGTCCCGCTGGAGAACTCGACCGACGGCCGCGTGGTTGACACGCTCGACATGTTCGCAAGACTGCCGCTGCGGATCTGCGGTGAAGTGCAACTGCGAATCCACCACAACCTGCTGGCAAAGTGTCCGCGAGCGGAGATCCAGGAAGTCTTCAGCAAACCGCAAGCGCTGTCGCAGTGTCGCGACTGGCTGGCCAAACATCTGCCCTGGGCCCGAGTGGTCGAGATGGCCAGCACGGCCGCTGCGGCGCAGCTGGCCGAGGGTAAACCGGGTGCGGCGGCAATTGCGAGCGAACAGGCGGCCGCGAATTACGGCCTCAACATCGTGGCCGCGCACATCGAGGACAACAAGAACAACACGACTCGGTTCGCGGTGATCGGTGGCGAAGCGGCACCGAGGACGGGAAACGACAAGACGGCCCTGATGTTCGAGATCCCGCATCGGCCCGGCTCTCTGGCTGACGTAATGGCCGTTTTCAAGCGGGGACGCTTGAATCTGACCTGGATCGAGTCCTTTCCGCTGGCTAAAACGCCGAGCGAGTACCTGTTCTTCGTGGAGCTGGAAGGTCACCAGAGCGAGGCACGCGTCCAGCGGGCTGTCGGGGCTTTGCAGCGGCGTACCGTGCGATTGGAAGTGCTCGGTTCGTACCAGAAGAGCGTTCCCGTTGAATGAGGCGACGGCGTCGAGCCGGCAAGGGACCGAAACGGCCTTGCCGACGGCTCCGATACGCCCGATACTTCAGGCACACAAGTCCTGATCGGTCCAGACGTTGTGACAACACCCGGCCAGCCGATTTCTTTTTCCCCGTCGACGGCCGGTCTCGCTTGACACCGCCGAGGTCGATTCCTAGGATGAGGGACTTTATCAAACCCGTTGAATCCCAAGGGGATCGGCGGACTACTCGAAGCTTGCGAGTCAAGTCATGGCTGTACCGAAGAGGAAGCAATCCAACTCACGCACCGGGCACCGCCGCTCCCACCATGCGCTGAAGCCGAAAGAGCTTTCGTCCTGCCCGAAGTGCAGTACGGCAGTTCCGACGCACGTCGTCTGCCCGAACTGCGGTTACTACATGGGCCGCACGATCGTTGAAGTGGAAGAGGCGTCGTCTTGACCAAGATCGCCTTTCTATTTCCCGGTCAAGGCGCTCAGACCGTCGGCATGGGGCGTGCTGCCTACGAACAGCACAGCGCCGTCAGGGAGTTATTCGAACGCGCCAACCAGATTCTGGGCTATGATCTGGCGAAGCTGTGTTTCGAAGGCCCGGCCGCCGAATTGGACTCGACCGTGCACAGCCAGCCGGCATTGTTTGTGTGCAGCCTGGCAGCCCTCGAAGTCCTGCGTCAGAGCCAGCCGGACGTCGTCCGCGACTGCCAGTGTGCCGCCGGGCTCAGCCTTGGCGAGTACACCGCGATGACATTTGCGGGTGTCATGGATTTTGAGTCGGCGCTGCGGGTCGTACAGCAGCGCGGCGAAGCGATGCAGGCCGCATCGGACGCAGTTCCCAGCGGAATGGTGAGCATTCTGGGAATCGAGACAGCCGATGTCGAACGTCTGTGCGATGAGGCTCGAGGCGAGAACGAGACGCTGCAGATCGCGAATTACCTTTGCCCCGGCAATATCGCCATTTCGGGCGACCGGGCCGCGTGCCAGCGCGCCGTTGATCTGGCGGCCCAGAAAGGAACCGCCCGGGCAGTGCCTTTGGCGGTCGCAGGCGCATTTCACACCCGCCTGATGCAACCGGCCGTCGCCCGGCTGACCGACGCATTGCGGGGCGTCACGCTCGCAAAGCCGCGAATCCCCGTGATCTCGAACGTCGATGCGATACCGCACGACAACCCCGACGAAATCCGCCAACTGCTCATCCAGCAGGTGGTTTCGCCCGTGCGATGGGAAGCCTCGATACGCTACCTGCTGGAGCAGGGCGTCGACATGTTTTACGAAGTGGGACCGGGCCGCGTGCTGCGAGGACTGCTGAAACGCATCCACCGCAAAGCGGCGTGCGATGGAATCGAAATCTAGATCAACCGGAGTGACGATGAACGAAACGCCGACACCAACATTCCGAGTGGATTTGTCCGGACAGGTCGCGCTGGTCACGGGAGCCTCGCAGGGTTTGGGACGGTCCATCGCGATCGAACTGGCGCGCAGCGGAGCCAAGGTCGCATGCGTCGCGCGGACCGAAAGCAAACTGGCCGAGACCGTGGCGGCGATTACCGCGGCGGGCGGCACCGCCGAGGCCTTCGCCTGCGATGTCAAGCAGCGTGAAGGAGTCGACAAACTCGTCGATTCCCTGGCGGAAAACTGGGGCCGTCTGGATATCCTGGTGAACAACGCCGGAGTGACTCGCGACGGACTGCTGCCCCGCATGCCGGACGATGACTGGGATCTGGTCATCGACACGAACCTGCGCGGGGCGTTTCTGTTTTCACGCGCCGCATCGCGCATCATGATGCGGGCCCGCTACGGCCGAATCATCAACATCACGAGCGTTGCCGGAATCATCGGCAATCCGGGCCAGACGAACTACTCGGCCTCGAAAGCCGGCCTGATCGGATTTACCCGCAGCCTGAGCAGGGAACTCGCCGGGCGGAAGGTCACGATTAATGCGGTTGCCCCGGGGTTCATCGAAAGCGATATGACCCGCGTGCTCGGCCCGATCGTGATCGAGGAAGCGAAAAAGAGGATTCCGGCAAAACGGCTGGGAACTCCCGAGGAAATCGCTGCGGCCGTGTTGTTCCTGGCAAGCTCAGCCGCCTCGTACATCACGGGCACCGTGCTCGTCGTGGACGGAGGAATGACCGGCTAGACCCGACTCGGGTCCCGTCCGGACGAACGAGGCGCCCGTTCCGGTCCGCCGCCCGTTCCGGTCGATCCGAATTGCATGGGTCCGCAGGTGATCTATCTTGACCGCCCCAATGGAAATCTTCTATCTTCTGAACTTTGAGTCTGCTATCAAGCTGTTGGTTTCGACCTGCCACTAAACGTTCCCGACCGACCGGGGCCGCTGGTGTACCCCTCGTATCAAGGAGAAGCATAGTGCCATCTGTTTCTGAGCGAGTCATTGACATCGTCGCCGAGCAACTCGGTGTCGATAAGGAAAAGATAACTCCCGAAACGTCCTTCGTGAACGATCTGGGGGCCGATTCGCTGGATACTGTCGAACTGGTGATGGAACTCGAAGAAGAGTTCGACATCAACATCCCGGACGATGCTGCCGAGAAGATCCAGACGGTTGGTGAAGCGATCAACTTTATCGAGAAATCGCAAGAATCCTAGAGAAACGGGACGAGCATGAAACGACGCGTCGTCGTAACGGGCATCGGAGTCGTCACGTCGCTTTCGCAGAAGGTCGACGACTTGTGGCAGCGGGTGCTGGCGGGTGAAAGCGGCATTCACGAAATACGCCTATTTGACACCTCGGACTTCAAGGTGAAGATCGGCGGCGATGTCTACGATTGGGACGCCAGCGCGTACATCGACCATAAGGAATTGAAGCGGGTCGATCGGTTTACGCAGTTCGCGCATGTGGCTGGCACCGACGCGATTCGAGATGCGGGTATTGATTTCTCCAAATACGATCCGTTCCGCTGCGGCGTTGTTCTCGGTTCGGGCGTCGGCGGATTGGGCGAAATCGAAACCCAGATGTCCAAACTGATGAGCAAAGGGCCCGACCGCGTGTCCGCCCTGACCGTACCGAAGATGATGCTCAACGCCGCGGGCGGACATATTTCTATTGAGTACGGACTGCGGGGGCCAAACTACACGGTCGCAACGGCATGCGCCAGCGCGACCAATGCCATCGGCGACGCTTTCAAACTGATCCAGCATGGATCGGCCGATATCGTGATCACGGGCGGCACCGAAGCCGCGATGACCCGGATGGGGCTGAGCGCCTTTCAGAACATGCGGGCCCTGTCGGGACGCAACGAGGACCCGACGCACGCCAGCCGTCCGTTCGATCTCGACCGGGACGGCTTCGTGCTGAGCGAGGGTGCCGGCATCCTGATTTTCGAGGAACTGGAACTGGCCCGCCAACGCGGCGCCCGGATTTACGCCGAAGTGCTGGGAATTGGCGTGAGCGGCGATGCCGGTCACATTACGCAGCCTGACGAGAACGGCACCGGGGCCGCAAAGGCCATGATGAACGCCCTGGAGGACGCTCAATTGCGGCCCGACCAGGTCGACTACATCAACGCCCATGGCACAAGCACGCCTCTGGGCGACAGGGCGGAGACGATCGCCGTGAAAACGGTGATGGGCCCCCACGCCAAGAACGTCAGCATCTCCAGCACGAAGAGCCAACTTGGCCATTCGCTGGGGGCCAGCGGCGGTATCGAATTGGTGCTGTGCATCAAAGCTCTGCAAACCGGCGTGGCTCCGCCGACAATCAACCTGCAGACACCCGATCCCGATTGCGATCTGGATTACACGCCGAATCAGCCCAAGGAACGGCCGATTCGCGTGACCATGAGCAACAGCTTCGGTTTCGGCGGCCACAACGCCTCGATCATCGTCGGCCAGATGGCCAACGGCCGGAGCTGATAACCGGGAGCGAGCCTCTCACGCAGTGCGTGTTGCCGGCGACGTCGGTCGCCGATCCACCGGGTCCCCCCATGGGCATGCGCCCGGTCCTCGCGCTGGATTTTGTTCCGTGGCGGAGGTAGCGCATGCGCAAACTCAAGAACCGCTTGAGTGCGGGATCAGGGTCCCATCGCACCGCATAACTGACGACCTGATGCGTTGTTCAGGCCGCCTGTCGACTGCTGCCCAGGCTGGTGCGGGATCTTGCGAGATCAGTGATCGCGTCCCGGTAACGCCAGAAGAAACTCCAGGACAACCAGCCCAGATAGGCATTGGTGCCCAGCGACGCAAACAGCGCCAAGGTGGTGAGAATCAGCGGAGTCCAGGGACGAGCCTCAACTCCAGCGTCCCTCGACGTCGCATTGGTCGCGGACGCCGGAGCCGTTTGCCAATTGGGGGCCGCGGCTGGAGCCGCAGAAGCTGCCGGCTGATTAGCAGGCGGAGCCGGAATGTCGGCGGCGGGCCGCTGTGCGTAATTCGCCGTCGCACCCGTGGGCTGCGAGTTATTCGCCGGCGGAGCACCGGCGCGAGGATCATAGCCGACTGGATAGAACTGCCCTTCCTGCCGGTTGGGCCAGAAGCTCCCGCCGCCGCGCGGATCGTTATACCCCGGAGCATTTCGCGGATCATTGAAGTTTCCCGACCAGCCCGCTGTGTCGCGGTCGCGAGGGTCGCTGCCGGCGTACTGCGAATTGAACCCGTCATCACGCCATCCCGCATCGCGGCGATCACGAAACATGCCGCTGCTGGAATTTGACGCTGATGTGTTCTGACGGGGCGCTTCGATGCGAGGCCGCGAAATATTGGGAGAGGCCGGATCGGAGTTGGGAACAAAAGTCGGCGGGTCCGGGAGCTTTGTGCTTTGCTGAGGCAGCGCCGTGCGAGGAACTTCACCTACGCCTGCGTAAACATAGATGCGACGGATCTCCGTGACCTGCGGATCGACCTCGCCGTAAAGAGTCTGGCCGTTGGCCAGAGACTGCAACCGCTCTGGGGTCATCTGGACCAGATAATCCACGCCGCCATCTTCGCCCGTGCGCCAGCCGTGCTGGACCATCGTCTCCGGCCGACTCGGATCGGAAGCCGGAGCCATGCGATTGCCTGCCGCCGCGCCCTGCTTCGCTCCCATGACAACCTGGAAACGTCGCAGTCCGCGATCGTTGGCATCGACCGTGCTGACCACGGCCTGCCCATCCCGAAGAGGCTGCAACAACACAGGCTCGATACGAATCGTGTATAACAACCGGCCTTCCGGTCCGGTTTCCCAACCCACATCGACGCCTAATGTCGCGATCGCAACTAGCAGGCCGAGTCCGTTCATTCCCGCCGCTCCTTGAGAGACCTCGCGATAACCTTCCTTGGCGGGGCGTATATTAGTCGCAAGCCCCGAATACGTAAAGACAAATCAAGCGGCAACGGAGCGCGGGGGCCCGGATTTGATACTCGAAAGCCCGCTTTTTCTGATTCTCGCTGCAGAATCGTCAAGGATGACTGCAAAAAAACGACAATCATCGGCCCAACTAAGATGCCCACGGGCCCCAGTGCTTGCACGCCGCCCAGCACGCTCAGCAATGCTAGCAGCGGATGCAGGTTCGATTGGCCGTGCAGGACGGCCGGCTTGACGATGTTGTCCACCATCGAAACCGCGCAGAATCCCCAGGCCGCGAGCAAGCCGCCGGCAAGATACCGCTGTTCCACAAACATGATCCAGCAACTGACGGGCAACCAAACACTCATCGCTCCCACAAACGGCACGAGTGCCATCACCGTCGTCAGCAGCGTGAGCAGAAACACCAGCTTTGCGTTAACCACCCAATACCCCAAACCTGCCACCAGTCCCTGAGCCACAGCGGCCAGCAACGTTGCCATCACCACGGCACGGGTCGCACGATTGAAATCTTCGAGCAGCGTCTGTTCGTATTCGTCGTCGAGCGGAGACAGCCGCATGACCGTTTGCACCATGGCCGGCCCGTCCGCCAGAAAATAGTACAGGGCCACGATCATGATGGTCAGGTTAAACAAGAGGTGGAACGCAAAGGCCCCCGTTGCGCCGCCCCAGTAGCCGATGCGGCCCGCGACGGTCGGCATCATCTGCGAGTTCAATTTCCTCAACTGGTGTTCCGTCGGATTGACTAGATTCACGAGTTCGTAGCGAAGACCGCCGCCGACAAGCGATCGCGTGAACCGGCGGAAGCAGCGATCGGCTTCATCCACCGCCAGGCCAAACTGCAGGCTCCCCGTCGTGGTTTTCTTGGCCAGTTGCAAAGCAGCGATGCTGTTGTCGAGGTCCGCTGTCTTGTCCGATTTTCCCGCGGCATTCACGGATTGTTCGAGACCTTGCATCGCCGAGAGCAAGTCGTCCAGAGAGGGCGGCGAAAGGGGCCGTGTCGAAACTTCGCTCGGCTCTGTCAGCAACCGGAACCCTGATTCGATATAGCGAATCTCGATCGAAAACGGCATCTCGAGGTGGAGTGATTGCCGCAAACGGGAAATGCGTTTGGCCAGCGTGCGACTATCCAGGTCCGCCACGGCGTTCGACGCTTCCTGGATCGACATCGTCAGAATCAAGGCGGCGGGCAACATCACGACGAAGGCCGCGCCAAGAGTTGTACCGAGGGCCGCCATCCGCCGCCGATCGGGAAAACGGACCAGCAATCGCCGGTAAAGCGGACGAAACAGGACCGCAAGCACCGTTGCGAGAAACAACGGGAGAAGAAACATCGCCATCACCTGATAAAACAACGCGCCGACGACCAGGATGATCGTGATCAGCACCACGAGCGAGAGCATGCGCGACATCGAATCGCCTCCCGAGACGAGAGTTGCCTGGAATTGAATGCCGCGGCATTATATCTCCGCCGTGGCGAGTGACGCGACCCTTGCGCGGTCCGGCTCAAGCTTGTGAATATGTCCCGTCGCACACGCACACCAGTTCACCTTGTCCGCCGGACCCGTGGCGCGCACAATACGCAGCGTGAATATCAACGATACCAACGGCGATCTCTCACCGCGGCGGCGTCTTGCATCATGGCTGAAGCTGCTCGTCCGCGTCGTGATCCTGGCCCTGGTGGCGTGGGGAATTTGGCGGACGGTGGACAAAGCGCAGGGCAAATTCGCCGAGTCACGCTTTTCGCTATCGGACTTGAATTACTACTGGCTCCTGCTGTCCGGAGCCCTGTACCTGCTCGGCACTTTTCCCTCGTGCGTGTTCTGGTATCGCACCCTGCTGTCGATGGGCCAGCGCCCAAACTGGGCGTCCACCGTCCGCGCTTTCTATGTCGGCCACCTGGGCAAGTACGTGCCAGGCAAGGCGATGGTCATCGTGATTCGAACGGGCATGATCCGCTGCGCCGCGGTTGACACCACGGTGGCAGCCACGAGCATCTTCATCGAAACTCTGACCATGATGGCCGTTGGATCGATGGTATCCGCCGCATTGCTGGCCTGCCTGCTCCGGCAACATGGCACACTGGCCGCGTCGTCGCTCGTGCTCATGGTGGCCGCGGGACTGCCGACCTTTCCGCCGGTCTTTCGCCGCGTCGTCCGCCTCCTTCGAGTGCACCGTGCCAGCGCCGCGATGGACAAGGCGCTCGACGGCCTGAATTGGCGGCTCGTGGTCTTCGGATGGGGGATCATCACGATCGAGTGGCTGATGTTCGGCGTGAGCCTCTGGGCCACACTTCGCTCGGTACCCAACATCCACACCAGCCTCGCCGACCTGCCGCTGTTGACGGCCTGCGTCAGCCTGGCCATGCTCGCGGGGTTTCTTTCACTCGTGCCCGGCGGACTTGGAGTGCGAGAACTGGTTGTGATGCAACTGATCAAACCCGTCTACGGAGAAGTTGCGGCACTCGCCGTCGCCGTGCTGCTCCGTCTTGTATGGCTGGCCTCCGAACTCGTCATGGCAGCGATCGTAACGGTGGCCCTGCCGGGGCCCGAAAGTTCTCAAACCGCCGAGACGCCGCAGGCGTGACGTCCGTCTCCGGGCCTGGGCGCCCCGAGTTTCAGTTCGAGGCCGACATCACAGCCCTCTCGAGAACTTCAGCGCGTCGCAATTCTCCCGTTCGTTCGTGAAAACTCTCATTTGGGCAATCAGGCCGGGAGCGCTGCTCGTCGCCACCCAATCCGGCGCGGCTCTTCGAACTCGCCGATCAGGGTCGTGCCCCAGCCGTAAAAGCTGCGGATTCGGGGCGATTTCCCGTACTCGCGCCAGTGCTTTGAACGGCGCCGATCGTGAATCGTGACCGGTTCACTGCCGGGCGAACCCGGAAATGAGCAGCGCTGCTAGCAGAATCTGCAGCGTGCCGAACACGCGCGCCCTGGGGATATTGCTCCAAGAACGCGACTGATTCTGGATTCTCAGTTTGCGCACGTTCGCGAGAGCATCCGCCAGCATTCCAGGCGGGGCAGCGAGACGCCGGGTTTGAGCCGATCAGCCGTGCGATTCGCGCCCCGACAACGATCGGCTGCACGTTCCGACGGTACCGATGGCAGAGAGTTTGTCGAAAATGAGTGAGCGGCCGGCGAAAGATCAGCCGAATATCAAATGGAGCGTCGGCGGATCCATTGTCCGAATTCGCCCGGCGCGCCTGCAGTCTGAGGGGGGTCGATGGCTTTTCACTCGCGCTGGCGGCGCTCATTCCGACTCGTCTCGCGCCGATCGAGCCCTCTTGGCTCATCGAAGCGGCGGTCGCTGAGTGTTTCAATCGTGTCGGCCGCGTTACTGGTGTTCGCTGTCTCCGCCCTCGCGGAGCCTGCGGCAGCACCGCGTACAGCCTCGAACGGATTCGACGAAGCCACCATACGGGACGCCATAGCGGCGATTCCGCTTGATCGGCTCGACGCTCAATCGCGGGCCAAGCTGAACGCAGTCATCTCGCAGCCAACCATTTACCGACGGCTGCCGGTCTCGGTCGTGGAGTCCGACCCCGATCTGTACCTGTTCCTGGTCCGTTATCCCGAAGTCGTCGTCAATATGTGGCAACTGATGGGCGTCACCAAAGTCAAGGTGACTCGCACCAGCGACTTCACTCTGGATGCCGTCGACGGGGCGGGGACCACCGGCCGCGTGGAACTTGTGTACGGCGATCGTGACACGCACGTCTATTACTCGGAAGGCTCGTACGAGGGGCCTCTGTTCGGGCGGCTGATCAAAGGCCGATGCGTGCTCGTCTTGAAGTCGGAATACTACCGCACGATGGACCAGCGGGTTTACATCACGAACCGCCTCGACATGTTCGTCCATCTGGAGAATATCGGCGCCGAGATACTCGCCAAGACGCTGCAGCCGCTTGTGGGCAAAACGGCCGACCAGAACTTCATCGAAACGAGCCGTTTCGTCAGCCAGGTTTCGGTCGCTGCCGAAACCAAGCCGGACAAACTGCAGACCGTGACTACCCGCCTGACCAATGTCGACCCGAAAGTCCGAGCACAGCTGGTTGCGCTGATCCAACAGGTGTCCAACCGTTCCGTCGAAGCGGCGAACACGCATTTCACGGGTGTGGAGAATGCCGCCGAGACCGCCATTCCGCCCAGCACAAGCATTCCCGAAGCAACGGAATCGCCCGCTTCGGGAGAATTGCTCCCGCCTTCGCCCGAGCCCTCAAGCCACGGGCTGCGACTGAGACGCGGCTGATCCCGCATCGGGCCGCGCAAACGATGAGCAGGGCAACCATCTGACGCCGCGACGCACAATCGACTGTGCTGTCTCATCGGCGCTCCTCCGGCATCCTCGCCAAAGGGTGGAGCACAGGATTCTGTCTTTATCGCAGCGAACCCGAACTTCTTTTGCCCGATGCTGCACGTAGAATGGGATCGGTCAGTGCCTGTTCACGCAAGCGAAGTTTGGTGCATCGATGGCCGAAACTGCGCGGAACGAAATCATCGCTTACGACAGCCTCGAGGTTTGCCCCTATTTCGGCAATCGAACCGCTCGTTTGCCGCTGCGATTTGCCGGAGATCAGGTGGGCTCGGCCGAGTTCGACGCATGCCTCGAGCAGGGCGACCGCCGTTACGGCCATTTCTTATACAAAGCATCGTGCCCTGACTGCAGCGCGTGCGAAGCGATCCGCCTGGATGTGAATGCGTTCTCCCCCAGTTGCACTCAGCGACGCGTCGACCGCCGGGGACGGCGGGAGTTCACCGTGCGGATCGGACCGCCGATCTTAGATGCCGAGCGGGTGCGGCTCTTCAACCTTCATATGGACCGTCGCGGACTGTCCAACAACTCACCGCCCATTGACGAGTTGGCGTATCGCGCGTTCCTCGTCGAAACCTGCTGCGATACATTCGAGGTCGGTTATTACCTGGCTGACAGACTGACGGCGGTCGCCATTTGCGATCGGGGAAAATCGTCGATATCCGCGGTTTACTGCTATTACGACGTGGGCGCTTCGCACCTGAGCCCGGGCACGTTTTCCATCCTCACGCTCATTCGACTCTGTCGCGGATGGAACATGCGATATCTGTACCTCGGCTACTACATCGCCGAGTCGCCGCACATGTGTTACAAGGCGAACTTTGCTCCGCACGAGCGCCGCATCGGCGGACGCTGGAGACGATTTGATCACCGCCGCCTTGGACGGACGGCGTGACCGCGATCAGGAGGCCGCGGCCCTCGGAATCCTCGCTGAACTTCACGGGATTTGTCGACACGGGCGAATGGCACAGGCGATAATGCCCGCTTGCCGGAGGCTCGTGCCGCGACAGTAATTCGGCCGGTCTTCAGCGGCCGCGATCCGTCAATACTCGCCCGCTCTTCAACTGCACCGGGAGCCATACCCAATGACGCATCACACCTCAACACGTCGCCGTTTTCTGCAGCAAGCAAGCGGTCTTATCGCCGGGACCGTTGTGTCAAACGCTTGGAGTCCATGCCTTGATGCCGCCGACAAACGTGCTCCGCTTGTCCTCTCGTGTGTCGACGGCGTGCTGATGCAGACGAAAATTGCGGATTGCTGGAACGCAACAAAGGCGGTGGGAGCAACAGGCATTGAAGCCAGCATTGCTCCCGACCTGAGTTTCCCGCGGCTCTTTCACCCCACCCGCAAGTACTCGGCGGCCACGGCCGAGGATCTCGAAACACTGAAGAAAGACGCCGCCGCGGCCGGCTGCAAGATCACCGCATTCCTGATGGCCACGCAATTCGACGTACGGGGCGCTGAAGAAGTGGCCTGGGTCATCAAGGCCGCCCAAGCCGCACAAGCGCTGGGCGTGCGCGCGATCCGCATCGACGTCGTGAAGCATAAGTCGGACAACAGCGATTTCCTCGAGTCGGTGACCGGAATGCTCAAAGAGGTGGTTGCGAAGACCAGCGATACGGGTGTGGACTTCGGCGTGGAAAACCACGGCAATACGACGAACGACCCGAACTTTCTGGACGCGTTGTTCTCGGGCGTCGCATCGACTCGCCTGGGCCTGACCCTCGACACGGGCAACTTCTACTGGTTCGGCCATCCCCTGCCGAATGTGTACGAGTTGTTCGAGAAGTACGCGACGCGAGTCGTCCACACGCACTGCAAGAGCATCGGCTACCCGGCCGATCAGCGCAATCAGCAGCGGCCGATGGGCTGGAAATACGGAGAATACACCTGCCCGCTGGATCAGGGAGACATTGACTTCCGTCGAGTCATCAAGATTCTCCGAGACGCGGGCTATCAAAACGACCTCTGCATCGAAGACGAATCGCTCGACAAAGTTCCCGAAGCGAAACGCACCGCGACGCTGGCCAAAGAGTTCGACTACCTGAAGGCCTGCATGGCGGACGCCTGAGCGGACGACCGGTCAATTGCCGGTTCCCGCGGCAACCGCATCGAATTCGACTGCCCAATCCATGCCCGGTTGCGTGAACTCGATCTCGTGAGACCAGAGGTTCTTGTTCACCTGCGCAATTCCCGATCCCGCGGGCGACGCGGACTGCGCGCGCGGACGGTAACCGTCAGGAACGTAGACGAAAGACTTTCCGCGTGCGCCCCGCAAACGCTGATAACGCCCTGCGAGCCTTCGTTTCTGCGCATCCCAGGACATGGCCGCGATCTCATGGAATCCACCCAGCGCGTGCATGTCGGTCGCAATCACGTCGGGACACGAGGGCAGCCGATGAACGAGCACAATCCGCGCGGTGCGGGGAGGAAGAACCAGCACTATCCTGCCCCGATGGATCCCAAGGTATTTTTCTTCCCAGAACTCAAACGCGGCGACGTCGGCGTCGCGAGGCAGACCCAACTGCGCCAGGTCGATCACTCGCTCCTGCGATTCGTCCTCGAAATTGAACACACCGACTGCATCCCATTGGCGGCCGTCCCGCGCGCAATGCATGTGCCAAATCGAAGGCCGCTCCCGGTCAAACAGATCAAGCGGCCTTGCCGGCGGATTACCCGGCGGCAGGCACTGCTGCATCATGCGAATTCGCGGCTTCTCGAGCTTCCGCAAGTTGTCGCTGAATGAAATGCTGCAGCCGGCCATCGTCATCAGGCTCAGCTTGAACCGGGCCTCTTCCGCATCCGCTCCGGTCCCGACGCTCATGTCGCAGACTTCGCGATGATAGAGGCGGTCGTTGGCCCAATAACTTGCCGCGAGCAAGGGCGCGTTGATCTGTTCGAGACGCATCCAGTCTTTCAGTCCGGCATCTCCCGTGTCGTCTCCAATATAGGAACTGCTGGCCAGACCCGCGGACAACAGGGATGGCGTCTGGCAGTAGCGAATCCACGCATCGTGTCCGGCGCCTCGGCGTATGGCCTCCATCGCACTGAGAATCGACGGCGAGCCCGCGATGAAATCGATCTTGAAGTAGACCGATCCTTCGGCCGAGAGTCGCGCGAAGGTCTCCTCGATCCAGCGATTCGCGGCCGGAACCGAGGCGTCGAGCATCGACATTTCGGGATTCGGGACCCAGAACCACTTTCCAAAACGTGCCGGCTTTCCGTCGCTGCCTCGGGCCATCCATTCAGGGTGCTCCTGAAACAACCGGCTCGACACGGCGACCTGCGTCGGAGCAATCCACAATCCGAGCTTGAGACCAAAACGGGACTGCAGTTCACCTGAAAGCCATTTGAGTCCGTGCGGAAACCGCTCGTTCGCGAACCAGTCACCGCACACATCGCCCTGCTGCCACCCATGATCCAGTTGAATGATCTCCAATCCGAGCGGCTTGAAATGTTCCGCGGCAACCGCCGCATTGGCCAGCACAATGTCCTCGCTGATCGTCATTCGCAACGGATACCAGCTGCACCACAGGGCATTCGCACCGGTGCGGACCGGCGATGGCGCCGATGCGGCGACCGCATCACCATATCGCTCCAAAGCGCGGAAGCGGTCCTCCTCCACCGACAGCCAGACGGGATCCAGGGAGAGTTTCCGGCCGGCCGCAAGTGTGCGTCCGCCGAGCAGTAGCTGCGAGTCGAGAGCAGTCCCTCCCGTGCACGGCCGAAAACGGGCACCGACCGCCGGCGCTGCTTCGCGCGACGAAAGAAACCCCGCAACCAGCGCACCGCTGGTTCCGTGCGCGAGTGCGAGCACGCCTGCGCTGCCGTATTGAGCCTCGGCTCCGTCCGCATCCTCCATCAGAGCCGGCCGACAAGGGGGCGAAGCGCCCGGGAAGCCGACGCTCGCCGGAGAGTTCAACAGGCCCGACAACTGCCATTCGCCCCCCTGCTCTTTGCGCACATCGATCAAGTGTGCGGCACCGAGCGAAACGGCCTGCTCGGATTCATTGGACAACTGCACGGTTACGATTACCGCGGATTCCGCCTCGTAAACCCGTACGCAGCGTTCCACCACAACTCCCGCCGACCATCGCTGGCGCAGTTGCAGGCCGTTTCCCCGCGCATCCGAAAAAGGAACGACGTCAACCGGCGCAGCCTGCAGCGAGAGTTGCCGGCCGTCGACTTCGATGCCCAGCCCGACTCGGCGGAGCAGTGCTCCATCCTGACGGGTCCAGACTGCGTCCCAGGTTCCGTCCGTTTCATGAAAAGACAGCACCAAGCGGTCGTTGATGACATGCAATGCGTCTCCCTCGCGAATCGACGACAACCCTTTGGTCTTCGGAGTTTGGCCGATCTGCTGCCTGGCAGCTTCGATTGTCCTGACTCGTGCCGCCCAGGCGTCGCAGCCTCGGCTCAGGTCGCGTTGGATTCGTTGCAGCTGCGCTTCGAACCGATCCAACTGCGCGACAACCGCATCGCGCTGCGCAGCGGTGAGTGTTTCCCATTGCGCCATCTTGTCCGAGAATCGCTCGAGTGAATCCCGCGCCGCGTTGAAATCGGGCATGCCGGCGGCAAAAGCCAATGCGGAAGGGCCGTTCTTTTCCGTCTCCGCGAGGATTTCTTTCCAGCGGTGGCCGCATGCGGCGAGCCTTTGCACTGCGTAGTTCCGGGATTCTTCCGGCGACAAAGGTGGTCCGTATGCCTCGACCTCGTAAACGTCCGTGTGTGTCGACGGCCCTCCGGATCGAGTGACAAGCAATCGAATTGCCGTTGTTTGCACCGGTTCGAACGAGGCAAGCCACTGCCGCGACTTTGCGTCCTTTACCTTGACAACCGTCGTGAACCGGTCCTGATCGGGCCCGGCGACCTGAATCTCCGCGTCCTGAATCCCATCGTTGCCGACCGCCTCGCCGAACACCGCCACGGCCGATACCGATGTGCTTCCCGCAAATTCCAGTGTGAGCGACTGGGGGTGCTCGACACTCGGTTCATCCGCGGCAACCCATTTTGTGTTGTGTTGGCCGTCGATGGCCCTTGCCGGTTCGTATTGCGCTCCGGCAAATGAGGACGATGCAACCGCGCGCAGAATGGAAACTCGCCGCATTGCGGAAGCAGTCCAGTCCTGTGGAATGTCGGCCACGCTCTCCGCTGCGGTCGCGTCCCCGCCGAGACAACCCAAGAGCAGCATGGCAAAGATACACTTCACGCGCATGGCCTGACTCCTGTCGATATTCGATTCAGTTGCCCATCGAGAGCCGACACGCATTGCCTCGGATCACGGGCCCGGCCCTCACGGCCCCAACGGGCGGCCCTCGCGTCCAGCGAGAATTGCCAGCGGCCCCATCATGCGGTAGAACCCCTCGAATAGCAATCGCACGGTTTGCCGAGGTCGTTATGAAATACACTGCTCCTGTCATGTGCGTCCTTTTGATCTATGCCGGACTGGCCGCTGTCGGGGCTGAACCGCTGCCCTTATCGACCTTGAACCTGTCGCTCGAGCCTCCGGCGGTCAACACTCAACCGGGGCCGGAATACGACGACGCGGTTCGCACGGGAAACATGATTCTCGGAATCGACCGAACGCCGGGCGGCCGGCTCTGGGCCGCATGGGTCGGCAACGGCGACAATCCGAACGGGTTCTTCATGCTTGCATCCAGTGACGACTCAGGCGCCACATGGTCCAAATCGCGCGTCGTGATCGACCCGACCGATCCGCCCGACGCACCGCAACGGCGCGCCCTGGTCGGAAACTTATGGACGGATCCGCAGGGACGGCTCTGGTGCTTTTTTGATCAGAGCCTCGGCTATTTCGACGGGCGCAGCGGAGACTGGTATATCCGGTGCGATAATCCGGATGCCGCGGAACCGACTTGGACGGCACCGGCGCGGATAGCCGACGGATGTACGCTGAACAAACCTACGGTGCTGCACAGCGGCGAATGGCTGCTGCCCGTGTCGCTCTGGACTCGGGATCGCATCGGACCTGCCGCATTGAAGGACGCGCACGAGGATCTCGACGCCATCCGCATGGCCAACGTGTTCGTTTCGCAGGACAAGGGCGCGACGTGGACGCGGCGCGGAGGCATCGCGTTTCCGAACACCGATTTCGACGAACACATGATCGTCGAGTTGAGGGACGGCCGCTTGTGGATGCTGGCCCGCACCAGGCAGGGCATCAGTGAGAGCTTTTCCGAGGATCAAGGCGCCTCGTGGACGCCCCCGCAACCTTCGGCCATCCAGAACCCGAGCGCTCGCTTTTTTATTCGCAGATTGTCGTCCGGCAACCTGCTGCTGGTAAAGAACGGCCCGATTGAAGCGAGACTGCCGCGTCGATCGAGCATGACGGCGTTCCTTTCGTCAGACGATGGAAAAACGTGGCCCTATCGCCTGCTGCTGGACGACCGCGCCGAAGTGTCTTATCCCGACGGTTTCCAGGCCCCCGACGGCATGATCTACATTCTGTACGACTGGAACCGGCACACGGATGCTGAGATTCTGCTGGCGAAATTCCGAGAGGAG
The DNA here is from genome assembly GCA_903863885.1 of uncultured Planctomycetaceae bacterium. Lineage (GTDB taxonomy): Bacteria > Planctomycetota > Planctomycetia > Pirellulales > Pirellulaceae > CAIPEB01. The sequence goes on along the minus strand of CAIPEB010000771.1, from coordinate 8,351 downwards.
GACGTGCTGGCCGGCAAGTTCGCTTCACCAGACGCCCGGCCCCGAATGCTGGTCAACAAAGCAAGATCTCCGCAGTTGCCTGCATCGATCGTTCCCGATCCGGCATGGACCAGGCAGGCCGCAGAAGATGCAAAGCAGGATTTCTCGAGCATTGCGTACGATGGCGTGAAACCAGACAGCATGGTTTGCGACACCACGCTGCGCGAGTTGCCCGATGGCTCGTGGATCCTGTTCATGCTCGCAGGAGGAGACACGGAACCGTCGCCTCTCAATTACATCGGCGTCACGCGCAGTGCGGACCGGGGCAAGACGTGGACTGCGCTTGAGAGCTTCGACGTCGGCTTTCCGCGCGAAGGCAAGACGATCGGCCAGGGCCCGACCGAACTGATGATCCGAGACGGCCGTGCCACGCTTTTCTTCTCGACGCATTCGCGGCACTGGGCCAATGACTGGCGGTCGTGGTTTCTCGTCAGCGACGACAACTTCCGGACGTGGAGCAAGCCGTGCGAAGTGCCCGGAAGACTCAGAGAGCGCACGTTCATTCGCAATCACATCGTCACGCGAGACGGGCGGATCATGCTTCCTTTCCAGCATTACATCGGCCCCGATGATCAAAGGGACCGGGCGCCGCTCGATCGCGATTTCACAAACCCGCGAAACGGCGTGCTCATCAGCAGCGACGGCGGAGCAACCTGGTCCGAACACGGCGACATCCGCCTTACGCCCGACGACCGCTACTTCGGCTGGGCCGAGAACAATCTCGCGGAACTCGAAAACGGTCGCATTGCCATGATCATCCGCGCCGACGGACTGGGCGGCGTGCTGTTCAGTGCCGAGTCAGGCGATGGCGGCAGAACATGGCCGGAGTACGCCCGTATCACCTGCATCCCCAACCCGGGCAGCAAGGCGACTCTCTATCCTCTGGGTGGCAATACGGTAGCCATGCTGCACAACCCGAACTCAAAGCACCGCAGCCCTCTCGCGCTCTGGGTCAGTTTCGACGGCATGAAGACGTGGCCCTACCAGCGGGTGCTCGTTCCGGAAAGCTGCGATGGCCCCCGAGGACGAATCAATTATCCGGACGGTTTCGTCAGTCACGACAAAACGTGGCTTCACTTCGCCTTCGACGATAACCGGCACCGCGCTGTACATTACAGTGCGAAACTGCCGCGGCGCAAGTAACGACGGCGGCTACGCCCGAATACGCAGGTTTCAGGTTCGGCACGAGTTGATGGGACGACCTCGTCGGAGCCGGGTGCAGTCGCCCATGCAGCACCGGGGAGCGCGCAAATCTTGCACAGTGATCGGAGACACTTCTGCAGAGACTTACACAGGAGTCAGGCAACGGCACGACCGTTTGCGGGTTGATGGCCCGCGCGGTCCCCTTCAATAGTCGAAGAAAGCGTCTGTTTTCCCGAGTGTGCAAGTGCGGTAGGCTCTTCGGCATAGATATTGCTCGATCGCGAGTTGTTTGAGCTTTTCGATTTGGCCGTTGCCTCAATTGACTTGGGGATTTAACGAGTATTTATTTCGAGAATCAAGGGAGCGAATGATGCACATGCGAACTCACATGCTGAGCGCGGCGTTCGGACTGGGACTTTTGATACTCGTGGCCGGTCAGTCACTTTCCCAAGGGCCTCCGCCTTGGGCCGGCAAGGGCAAGGGTCCGGGGGCAGGCAGGCAGGGCGGCGGAGGCGACGCTCAGTTCATCGCCGATCGGGATGTGTTCCATTACTTGCTCGAGAACCACGAGGGCATCCGTCGCGAAGTAAAGAACACGGACGGCGGCGTCGAGACCCTCACGGAGTCCGACAAGCCCGAGCTGGTCGCGAAGATCCAGGAGCACGTGGCCGCGATGGCCAAGCGTGTCGAAGAGGTGCGTCCCATACACATGCGAGACCCGCTGTTCGCTGAACTGTTCGGCAATGCGAAGAAGATCCACTTGAAGTACGAAAAGACTGACAAGGGGATCCGCGTCGTCGAGACGTCCGAAGATCCGGCGGTGGTGAAACTGATCCAGGCACACGGCGGCGTCGTGAGCCTGTTTGTGAAGAACGGCTTTGAAGAGGCACGCAAGAACCACGAAGTTCCCGGCAAGGCAGCAGCGGACAACGCGGCGGCCGGATGTGCAGCCAATTGTCCCAACAACGCGTGCCCGAAAGCATGCCCCAACTGTCCGGCGGGCAAAGGGTGTCCCAGGGCCGGCGCGTGCGGGAACTGTCCGAAGAAATCCGCATGCGAGACTTGCCCCAATAAAGCGACGTGTGAACTGCAGGCCCCGAGCGATGCGCCGCCGCTGCCCAAAGCGCCGGAAAGTCCGAAGTCCTGACAGGTGCCGCCGCGAATCCTGGAAATCAAAGACGCCGCCACGGAATGACTGGCGGCGTCCTTGTTTCTTGTTTGACGTGAACGGCAGGTTCGCGCCGACGCAGCCTGCTTGCGGCCTGAAGCCGGGTGATTCACGGCTTCTTGGTGAGGTGTTGTCGGAGCCGAACCAGCTGCGCGTGCGAATCCTGCGGGATGCGGCCCGTTTCGACCTCGATGGGAACGTTGATGGTGATGGCACCGCCAACCGACTTCACACTGTCGACAAAACTGAACAACTGCTTGTCGGTGTAATGGCAATACTGGTTGGGCACGGCCGGATTGAATGTGAGATCGATCGGCAGCAGGCAATGCCACTGAACGTTGCCGAAGAACTGCGAATCGGGCATGTAGAATCCCGGCTGCTGGCCCGCCTTGCGCAGCTTGGCATCGGCGCTGATCACGATCCCCTCTCCCGGCGGCCACAAGAAGTCAGTGCGAATCTTGCCGTCCTCGAGCAGGTGGATTTCCCCGGCATGGTAGTCTTCAATCGGACAGAGGGGCCGGAGTTGTCCGCCCGACGCGCAGAATTCCGCGCCGCTGAAAGCAACAACGGATTCCGGATTGCCGGCCCGGCATGCATCCATTTCCTTGCGCCAGGCATCGTCCGACTGCTGGCTGCAACTGTCGAACCACCAACCGTCGCAGAGTGGCCCCATCTTCTTCGAGAAATGGCGGACGAAGTCATTGTGACGATCGGCATAGCCGTCCGTCCCGATGCGCAGAATGCGTTTCACATTCGGATCAGCCGGCGTATGCGCTCCCGGCAGATAAATAATGAGTCGCTTGCCGGCAGCGTGCAGACGCCGACCGATTTCGGGAATCAGGTCACGGCGAGGCGTGAACCCGCTAGACAACTGATCGAGGTACTCGTCGCGACTCGACAGGAAACCGGTTCCCTGCACGAGAGTGAAGATCAGCCAGTCAGCACCGGTCTCCTCGATCTGGCGCACATAGGCATCGACATCGAAGCGGTCCACGATGCGGTTGAGATCCGCCGTTTTTTCTTCCGGCGTGTTGCCGGAGGGCGTTATTAAATAATGTGTCATCACGCCGAAACCGCCCCGCGCCATCCACACCGCGCGGTTCGCGGTCCCATCCGGCTTGACAGCACTGGGCGTCTCGCCGGCAGCGGCCGGCATGATGCCCGCCAATCCAAGCACGCAGAAAATGAACGACTGCAATGACTTAAGCATCGTGGTTCCTCGCAAGTCTCAAATCCCAAAAATCAAGATTCAGCGTTCGGGCAACCTTTGGTAATCTCCGCAGGCCGAGATCGTCGGCTGATTGTCACAGGCCGCTGGCAAGGGGCCAATATAAACCGGCGATCGCGCAAGGAGGATCGGGGCCGTGCCCAGTCGCAAGAAATCCGCGGACGCCTCAGCCAAACCGGCCGCACCGGCTCTGAGCTTCATGCGCGCCGCCTCCAGCGAGCTGATGATCGGCGCGGCAATGATCCTGCTGTTCATCCTCACTGCCTACTACGCGTGGAAGAAGTGGGGCGTGCCGGTTACTCACCGCGCCGAGTACAAGGTCTCGGCCACCAGCATCGTGGTCTCTCCGCCGCCGCCGTGGATCCGCTCGGATATCAAAGCCGAAGCGATGCGTGACGGCAGCCTGGAGGGCCTCTCGATCTTCGATACGGACCTGACGCTGCGGGTCTACCGCGCTTTCGAAATGCACCCGTGGGTGGAGAAAGTCGCCTGCGTCGGCAAGCGTCCACAAAGCCGCCTCGTCGTGGAAGTGGAATATCGCAGGCCGGTGGCCTGGGTCGAAGTGCCGGCCGGTGTGCTCCCCACCAACGAAGTCGGACTTCTGCCGGTGGACAGAAAGGGCGTGCTGTTGCCGACAGCCGATTTCTCCGCGACGCAAGCCAACGACTACCCCCGCATCGCCGTTTCCAATCTCACTCCCTGCGGTCTGCCTGGAAGTCCCTGGGGCGATACTCGAGTGAGTATTTGCGCAGAAATCGCATCACTGCTGAGCGAAGAATCCCAGACTCTCGGACTCCATCGGATTCTGGCCATCGAATCACCCGAAGGATCCGCGACCAATGCGCCGCTCTATCGCCTGACAACCCGCAAGGGTCTGCGCATCATCTGGGGAAGCGCGCCTGGCCGCGAAATCGCCGGAGAACCCACAGCTGCTCAAAAGAAAGTGGTCCTGAGGCAGATCGCCGACATGCTGGCAAAGTCGGACGCGGATACCAACGCGCAAGAAATCGATCTCCGCGTCGCCGAGGGAGCGCCGGCCAAATCACGCACGGCCATCCGTCACTCAGACTCGCCGCACTGAACTGCTCCACCGTGTTGCCCGGAGTCTCATCCGTGCAAATCCGCAGCCTCTTCCGGACTCCAGTCTCCGGACACCGGATCAAGTGGCCTGAACCGCGTTGTCGCGCCGCACAATCTGGTCCGCGTTGATCGACAGTTCCTTGCGCACGATGGCATAGTCGCTCGGCGCTTCGATCCCGATCCGCACGCCGCCGCCGGCGATCCGCACCACGGTGACCAGGATATCGTCACCAATGACAAAACTCTCACCAACTTTGCGGCTGAGAACAAGCATTTTCGGCTCCCTTGACTTAGGGACGCCGTCCCGCGTGCACCACAGAACGAGGGACAGGTCCTCCTTGACGGCTGTTCTTCCGACACCCTCAGTACTGGCTCAGACGCCCAACTCCCTGTTGGACTTGCCGGAATGATAGCACTGCTATCACCGGGCGGCAAGCAAGATTTTCCTTTGCCCGGCCGCCGCGAATCGCAGTGGAAAGCCGGAAGGTCGCGGGCCCTACCGGATCGCGTTTCCGAGCCGAGGATCAGGTCCAGGACCGATCCGGCACGCGAACACGGCAAGGCTCGAGACTTTCCGTCGCCTCTATCTCTAATTGGACGAACTGGCCACAGGAATTGTTCGCATTCCGCGCGAATTTATTGAAGATCAGCTGAAACGTGCGACCAGGCGATCTGCTAGCGAGGGTGCGAGTCGGTCTAGCCAGACGAGCAGCTTGCCGCCCCAGGTCAGGATCACTTCGTGCGAACCTCGCTCAATCGCGCTGACCGTTTTTCGGGCGACCGCCTCGGCCGACATGGGATGGGACGGCCGCCAGGGCGACGGCGACAGTTTCTCAAGCAGGTGCTCGCTGAATTCTGTCTCGGTGGTGCTCGGACTGACGAGCAGCACATCGATGCCTTGCGGCGACAGTTCAGCTCGCAGCGAGTCGGAAAAACCATGCAGCGCGAACTTGCTCGCACAGTATTCGCTCTTGCGCGGCACGGCACGGTGCCCGAGGACCGACCCGATGTTCGCGATCATCGGACGAACACCCTGCCGCAGCAGAGGAAGTGATGCGCGGATCAGTTCCAGCGGCGCAAAGAAGTTCACTTCCATCAGGCTGCGCAGCCGGGACGGCTCCGCTTCGGCGAACTGGCCAATGGCGCCGACGCCGGCGTTATTCACGAGAAGATCCAGGGCACCCCACTGATCGCGGACGGCGTCCAGCAGGCGGTGACGCAGGCCGCTATCCGTAATATCCCCGGGTACGGCTTTCGCGTCTCCGCCGGCGGCTTGAATTTGCCGACACAACGAGTCGAGACGATCGACTCGGCGGGCGGTAACCACCAGCCGCGCACCTCGACGAGCCAGTTGCAGGGCGACTTCTCGGCCGATCCCGCCCGAGGCCCCCGTGACAACAGCCCGCAAACCGGAGATCTTTCGGCGTCCCATGGGTTACGCAACGTCTTCCATGGCAGCGGGGGGCGGAACGGCCTCGGCAACCTCATCGCCGCCGCTGGCGCGGTGCAGACGAACCGACGCTCCGGAATCCTCCACGCGGCCGACATGCTTCTGAGGCAGGCGGCAATGCAGGATCACGCGGTTGTCGTGAAACATGCGCGAGAGAATCTCGCCGTGAGCGGCGAGGTAGGCCATCAGCCGGCCGTTATCCACTGAGGTCTCGACATCGATGTCGCAGAACGTATGACTCAACGCGTCGCTGACCGCCAGCGCGAAACGATCGAGTCCTTCGCCCGTGACCGCGCTGATCGCCACCGCGTTGGGATACACGTGCATCAGACCGTCCACGCGCGAACGCGCTCCCGGTGCGTCCATTTTGTTGAGTACCAGCAGCATGTGCTTCTCGTCGATGCCGATTTCCTGCAGCACACGGTACACGGCAGCCACCTGTTCGCGCACGGCGGGATTCGCCGCGTCCGCCACGTGCAGCAACAGGTCCGCCTGGCGCGCCTCTTCGAGAGTCGCCTTGAAACTGGCGATCAACCGGTGGGGCAAGTCGCGGATAAAACCGACCGTGTCGCTCAGCAGCACCGGCCCCCAGTTGGGCAACTGCCAGCGCCGCGTGCGAGTGTCGAGCGTGGCGAACAGTTTGTCCTCGGCCAGTACTCCCGCGTCGGTCAGCCGATTCATCAGCGTGCTCTTGCCGGCGTTCGTATAGCCGACCAGGGAAACCGTCATGTAGTCCTCGCGAGAGGCTACCTGCCGCTCCTTGCGTTTCTCGATCGAGTGGAGCTGCCCGCGGAGGTCGAAAATGCGTTTTTCAACCAGTCGGCGATCGACCTCGAGCTGTTTTTCGCCCGGCCCGCGCATGCCGATGCCCATCTTCAGACGCGAAAGGTGCGTCCACATCCGCTTGAGACGCGGCAAAGAGTACTCAAGCTGGGCCAGTTCCACTGCCAGACGCGATTCGTGCGTCCGGGCATGGTCCGCGAAAATGTCGAGTATCAACTCGGTGCGGTCCAGCACCTTGACCTCAACGACCCGCTCGAGATTTCGGGTCTGACCGGGCGAGAGATCGTTGTCGAAGATCACCACGTCGGCCTGCTCGGAGTCGACCAGCCGCTTGAGTTCCTCGACCTTTCCCTTGCCAAGGTAAGTCCCCACGTCCGGCGCTTCGCGTCGCTGCATCAGCCGGCCGACCACCTGCGCTCCCGCCGTGGCAGCCAGCCCCGCGAGTTCATCCAGCGGATCGGATTCGGCTGAAGAGTCCGGAGTGAGAACACGAACGAGAATGGCCTTCTCGCTCACGACGCCCTTTGCGCGCTCAGTTTCGTACACTGTCGATCCGTTCCTCCGCTCGATTCGTTCAACCCGCTCGCTTCACTTCGCCCCATCAAAGCACCTGGGCGTTCCGGCGATTCAATTCTACATCGTCGCGCAAGGGACCGCGACGTCGGGCCGGCGGGGCGGATGCCGGATGCCGGATGCCGGATGCCGGATGCCGGATGCCGGATGCCGGATGACGGATGCCAGTGGCCGAGCGGGTGTTCCCCTCCATCCGATTTCCCGTCTCCCATCTCCCGCTTCCCGTCTCCGGCTTTCTCGCAAGCAGCGCGGTCACCGCTAGCACACACTCCCTCCGACCGACTGGCGGGCCGCAGCACAGGAAACTCATCCCAGCCGGTCCCACCGGGCCGAATCCCCCCCGACCGCAGCTTCCCAGACTGCAGTCGGCGACGAAAACTTGAGCAATTCCAGGAATTTTCCTACACCCGCGAACTAGACACTCGGTAATTGCCAAAAACGGAGCGTGCTTAATTTCTAGGCAAACCGGCCGTGCCTAACTTTCACGCACACGTGCATCACGAAAGCGCACTGCAAGTCAAGTTCCCTAAATGCAAGCATTGCAATGACATCCGTGCTACCCTTGACTCGTCAGGAAGATTGCGTCGTAGGGCATCCGCGTCGGCGGGCCCGTTCGACGTTGAAGAACCTGGAAGGAGCCGATTGCATGTTGGAACTCACTCATCAGTTGCCACTCGAAACGACGATCGCCGAATCGACCGTGACCACCGACCTGACCACGACCGAAAACGCCCTGCCGCAGGAACCGCAGGACAAGGTCCAGGAAGTCCTCCGCATCGCGTCGGATTACTTCCGCAACCAGCCGGATTGGCCCACCTTCTTTCGGCAGGTCCTCGGAGTGGATGGAGTCGTACGGAAGAACTTCGCGACCCCCCAAGAACTGGCAG
>CAIPEB010000770.1 GCA_903863885.1 uncultured Planctomycetaceae bacterium | reverse complement strand
TTCGACATCGGCAAGGAGAAGGTGATCGAGCCGTGGGACGTGCCGCCTGCTAAACTCGACTCGGCGCGCCAGTGGGTCCAACAGTGTTACGGCGGGCGGTTCCTGGGCGACGAGTTGGCCAAACGGGGTTACGTGTGCCTTGCCATGGACATGTTCAACTGGTCCGACCGCGGCGGTGCGCCCGATCTCAATCAGCAGGCGCTGGCAGGCAACCTGCTTCATCTGGGGATGACCCACGCCGGACTGATTGCGCACGAGGATCTGCGCGCGGCCGAGTTTCTGGGAAGCCAGCCAAATGTCGATGCCAAACGAGTCGCGGCGATGGGGCTTTCGGTCGGTTGCTTCCGGACGTGGCAGCTTGCGGCGCTGTCCGATCACATTTCGGCCGGAGTTGCGATCTGCTGGATGGCGACGGTCAAAGGCCTGATGGTGCCCGGCAACAACCAGACTCGCGGGCAGTCGGCCTATGTCATGATCCACCCGAACCTGTTCAACTATCTCGACTATCCCGATGTGGCGAGCATTGCGTGCCCCAAGCCGATGCTGTTCTACAACGGACTTCAGGACGGTCTGTTTCCCGCCGAGTCGGCGCGCGAAGCGCACGCACGAATGCGCGCCGTTTGGGAATCCCAGCAGGCGGGCGACAAACTGGTCACCAGGCTTTGGGATGTGCCCCACGTTTACAATGTCGAAATGCAGAACGAAGCGTTTGATTGGCTGGACAGACAGTTTGGCGTGTCACGCTGAGGGAAGGAAACAACATCGATGAACCGCAAGAAATGGACCATCACCGCGGCTGTGCTTTTCGTGCTTGCAGCTTCGACATGCGGGACGAAAGCCGGAGAATCTGCGTCGAAAGACGATTTTGCGTGGATCCGCGGCGCGAATTACGTGCCTTCCTACTCGCGGAACGACGTCCAAACGTGGATGGAATTCGATCCGGCGGTGATCGATCGGGAGTTGGGCTATGCCGAGAAGTTGCGTCTGAACTGCGTGCGGGTCTTTCTGCAGGTGGCCGTGTATGAAGAAAATCCGCAGCGGTTTCTCGAGTGTTTTGAAACGCTGCTGACGCTGTGCGACAAGCATCAGATCAAGCTGATGCCGGTGCTGTTCGATTCCTGTTTCGATCCGCAGGCTGTCGACTTGAAGGACTACCGCGACAAGACCTGGATGCCGTCGCCGGGCTTCTCGCGGCTCGGGGCGAAGGACCGGGGAGCGATGGAGCAGTACATCCATGCGGTCGTGGGCGCTCACAAGGACGATGGACGCATCGCAGTCTGGGATGTGATGAACGAGCCTGAGAGCACCGGCAAGTACGGCGACCTGGAAAAGGGCGGCCGCGAAACGATCGACGAGTTTGTGCGATGGTCGCTGCGCCGCGTCAAACAGGAAACCCCCGCTCAGCCGTTGACGATCGGCTGGGCTTTTTCGGGCAACAACATCGCTTCGATCGATCTGGTGGACGTGATCTGCCTTCATTCCTACGGTCCGCCCGAGGAGCTTGCGATGCGGGTTCGCGAAATACAACTCTGGGGCCGCCTCTACGGCAAGCCCGTGATCATCAACGAGTTTATTGGGCGGCCGCAGCAACCGTTCGAGCGATCGATGCCGATTGTCGCGGACCTGAAGATCGGCTGGTGTTTCTGGGAGTTGATGATCGGCAGGACCCAGTTCTCGCAAGGTGACTATCCATACCAGGGCCTGATCTATCCGGATGGCACTTGCCTCGACGCAAGGGAAGTTGCCTCAGTCGCGGGTCTGAGCATCGAGGAGGCACGGCGGCTTTTTCCCGAGCGGCCAATCAAGGAAATTCGGGAAGACGGCGTCAACTTCGGCGGCCACTGGACGCGATGGACCGGCAAGGGGCCGCTCAAGGACCGGCTGTTCTATGCCACTTCGCCGAGATCCACCGCGACCTTCGAGTTCACCGGGGCGTGCGTGACGTTGATCCACAAAGCGGGACCCGATTGCGGAATCGCGGAAGTACTGATCGACGGCCAACCCGCCAAGCTGCGCGAATTCGACACTTATGCGCGCGACGTCGATTGGAATCACCGCACGACACTTGCATCGGGACTGGCCTCAGGAAATCATACCGTCACGTTGAAGGTCGCCGCGCGAAAGAACGCCGCCTCCACAGGCTGCCTCGTGCAAGTTGTCGGATTCACCACGGAGTTGCCATGAAGGGACAACACCACGCAGAATGAAGACACGGGTGTCGAAGATCGAAGAGTGAATAGATCCGTGTTTCATACGGTGCCAATCCGTGGCCGCTTCTCCTCCGGACTCCAGACTCTTTCGTACGAGATCACGGAGATTTCTTCTGGGCTCGGAATTTCGATACCTTATTCCAAGTCGGGAATTCATCGATGTTCTGCTCCAAGTCAAAGCCCGCAATTGACTCCTCCGGCGGTCATGCAATCCCCTTGCTGGTGATCGCATGCCTCTTAACATGCACGCATGCAGTTCGCGCGGCTGAAACGCCATCCGCACAGGTCTTCAGCGACCGCACTGCGGCACTTGGACTGCAGTTGCCTAATGGCGGAGCGTGCTGGGCCGACCTGAACAACGACGGTTGGCCGGATCTTTGCGCCGGAGGCGTCGCCTGGCGCAATGACGCGGGCAAGAGCTTTGCCAAGATCGCCGAAGGGCTGGGCGATGTTGTTGCCGCGGACTTTGACAACGACGGCTGGACGGATCTCTTTTCGTTGTCTTCACTGCGAGTTCTGCGCAGTGACGCGGGCAAGGCTTTTGCACCGGTCGCCATGCCTGAACTTCCCAAGTGCGTCTGTCGCGGCGCGTGTTGGGGCGATTTCAACGGGGACGGGTTGGTGGACCTGTACGTGGGCGGGTACGAGGATTGGGACGCAGGCATTACCTACCCGAACATGATACTGATGAACGAAAGAGGCAAGGGATTCAAGCTCGCTTGGAGCGAGGTCCGTTATCGTTCGCGCGGCGTAACGGCGTGCGACTTCGATCAGGACGGCGACCTGGACATTTACGTCTCGAACTACCGTTTGCAGCCGAACGTGTTGTGGATGAACAACGGCACGGGCGCGTTCACCGATGCGGCGCCGGCACTCAACGCAGCGGGCACATCGCCCGGGTTTGAGGGCGGTCATTCGATCGGCGCCGCCTGGGGGGACTTCGACAACGACGGGCTGTTCGATCTGTTCGTCGGCAACTTTGCGCACGTTGACGGTCGCGGCGATCAGCCCAAATCCCGCTTCCTGCGGCAACCCGGTCCGGCCAAGGGTAACGTGTTCGAGGACCGCGGGCCGTGCGGCGTCTTCTATCAGGAATCCTACGCGAGTCCCGCTGCGGGTGATTGCGACAACGACGGCGACCTCGATCTTTTCTTCACGACCGTCTACGAAGTCGCCTCGTTCAACCGAAAGAACTTCCCCGGTCTATTTCGCAACGACGGAAACTTCGCGTTTTCCGATATCACGGCCGCCGCCGGCGTAGCATCCCTGCCGCCAACGTATCAGGCGGCTTGGGCGGACTTCGACCAGGACGGCGATCTCGATCTCGTGACGGCCGGCCGTCTGTTTCAAAACGGGACAATCGCCGAGAACAAGAACGGCGCGGGGCACTGGCTTGGAATTCGTCTCGCGGGTGATGGAACGACGGTGAACCGCTCCGCCATCGGCACTCAAGTCCGCGTCAAACTCGGGGACAGAACGCTGGCGCGGCAAGTGGAAGCCGGCACGGGCGAAGGTAACCAGAACGATCTTGGCCTTCACTTTGGTCTGGGCAGCCACTCCCTGCCGGTCAGCATCGATATCGTCTGGCCCGACGGCACGAAACAGAGCGTGAATGATGTTGCGGTCGATTCACTGCTGACGCAGACTTACGTTGCTCGGAAATAAGTAAGGCGAAGAGGCCGCGGATGGGCACGGATTCGCACGGATGAAATACCATCCTGCACCGTTCACGTCTCACGGTTTAGTGGGCTTATCAAACTGAGACAGGTCCCACGAATCGAGCCATTCGAGGCGAATGCCGCCGTCGGTGAACCGAACAGGCAGCCAGACGTATTGCGAATCGCGCAGGTTTTCGCTGTTCCAGCGGTCGGCCATGAAGATGAACGCGTCCTTTTTTCCTGCGACCGGCAGCACGAAGGTACTCTGCGCGAAGAATGTCTTGTCCGCATTCTTGCCGACGCAGGGATTTCCCTTTTCGACCCACGGTCCATGAATGGAATCGGCGACGGCATACATCGCTTCATTGCAGGCCCATCCTGTGGTGCCCGATGTGATCAGATAGTAGCGGCCCTGATGCTTGAAGATCGCCGGCGCCTCCCGGCTCGTCGGCGGTCCGGGCCGCTGGAAGTGATTGGTATACACGCCCGAGGGTTTGAGATAGTCGTCCGTCAAATCCGCGATCTGCACGTGCGTATGCCATCCGGTACCGAAGATGACATACGCCTTGCCGTCGTCGTCCTTAAAGACCGTCATGTCACGGCTCTCACCGCCGTTCGGGCGGAAGCTCTCGACGTAGCGGAACGGCCCAACGGGTGTGTCGCTGACGGCCACGCCGGTTCGCGCGTACTGGTACTTGGCGTCGTCGATGTGGACCCACATCACAAACTTGCGGGTCTTGTCGTTGAAGATCACCTTCGGACGCTCGCAAACACGGCTCGGATGCAGATCATGTTTCGGATCATCCGGCACCGCCTTGAGCGCGAGCCCCTCGAACTTCCAGCGATAGAGGTCGCGAGACGAGTAGCATGAGATGCCGATGACGTCGACGCGGTTTCCGTTCAGCGTGGGGCCGTCCTTGTTCTCGCCGTACCAGTAGTAGATCCCCTCGTGGTACAGCATGCCTCCGCCGTGAGCCTGGATGGCGTGTCCGTCCGTATCGAGCCAGGTTCCCTGCCCGGGAAGAAATGTGCACACCTCCGATTTGCCGGACGACGGCTCACCGCTCGCGCCGATTGAGGGCGACCCGCAGATGACGGACAGAACGAGGCAAGGTAAGACAAGACAATGGATCATGCGCATGCCTGAAAGCTCCTGTCAGGTTATCGCCGTTCGGGGAGAGAATCGGTTACGGTTGCGGCGTGCTCCGAGATCATTCGGGCTCTTCTTCGGTGGGGATCGCCAGTTTCAGGAGATCCGGATCGACAGATGCGGCAGGTTGCTGAATCGCGGCCACCTCATCGGGAGTGGCCATCCTGAAAGTCAAACGCGGCGCGTACTTTCGCGTGATCGCGTGGCTGACCTCGTCCTGCAAGTGGCCTTGGTTCTCGCGCAATCTCGGCAGTACATCGTGAGGATCAAGTTCGACTCCTGGAATGGCCGGATAGACCGCAACCTCCAGCGCCGCTGTGCCCGCCTTCGGAGTTACCCCGAAGACGGTCAATTGATTGATCACCGGATCCGGGCAGTCCGCAAAGCACCCGGCCAATGCCCGTGCAACTTGCCCGCACAGTTGCAGTGTTTTGCGATCGAATTTCTTCATGGGACTGATTTCGTCTTCCAAATCTGCGAAGTCAATTTGGCCATGCTCGCCGTGCGCTCGGTTCCGTTCGCGCCGATCCGACCTCCGCCGCGACGCCGATTCGCCCGGTTGCAGTTCTTCATAGTCCGCCGCGTCGTTCGACTCGAGGTCGTTCGGGTCGAATTCGGCATCCCGTTTTCGAGATTTCGACAAGCTCTCAATTCCTTGCAAAACGTCCTTGAATCAGACCGACTCGTTTGTTGTCCGATCGGTCCCGTGATCTGTCACGACACACCAGGCGGTCTGAAGGTTCGCACCAATCGTATCATCTGCGCGAAATTGGTCCGACTCAAGTATGAGACCGAGCGCGACTGCACTTTGCGGGAACAATCTGCGATAGAAATCGGGACGGAAATGAAGCTTTTTGTATTCCATTGGGGTGTGGCGTCTGGCAGAGTGATGCGAAATGTACCTCGACATCCGCGCCGGCTGATCCGGTCGCCGAATCGGACAACGCAGCAGAGAGAATGCCATCGCCGGAAATGCCGGCAGGCCCCCCAGAAGCTTCAGGAGTCGCCATGCGTCAGAAACACACCTGCACTCCGTTTACCTTCTCCCGATTGCGGCGCTGCTTCAAAACTGACGCTCTTGCGGTTCTGGCTTTCCTCGCTTGCTTCGGCACAGCCAGTATGCAGCAAGTTCAAGGTGCCGAATCGGCGTTGATCCCGATGGATCTGCGCTGTGATTACCTGGTCAATCCGCTTGGAATCGACGACGTGCAACCGAGGCTCAGCTGGCGTCTTGAGTCGTCGCAGGCAGACTCTCGCGGACAGAGCCAAACGGCGTATCAGATCCTGGTTGCCAGTCGCCGCTCGCTGCTGGAACAGGACCAGGCCGACCGCTGGGACAGCGGGCGGATTGCATCCGATCGCTCGCTGCACGTTTCCTATCAGGGAAGATCTCTGGCTTCGCACGACGAGTGCTGGTGGAAGGTCCGAATCTGGGATGAAAAGAACGGAGTATCTCGCTGGAGCGAACCCGCAGTTTGGACCATGGGGTTGCTGAGCGAAGCGGATTGGGACGGCGCTCAGTGGATCGGCTGCGATGAACCGTCTGAAGAAGGGCTCGAACTGAATGAGTTCAAGTCGGCTCAGTGGCTCTGGTACCCGGAGGGAAACCCTGCCCACGACGCGCCGGTTGCGACGCGCTATTTTCGCCGAACTCTGACGATTCCCGCCGATCGCAAGGTCACTCGAGCTGTGGCATTCGTTGCCGGCGACGACCAGTGTGTCCTGTATGTCAACGGGACGCAGGTCGGAGTGGGGCGCGGACATCCCAATGTCCTGGGAATGGAAATTGCCACAAATCTGCATGCCGGCGCCAATCAAATTGCGGTCGCTGCCACGAACATGGCAGCCGATGTTCCGAACAATCCTGGAAGCTGGATCGGCGCGGTGCGGGTTGAATTCGCCAGCGGTCCGCCGCTCGTGATTCAGTCCGATGCCCAGTGGCGAGCCGCAAAGGAACCTGAGCCTCGTTGGGATCAGGTCGGGTTGGACGAGTCCCGCTGGGTGCCGGCTAAGGAAGTGGGAAAAGCCGGCATCGCACCTTGGGGCATGCCCTGGGGCGACCGATGGTTCAGCGAGAATCGGCGTCTGTCCGGCAGGTACGTGCGACAGGAATTCGACGCACAGCCAGGCAAGAAGATCCGCCGTGCCGTCGCCTCGATATGCGGGCTCGGCTTTTTCGATTTGTACGTCAACGGGACGCTCGTTGGCGATCAACTCATGAACCCGGCACTGACCGGCTACGACAAACGTGATTTGTACGTGACCCACGATGTGACGCCCGAGCTGCGTGCCGGCAAAAACGCGATCGGCATCGTGCTGAGCAATGCGCGGTTTTTCGCGCCGCGATCGCAGACGCCGGTCCCGATGAACACCTACGGCTACCCCAAGATGCTCGCTCATCTGCGCATCGAGTACGAAGACGGGAGCGAACAGACCGTCGTCAGCGACGGGTCGTGGAGACTGAACACGGACGGGCCGCTTCGTGCCAGCAGTGAATTCGACGGCGAAGAATACGATGCGACGCGCGAACTGACTGGCTGGTCTGTCGCCGGCTTCGATGCTTCGTCGTGGAAGCCGGTTCAGCTGGTCAAGCCGCCCGGAGGGAAGCTCGAGGCACAGATGATCGAGCCGATCCGTGTCACCGAGATTCTCGAGCCGAAGCAGCTCATCGAAGCGAAGCCGGGCGTCTGGATGGTCGACTTCGGTCAGGCGTTTTACGGTGTCGTGCGAATCAAGTTATCGGGGCCGGCCGGAACTCGCGTCAGCGTGCGAACAAGCTTCAACGTGCTGCCCGATGGCACGCTGAACTTCCTGAATGACCGCAGCGCGCTGAACACCGATATCTACACTTTGCGAGGGAGCGGCATCGAAGAGTGGCATCCGCGGTTTCGAGGAAACGCAACTCGCTGGGCTCAGGTCGAGGGTTTCCCGGGCCGTCCCACGAAGGAGAATTTCGCCGGGCTCGTTACTCACACGGACTTCGAGCGGGTCGGCGAGTTTCAATGTTCCAACGCCGTTGTCAATCGCGCATATGAAAACGCACGATGGGGCACGCGTCTTCAGAACCGCAGCGTTCCCATGGAACCTGATCGCGATGAACGAATGCCCTGGTCGGGTCATCCCGCGAAAACTTCCGAAAGCGAGGGATGGATCTTCAACGTTGCCCGATTCTACGACCACTTCCTGCACAACTACCGGACTCATCAGGCCGAGGACGGGAGTCTGCAGGAGATCCTGCCGCCGTACTGGACCTTCAACTCGAAAGATATTGTCTGGCCCAGCGTCGCGACGATCATTCCCGACTGGTACTACGACTTCTACGGCGACGAGCGTCCGCTGCGCGACAACTACGAGATGATGAAGCGGTTCGTGCAGTACCATGAGCGAACGAACCTCAAGCCCAGCGGGACGCTCGATTTCTGCACCTACGGCGACTGGGTCGATAGCGCATCGATCGGAGGGAACAGCCGCAATGCCGGTTCCACGTCGCGGCCGCTGATCGGCACCGCATATTTCTATCGGAATTGCCGCATCGTCGAACGGGCCGCAAGAGTGCTGGAGAAGGCCGAGGATGAACGGCACTTTCGCGAGTTGGCCGAACGCGTCCGCGAGGCGTTTAATAAACGGTTTTTCAACGCACAGACGAAGACCTATGAGAGCGAGACTCAATGTTCCGCCGTTCTGCCGCTGGCCTTTGGCCTCGTTCCTGAAGCCGATCGTGAGGCCGTTGTGCGAAATCTTGTCCAGGACATCACCGTCAAACAGCAGGGGCACACGTCCGTCGGATTGATCGGCATGCAATGGCAGATGCAGGTGCTCACCGATATCGGTCATCCCGAAGTTGCTTTTCAGATCGCAGCACAGACGACGCGTCCGAGCTGGGGTTACATGATCTCCAAGGGAGCTACGACCAGCTGGGAACGCTGGGATACCGATACGCAGGATGGCGGCATGAACGGCGAGAGCCAGAAGATCCTCTCCGGCAATCTTGAGGCGTGGTGTTACCAGACGCTTGGCGGAATCAATTACGATCCGCAGAAGCCGGGCTTCAAGCACATCGTCCTGCGGCCGCGCCCGGTCGGGGATCTCACCTTCGTCAACGCGTCACACAAGTGCCTCTACGGCGTGATCCAAAGCCGTTGGCGCATCGAGAACAATGCGTTTGTCTGGAGCTTCTCGGTCCCGCCGAACACAACCGCGACGGTGTACGTGCCGACCGCCGACGCGGCTTCGGTGCTGGAAGGCGGCAAACCAGTCGCGGAATCTGCACAAGTCAAAGCCGTCCGCAATGAACCGAACGCGGCCGTGTACGAAGTCCCGTCGGGCCATTACGAGTTCCGCGCCACGGCTAGCCGGCAATGATGCCTGCCCGCCCTGCGTACCGCCGAGCGTTTTGCTTGAAGGTCGCCTTTCGCTCCGCGAAAGGACGCGGTTTTGTTTTCGGAGTTTTCGCGGAGCGAAAGCCGACACTTACGGATTGTTCGTCGCAGGGTCCGAACGAGCGATATTGCGACCATAAGCAAGTGCCACCCCCGCGCCCTCCTCTCGCTCCGGACCCCAGACTATTTCGTCCGCTCCTCAATGCGATACAGATGAGTGCGTGTGCGGATGAACAGAGCTGACCCGGCGACTGCGGGCGAGGCCATGAGTTGTTCGCCGTCCAGTTCGTTCGTTCCGAGCACCTTGAACTGGCGGCCCGGTGCCAATATGGTTGTCACACCGTTCTGGTTGAAGAAGAAGAGCCTGCCATCGGCACAAATCGGCGACGCCGCATAACTGCCGGGCAGCCGCTCTTTCCACACGGCTTCGCCGGTCTTGGATTCGAGCGCGGATGCGATTCCGTCGTCGGTAATGCAGTAGAGCAGATCGTCAACCAGCAGCAGCGACGGTTGACGCGGCACGCCGCGTTTGATGGCCCAGGCCACGTGGCTGTCCGTCACGTCGCCGTGGCCGTCGGTGCGGATCGCCCACAATTCGGGCCGTTCAAAGTCGTTCAACACGAACGCCAGACCGTTGCTGAACAGCGGACGGGCCACCATCGACCACCCGTTGTAACGCACCTTCCACAACTCTTCCCCAGTGCGCGGATCGTAACCCATCACGCCCTTGGCGCCGGGACTGATCAGCTGTAGTTTCCCGTTCGACTCGATCACCGTTGGCGTGCAGAACGCTTTGCGCGTATTGTCCGGGAACTTGCTGTAGTCGATCGATCGGTTCGACTTCCAGACCGTCTTGCCGGTCTGCTTGTCCAAGGCCACGACGTACTGCACGTCGCGACCGTCAACATTGACGATCAACAGGTTTTCAAAAAGTATGGGGGAGGATCCGGGACCCTCGTGATGGTCGCAGTTCAGGTCGCGCCGCGTCCAAAGCAACTGGCCCGTCCGCGTGTCGAGGCATGCTGTGCCGTAGGTGCCGTAGTGCACGTACACATGCCCGGCTTCGATCGCCGGAGTGGGCGAAGCATAGCTGTTGACGTCCGCGATGTGCTGCGGAGATTCGGTATCGAACACCTTGAC
>CAIPEB010000769.1 GCA_903863885.1 uncultured Planctomycetaceae bacterium | reverse complement strand
GACCCTCCCCGGACGCTTTCGCGTCCGACCCTCCCGCATTGCGGGAGGGTGAAATGGATTTTTCAAACACGATCTCACCCAATTACCGGCATCCGGCATCACTTCTTCAAGTGCTTGTCGAAGAACGCCCAGGTCTCGTCGGCGGACTTCTTCACATACTCGCCGCCGAACCCGTGCCCCTGTCCGGCGTAGATGACCAGCGTGTGCGGAGCGCCGGCGGCTTTCATCGTTTCGTCGAGCAACTTGGCCTGCTCGACCGGCACGAGAGCGTCCTTGTCTCCCTGCAGCGTCAGGACCGGCGGGTCGTCTTTGCTGACGTACGTCACCGGACTGGCGGCCTTGTACCGTTCCGCCGCTTCGGCAGGCGTTCCCCCCATGAACAGGCGGAATATCCAGGCCACAGAACTTTTCTCATAGCAGCTCACTATCTCGGTCGGCCCGAACACGTTCACAACAGCCTGGACGCGGCTCGATTGGTCGGGATTGCCGCTGTCTCCCTCGAGGGCCGAAGATGGATCGGTCAGTCCCACGAGCAGCGAAAGATGACCGCCGGCTGATCCGCCGGTCACTCCGATCCGATTCGTGTCCACGTGGTACTTTTCGGCATTGGCACGCACCCAGCGGATCGCCGCCTTGGCATCGTGGATCTGCGCCGGGAAAATCGGTTCGGCGGTGGTGGTCTCCTTCTTCTTTTCATCGAACTTCATCAGTCGGTAGCTGATCGTGGCGGCCACGTAACCGCGCCGGGCCGCCTCCCGGATTGCGCCGCTGTATGCCTGCCGATTGCCGCCGGACCACCCGCCGCCATGGATGAACACGATCGCGGGGAACGGACCGTTGCCCTCGGGGCGGGCCAGATCGAGTTTCAATTCCGTGCCGCCGGCTTTTCCGTAGGTGATGTTGTCCTCGAGGGTGATTTCGGCACAGCGGGCCGCTTCCCCGGTCAAACACAGCATGATGAAAGCCGCACACGCTCGAGCGGCCAGCACGCGACTTGTCAATCTCATGGCGGAACTCCGTCGTTGGTCTTTTTGAAGTCTGCAAAGTCGCCCGGCGTCCACTCGACACGATGCGAATCGAGCAACGCTTCCCGGCAAACATCGCCAGCAGCGGAAACAGGCATCGCGGCGATTTCGTGCGGAACGCGGACATTGTAATATTACCGCCGCGGGTTGAAACCTACTGGACGCATCCCCGACGCAGGGAGGTTGCGATGAGAATCAACGTGTTTCTATCGTGCGTGCTGGCCGCGTTCGCTGTTCACGCTGCGGCACGCGAGCCGGTGATCTTCGATACCGACATGATGGGCGATGTGGACGATGTCGGAGCAGCGGCCTTGCTGCATGCGCTGGCGGATGCGCACGAAGCGAAGATCCTTGCGACGGGCGTCTGCGTCAAGAATCCTTGGAGCCCGCTCTGTCTCGACGCAATCAACACGTACTACGGTCGTCCGGATCTTCCCCTGGGGGTCGTCAAAGGACCTGCCCACGACCGCGAGTCAAAGTACGCGCAGAAGATCGCCGAGGAGTTTCCTCACGCTTTGAAGTCGGCCGGCGATGCGCCCGATGCTGCGATGGTTTACCGGCAAGTACTCGCCGCGCAATCCGACGGCAGTGTCGTAATGGTCAGCGTGGGCCAACTGACCAACTTCCGCAACCTGTTGAAAACCGGACCGGATCAATACAGCCATCTGGTTGGCACGGAACTGGTGAAACGCAAAGTGCGACTGTGGGTCTGCATGGGCGGTCGATTTCCGGAAGGAAAAGAAGCCAATCTCATCAACGATGGGAAGGCGGCTGCATATGCAATTGAACATTGGCCGACGCCGATCGTCTTCAGCGGATGGGAAATCGGCAACGAGATCATGACCGGCGTCGGGCTTGCCGCAGCTCCGCCCGCAACTCCGATCCGGCGGGCATACGAACTCTACAACGGCTTGAAGAACCGGCAGAGTTGGGATCAGACGGCCGTGCTTTTCGCCGTGTTTGGTCTCGAGGGCGTTTTGGCTGAGTGCTGGGGTCTTCACTCCAATGGCTGCCTGCACGTCAACGAAGACGGAAGCAATGTCTGGCGTGAGTCGCCCGACAAAGAGCACTCGTACATTGTGAAGAAGACTCCGCCTGACAAGATCACCGCACTCATCGCAACCGGGATGCTCCACGTACCCGGGAAGCAATGACCGCTCCGTACGGGATCGTCAAACTGCGACCATCGATAGCTTTGCTTCACGGATCGCCACACTCACCGCTCCACCGATGAACGTGCCGATGCCCGCCCACATTGGGCCCAGCCAGCACAGGCCAATCGCCCCGATTGTGCAGCCGATTAAGGGCCACCCGAGAATTTGCAGAAAGCGGTTCCGTCTCGAGATACACGTTCGTTCACCCAATCGCACACCCATGGCATAACCCAGCGCAGTGAGGATTGGGGCCAAGAGCCATCCGAGAACTTTGAGTGCGAATACCCCTGATTTCGCCGACGCGACAAACGCTGCCACCCACACGACGTGGAAGACAATCGCCAACAGCACGGATAGCGCCAAAACGGCCGCAGATTTTCTCAGCGGGGTGGTCTTCATCGTATCCACTGTCTCGTCAAGCA
This sequence comes from uncultured Planctomycetaceae bacterium, assembly GCA_903863885.1. Taxonomy (GTDB): domain Bacteria; phylum Planctomycetota; class Planctomycetia; order Pirellulales; family Pirellulaceae; genus CAIPEB01. The sequence goes on along the minus strand of CAIPEB010000769.1, from coordinate 17,710 downwards.
CGCCCAAAATCAAGATCGTGGTGCTTGGCGCTCTGCAGTAAGCCCGTCCGATCGGTGCGTCGTATCGGTTTTTCGCGGAATGAAAGGCGGCCAGTCGGATAGATGCCCGGGACTGCGACAAAATCACAGCGTTTCCACGGCCGGATACACTCGATATTCCACGCGAAACAGTGCAGAATGTCATGACTTGCTTAACCTCGAAGGGCAGTCGGAGTTTGGGCACATGTCAGTTGTGAAATGTCGTTGCGGTCAGATGTTCAAGGCGAATCCGGAACTGGCGGGCAAGCAGGTGAGATGTCCGTCATGCGGCGGAGTGATTGCGGTACCCAAGGCTCCCCCCGCACCGGCCAGCGGCATTACCGTTGCCTGCCGTTGCGGCGGGCGATTCATGGCCCAGTCGTCGCTGGCGGGCAAGGCCGTTCGCTGCCCGAACTGTTCCGCGACGATTCAAGTGCCGCCGCTCGGTGCGTCTCCGCAGCCAGCGGCGCCCCCCGTCCCGACGTTCGGCGGCGGGCAATTCACGGGGAACAACGATCCGTTCGCGGACCTGAACTTCGGCGGAACAACTGCAAACACGTATGATCCATTGCAGTCGAATCCGACCTTGCCGGCACCGACGTTTGCCGGCGGCTACTCGCCTCCGAAGAGAAAAGCGAAGTCGGGCTCGAAAGGCCTACGCATTCTCTGGATCGTGCTCGGAATTATCGGCGGTGGATTCGGTGTCATTCTCCTGGGCTGCGGCGGGCTGTTCTTTCTTGGACTTCAAGCAGCCCGCAAGCAGGCGACGCTTGAGCAGCAGGAGGTAGAGGCGGCCGCCAACTCCATGACGGGACCGGGCGCAGCTTCCGGAGCGTCAGGCGGCGCCGGCGGAACGCTGGCCGACGCGAGAAGAGGGATCGTCACAAATATCGTCAGTTCGGGAGAGCCGGCGGGGCCGCCGGACGATCCCACGGGAAGCGATTTCGACTTGATCCGATTCCCGTCACCCGTCGGGCCCCTGGCAGCGTATCTGACTCGTGACCCGGGGGACGGACGGAAACGCCCGGCGATCGTCTGGATCACCGGCGGGGACAACAATTCGATCGGTGACGTCTGGTCGCCGAGCGATCGCAGCAACGACCAGTCGGCCTGCGCTTTCCGGAAGGCGGGCATCGTCATGATGTTCCCCTCGCAGCGAGGCGGCAATGACAATCCCGGGCGTCGCGAAGGTTTCTGCGGCGAGGCAGACGATATCCTGGCCGCAACGGACTTCTTGGCCCAGTTGCCGTACGTCGATCCTGCCCAAATCTACCTCGGAGGACACAGTACCGGCGGAACGATGGTCATGCTCGTCGCGGAGATCTCCGACCGATACAAAGCGGTGTTTGCTCTCGGCCCCGTCGCCATTGCTTCGCAGTACGGCGGCGAATTCGTTTATTGCGACCCGAACGACCGGCGCGAAATTGCCATTCGCTCTCCCCTGCCGTGGCTGCATTGCGTGAAATCTCCGCTGTACGTTTTTGAAGGCGCAGAGGAGGGAAACTGGGACGCAATCCAACTCATGGAGCGTGCGAACAAGAACCCTCAGGTTCACTTCTTCAAGATTGCCGGACACAATCACTTCAGCGTGATCGCGCCGTTGACCGAGAGACTCGCCGGCCAAATCGTCCAGGGCCAGCTCAACATCACGGAACAAACCGTGAGCGGAATGTAGCACTGACCGGCAGAACTTTTTTTTCGCGCAACCGCCAGCGAACAACGGGAGCGGGCTATTCACCCGGTGCGGAAGCACGGCTTTAAGACCTAAGGCAGAGCGAAAAAATAACCTATACAATTCCGCGGACGTTTGTGAGCAAGCGGTACGTTACAGAAACCGAACGGTGTGCCGCTGGCTTTGCCAGTGTTGTAGGACAGCACTCAGGACCATACCTTCTGAATTGGAAATGCGACAATTCCAGTTGGTGTCCGACGAACGCCCCTGAACACTGGCAGAGCCAGTGGCACACCAGCGAATTGGTCAACTTATTTGTTCGCTCGGCCTAAGGTTGTTCGTTTCCTGCTTGATCGAAAAGTCCCGTCGCCGGATCATCGGCGACAATGAGCACCTGCAGGAATGAGCAATCGCGAGAGATGATCCCCTCGTAGTCCGTCGGAGTGCCATCCCATTTCAGAATCGAGTAGCACGGAATTGTCCCGTTGATGACGCCCATGTAGAAGCCGCTTCCATTGGGCAAGATTCCCTCGTGCTGCCGGCGGAAGATCTCCCGCTGGATAACGTCTGCCTTGTCTTTCATCCCTGCGCGGCGATAGGCCATGATGGCCGCCACGGTATCCTGCGGAAAGATGCCTCCGTTGCAGTAATAGGGAAACTCGATCGAACCGTAGTTCTGAAAGTTATAAGCGGCGGGCACCGATTCGAGATTGCACGGAATGCCCCAGTAAAAGCCGGTATAGCTGGAGGTCTTCGCATCGATATAGTCGACCGTCTTGCCTTTTGCGCTGTCGCGGTACTGTGCGGCTTCGAACGCATCCCAGAGCGATTGCAGCACATCGCTTGGTCCGCGTTCAAGTCCCGTATCCTGCCGGATGCAATCGGCGATGCCGAAGATCACCGCATTCTCCTGGATCAGCGGATTGATGTAATCGTGCTGTTTGCCGTCCTGCCCGATCCACCAGAGGTAGCGGTTCTTGTCGGGCTGGAAGAAGGTCTTGTTGTATGCCTTGCGCAGCCGCACGGCACGCCGGCGATATTCTCCGGCCTGAGAATCCTGGCCGACACTCTTCAACATCTCTTCCATTCCCAGCAGCGACTTATAAGCCTGACCGTTGACCAGCGAGTTCTTCCATCCTGAGCTGATTGTGTCATAGCCTGTGTCGCCGAACTGGTTGTTGCCGTTGCCGTCGCGAAAGGTCTCGATCAGCCCGTCGCCGTCCAGATCGCGCGCGACGAGATAGTCGGCTGCCTTGATCAGCACTTCCATGTTGGCGGTGACGAAGTCCTTGTCGCGGGTGCTGAGAAAGTAGTCGGTCGCGGCATTGAGCACGCCGGTGTTGGAATCGGCGGAGATGTTGCCTTTCTGCAGTACATAGTCCAACGATCCGTCCGCGTTCATCCGCTCGCGCAACCAGAATTCGATGGTGTGCCGCGCGATCCGGTTAAGATCAATCCCCATGACGACGGACTTGTCTTTCATTCCCGTCAGCCACTGGAAGTTGCGGTCCATGTTGCAGGAAACCGGGTCTGAAATCACGTTGTTGCCGATCACTCCTCCCGGAGAACCGAGGTAGCCAGAACCATCTTCGAGCGGCTTCATGTAGGGAGTGATCTGAATCAGAGAAAGCAGGCCGCGACGGACTCTGGCCCACTCCGCGTCCGGCAGTTCTGCCAGGGGTTTTTCCAGCCGCGCCGGCGCGAACACGATCCGTCGCTCACGCTTGCCGCCGCCGAGCAGATCGACGCGGAGATCGATCCGTTTATGCAGTCGGCTGCCCGTGAAGCGGCAGTCGAGTCGCTTGTCGGGACCGTCGCCGCTCAGATGCAACTGGCCCATATCCAGTGCGCTGATGATGAGCGGGGCCTTGACGGCCCCCTCTCTACCCCATTCCTCGGCGAGAATTGTCGTGCCCATGGCCCGCGGTTCGAAGGGAATCAACAACTCCGTTTTCAGTACTCGATCCGCGCCATCGCCATCCAGCGAGATATCCATCTTGAGCATCTGCCCGTCAAGTTGCACGAGCCACCGGGCATTCACGCCCTCTGAAGGACTGAACGTGAACTCGGCTCGTCCCGCAGCAAGTTGCCGCTTCGCGGAAACAGTGCCGGAGTCGATCTGCGCACCATCGGACAGCGTGAAAACGAGCCGTATCGGCTCGCGCAGCAACTGTGTCTTGGCTCGATCGCCTCCTTCAGTGTCAAGACCGAACTCGCTTATCGCGGCAGTCCACGGATCGGCGCGGAGGTTGTAGATCGTTGTTCCGTTTGGAGTCCAATCCCGCCCCGTGTTGGATGGTTGCGGGACGAAATTGCCGAACTGCGCCGGCGGCTCAAACGGAGTCGACGTGAACGCAACCCCCGCCGGATCGGAGACCGCCTCAGTGATCGTGCGAACCAACTTCGGCTGTTCGCCGCTTATATCCCAGAGCGTTACGCTTTGTTTGCCGAGACTGGAACACACGAGTAACGCTTCGGGCGAAATCGCCAGCCCCGTCGGCATCATGACTTCGCTTGCCGGCACCATTACTGCATTCGACTTGCCGTCAAACCGCGCAATGCCGCCGCTACCGCTCCACCAGCAGTTGCCGCGCGAGTCGAACGCGATGCCCCACGGTGAAAAACCCGCCTGTTCGACGAACAGGCTCGGCGCACCTCCGTCAAGCGGGAAACGCCGCACGCGAGTCTCGCTGAATTCGGTCGTCAGGACTGCGCCGTCGCGCACGGCGATCTGCGTGATCCAGCCCTTCTCGTTGCCCTCGGCGACCGTGGCCTTGAAGGCACCGGTCTTTCCGTCGTAGCGATGGACTTTGCTGTTGTCGCAACTGACCGCGAACAGATCGCCGTCGTGCCAGACCAGATGCGAAGCTCGTGCGAGGTACCCGGGCTTGCCGGGCGGTATCAACACAAAGTCGCCGAGGAACCGTCCCGTCACTGCATCAAACTTCTTCACCGCCCCAGGCCCGCCGACTGCGCCCGTGCCAACGTACAGCAGACCATCGGGCCCGAAAGCCAGCGCGTTCGGACGCTCGATGCCGCGCAAGAACGTTCCCACGTGCCGGCCGGTTGCCGTTTCATAGCGTTCCACGGTCCCGCTGCCGGGCATCGCAACAAGCATATCGGCCGCGTGCGGTTTGGACGCCAGGCCCGCAAGCAGCAGAGCACAACCGAGTACGATGTTATTGCGGTTCATGGACTCGACTCCGGCTTGACGGCGAATACCAACGCGGCGTGCCCCGAACATTCGTGAGTTTCCCAGTTTATCGGGGCCGACTCGCAAGTGAAAACGTCGAGTTGGTTCGCGGTCGGTGACCGATCGAAGAGGCCACGGATGAACACGGATGACTCGCTCAACAGCGAATCGGCCAAACGGCTGCGCAACTGGGATCGCGCCGCGCGATGGAAAGTGATCCAGCAGACGATCACCTGGGCCGAACCACAGGCTACATTACGCCGCAACACACCCGCCGCCTGTTTGCGTGAACAACAGCGCAAGCTGTCTCCGGATAGCTGGACAGCCCGCCAAATTGGCACTGCCGCACTGGGTGAATAACCCGCTCCCGTCATTTGCTGGACTTTGTGCGAAGCAAAACACTTGACCGTCAGTGCCAGAATGCGCAACCGCCCAATTGCTGGAGCGGATCAGGCATGCATCACTCCCCAACCGTGCCATGAACGGTCGGACGTCCGAAACCGATCGATGGTTCGATTTCAGTCGCAAAGCGACGGCCCTAACAAAGCCCAGGGCAAGACAACGCGAGCATCGCGAGCGTAGTCGCGGCCCTGGGTACACGGTTGAAACCACCGACAGCCACAACGTGGCGGCCCTAGCGCCGTCGTGTCTTCGATAGAACTGCCCCTTCGACACGGAGGATCTTCCATGGCTTATTGCCATGAGCGGTCGGCCCCGGAAGTCGCCTGCAATCGACTGTCATCACAACAACCATTAACCAGGCTGACGTGAGGGTTGCAGGACCGCATTCGCAGTGTATTGCAAATTCGCACGGCAACGGGCAATTCGATCTTGATGTGGTTACATCCTGTCGCCATAATGGCTACACACCGTAACCATCACACGGCGAAACAGCAAGAGCACAGCCAGCCCATGAAACCCGCACTGTCAAAAGCACAACAGGAAATCATGGACCTCATCTGGGAGCACGGAGAACTGTCCGCGAGCCAACTGCGTGATCTCTTGTCCGAACGTCGGGAACTCGCACGCGAAACGGTGCGCACGATGGTGACGCGGATGGAAGAAAAGGGATGGCTGAAACACCGCGTCATCGGCCAAACGAATCTCTATTCAGCCGCCGAACCGCGCACGGCGACGCTCGGCCGCAGGCTGCTCGAGTTGCTCGACACGCTCTGCGGCGGATCGCCTGAGCAACTGATGTCCGCACTGCTTGATTGCCGAGGACTGACACGCCAGGAAGCGGACCGCATCCAGGATCTCATCAATGATGCGAAGCAGACAAAACCGGCGTCACGAAGGGGGAAAACGTGAACACCTCGCTCGCCCTTGCCGGCATCGACGCATGGCTGGCCACCTCCGTGAACCTATTCGCGGAATGCACGGTCGTGACAGTGGCGGCCCTGGTCATCGGGTTCACTTTCCGCAGCAATGCGGCCGTTCGAGATCACACGTTTTCGGCAGCCGTGCTGTGCATCTTGCTCTGCACGCTGCTGACGATGGCGCTGCCACCACTCGTGCCGCTGAGGGCAGTTAACTGGCCAACGATCGTAACGGAAGACGTACGGGTGAATGCAGTTACACCTGACGATGTTACCATCGCCGATTATTCGCCAGGAATATCGCAAACGCCGACTCCCGCCTTAACGCAACAAATCGTCCCGCAAATGGTCCTGGGAACATGGTCCTTCGGCATCGTCATCGGCTTGCTGGGAATCGTGCGCCGCCTCTGGAGTATCGGACGAATCATCCGCAAAGCAAAACCGTTGCCGGATTCCTTTCGGCGGAAATTGATCGACGAAGACGTAGCGCTGCTCGATCAAGAAGTGGCGCAACTGGTCACTTCGGATGATGTGCGAGTTCCTGTCGCAGTTGGCATACTCACTCGGGTCATCATTATTCCCACGGACCTGCTTGTTCAACTCGAACCCGGACCACTAAAGAGTGTGCTCGTCCATGAAACCGCTCACTTGGCCCGCAGAGACCCGCTATTCCTGCTGCTGCAGCAATTGGTCGCGGCCTTGTTTTGGCCGCACCCGTTGGTACACGTGCTCAACCGGAAGCTCTGTCGCGTTCGAGAAGAATTGTGCGACAACTACGTCCTTCGCCGTTTTGTGCCGGAGGATTATGCGGAGACCATCGTGCAGGTCTCGCGGTTGGCGCTCTCTTTCGGCGAGCCTATCACGACCAATTCAGCGGCACTCTTGACAGAATCGTGGAAGCTTGAGGAACGAGTTACCGGACTTCTTGATGCAAGGAGAGCATCCGTGACGAGCATCAGCATTCCAGCGTCGGCCACCATCGCGGCATCGTTCCTCGCCATTGCATTTCTGGTCAGCCAAACTGAGTTTGCCAGGGCGCAAAACCCGGATCCGAAATCAAAGTCTGTCGATAATCGGAACCGGCAGGTCGGCGACAGACCTTCGCAGCCTCCAGCCTTGCCCAACGCTGAGCCCACCCGCAGTGATGTCGCGCCGAAGGCCATTCCCACCGTGCCATCCGACGTAACATTTACCGTTGCATATAGCGTCGAAGACCTGGTGCGACTAACGCCGCCCAATCCAGAAGTGCGAGACTTTGAATCGCTCATCTCGGAGATGAAACGCAGCATCTCGCCCGACAACTGGGAACCGAAGGGCCCGGCCCAAATCGCGGTGTTCCCGACAAATCACTGCATAGTTGTTTCGCAGACGCGGGAGGCGCACAAGCAGCTCGCAGCGTATCTGCAGACACTGCGTCCCCACACGTCCGCCCAATCAAAAGGCGTTACGCTGCACATCGAGTTCTGGGCATTCGACCTGACCGGCAATCGTGACCTTTGGCAGGAAGTGCAGTCACATCCTGACGACGGAACTCCGGATTTGTTCCAGCGACTGAAGAGCGGCGCTGTGAGGCAAAAGTGCCTTCGCGTTTCGGCTTTCCTTGATTCCGGCCAACTGATCGACGCGAAGCAAGAGTCCGGTGAGTCGCACGTATCGGCACGCATTGCCGGCATACGGTGCGATGGCTCGACGTACTCGTTCGGCGCCGACCTTGATGGTCTTCTGCGAGAAAACTCGGTTGCCCCGCTTTACTCTCAGCTTCACCGGGAATTTCGCATCCGCCCTGGGCAAAGCATTGTATTCGGCCGCGGAACGATTGAGTTGCTCGATCAACAAGGCAAGCCGCAGCAAGAAGATGCGTTTCTTTGGCGTGTAACCGTTACCATGACGGCGCAAACTTGACCACCAATCTGCAATTCCGTAATGGCTTACGCCCGACCGTTCAGCACGACTTACTCGCTGCCTGTTTCTTGCATCCGTGGCCTATTTGTCGAGCAAGGCCGCTTTCTGGTGTGCCCGCGCTCGCCGGAAATGCCGAGCGCAATGAAAAGCGTGTCACCGCGAGCTTGACACACCCCAACCGACTGCCGTCTAGCTCGGCCTATTCGCTGCCTGCCTTTTCATCCGTGGCAATCCGTGCCCATCCGTGGCCTCTTTGATTCTTGACTCCGTCATCGCCCGCCACCTTCGAGCTTGAGGCCGAAGCCGCCGTTTGCGGGCATCACGACCTTCAGCTTCTTCGATGTCTCCACAACGACATCGTCCACGGCGATTCTCGTCTTCACGGCTTCCAAGGGCAGGTCGCGTACCTCCGATCCCGGCACGTCGAATTCGCGGCAGACGATCTGTTGCTTCGGCAGATTGACCGCACCGTGCAATTCACGGTCGTTGATATACAGACTCTGGGCGCGGCTATCGCTGTTCGAAAGGTACATGACCCGCAGTCTGTACTTCGCCGTTTTGCTGAGACCGCCGAACCGGTACAGAACCGCACTGTCGCTGTAGCTGACGGTGCGCGCCGGGTCTCCCTCTTCGCATGCGGACAGCGGGACTTCGGTTGCGCTGTAGCGCCAGTCCTGGCCGGAAACCAGATTGGGTTGATGGTCGTGGACTCCACAATCGTCCACGGCGACGAGGTGGTAGCCCTGCGGAGGATCAACCATGCACTTCGGCTTCTGGTAGTCGAGCTTCGTGGACGATTCTTCAGTGGACCACAACTCGATCCAGCCGAGAACCGCGTTCACACCGCCGCAGTTCCGCACGCTTACGTCAAAACCGATTGTCGATGCGGCCGGAGCGTCGTGGAAGAGCCTGGCCTGGTACGTGCCGGTCTTCAGGAAGTCGAGCGGTATGTTGACTTCGCGCAGCGTGCCCGCATTGATTCCCACGAGCCACCAATCCGGGCCCCGACGACGAGCCAGGACGGCAAATTCGCCCGGAAAACCGTCAACAAAGTGGATGTCGTCCCAAGCCGACGGGATCCCCTGCAGGAAGCCCCGCGCCGGATTGTCCTTCATGCTTTCGGGACTCACCGACATGCTCTGCCAACCCGACTCGAACAGGACTGCCAGGGCCATCTCGTGGGCGTTCGTGGTGACTCGCCGCGAAAACGGCGTCCCGACCAATTCGAATCCGCTCGGGCAGTTGTCCATCGAACCGACGATGTTCCGGGTGAAGACCAGATTCACGTTGTAAGCTGGCGTGGGGCCACGCTCGAACAAGTAATACTCCTCGCCCTTCACGCCTTCGAGCGTGGCGATGTGCGGCCAGCGGCGTTGCTGCCCCCGAGGCATCGTCTCGCCGTGGTAACTGAGCATCAACTTGCGCTCGGCGCAGTCTCGAGCTATGGCCTCGCGGAACTTGAATCGCTCCTGCGAATCACTGTCCAGGAAATCCACCTTGATCCCCTTGAACCCGCACTTGACGAAGTAGTCCAGGATCTTCGCCCGTTTCTCCGCGGTATCGAGGTTCTTGCAGTGGTCCCATCCGTAGACATTGACTCCCTTGCTGCGCGCGTAGCTTACCAATTCGGGAATCCAGGGAATCGCCATCCACTTTTCGGGCACGTCCGCCCCCTGATTGCCCAGCGCCAGGGCGTTGTCGAATTCAATCCAAGTCCAACCCATTTCGCCGGCGAGGTCGACAAACTGCCGCATCCGCTCGAAGCTCATGTTGTTGGTGCTCGGCCCGGTCATCCAGGGAATCACATCGACGCCCGGTTTGATCCAACTGGTATCCGTGATCTCGCTCGGCGGATTCAGGTTGAGGACCAACGTCGATTCGACAAGAGTGGCCAGGCTCTTGCCGATGATGGCGACGCGCCACGGAGTATTCCACGGCAAAGCCGATGAGGGCTGCTCCGGCAGTTGAAACGCGAGCAGTTCCCCCTTTGCGTCCGGGAATTTGAGTCGGGCCCCCGTGTAGGTTCCATCCACCGCGGCCTCGGTCACGTAGACCCAATGGCCAACTGGAGTATGGAACAGCGCCGGAACTGCAATCTCGTAGTCAATTCCAGCCAGACTATTGTGGGCGTCGTAGTACGACTCGTAATGGGGCTGCGAATAGCGGGCGAACCAGCCCTGCGATGCCGCAGGAAGCCGAAAGCTCGACAGTTCACCCGCCACAGTTTCCTGCCCGCTCCCGTGAATTCGGTAGCGATAGGCCACGCCATCATCATGGGCCCGCAAAATCAGGCTTATCTTTCCGCCGAAACTATTTTGAAAGTCGAGTGTCAACTCATTAGCCCGGTTGAGGCACTGACTCCTCTTTCCCACCGGCATCGCGTACTGTTCGTCGACAGTGCAAGTGGACTTGGCGACGAACTGCAGGTTTCTTGTGAATTGCCCGAGCCGTTCGAGCGTTATGCCCAAGGGCGCGCTCGGCAGCACCTCGGCGTTGTCGCCCAGCACCCGAAGATAAAGCCCCGTCGCCTGTTCCCCCGATCCGGCTGACTCCTTTGTTTCGACGACCATCGACAGGTACCCGCCGGGAGACGAAACAGACCACGGACCTTCGGCGCAAACCCGATTTGCACTCAAAGCACCAACCAACAGCAACACAACCTGAAGTGCAACGGGTTTCATGGAATGGTCCTTCGTCAATCGGACGATGCGTGCGGAAGAAGACAATTCAATCACCGATTTCCTGGGTCGGCAGACGGCGGAAATTCAGGGCAAACTTAACACACTTGCGATCTGAGAACAAAACGCGTCGGCCACAATGGCGAGTGGCTGCCAATTCAGACACCGGCCGGCCCGACACCTTTCAGAGATTGAGCAACTGACGCCGGCACCAGCCGTGGAAGCTCGTGGACGTGTCAAGATGAGTTGCCGGACGCAGGCAGATCAATTCAGCACACCACCCTTCAGGGCTAGGGCATTTCGATCACCGCGACCCCAATGAAATAGGCCCCAATTAAGCGAAGGCGTTCTTAGCAATGAGTTTCGTAAGGATTTCGCTGAAAACACGGGGGGCCGAAAGAAGGATATGCATTAAATGACGACGGTTTCTTCAGGGCAGAGACTCGCGGATGTATGATTGCAAAACGGCTTCAGGCAACGAGGGGAGCGACCTTCAAGGAGTACTGACCCCGGATCGGACTTGTGTTTATGACAGTCAATCCATCCCATCGCCCCACAAGCTCCCTGCGGCAGAAAGTCCTGTGGCCGCTGGTGGGCCTCACGATTGCGATCCTGTGCCTGGGAACGCTGGGGACAATCACGCTGCTCCACAATCAGATCCATAAGCAACTCGAGGAACGGGCGAAGTCCATTTCTCTCTCGGTCGCGGCCGTGGCCGAGCACGTCGACGGGGCAGGAGAGTTGCAGCGTGTTGTTCAGGTCATAGCAGCGGAGCCGGGGGTCAATTTCATCATCGTGGTGGCAGGAAAGCCGTTAAGGGTAATTGCCTGCAACCAGCACCGATGGGTCGGAAAGAAACTTGCCGACGTGCCCAGCTCGCAGGCGGGCCACGAGTTGCTGACGGCGATTCGCGACCGGCGCGACTCCAGCCGCTGGCATTCCGAAGCGGACGTGTTTGATCACACGATGTTCGCGAGTCTCCCGGTAGCCGAAGTGGCGGGCTCCGCTCCCAGCGACGGCGCCATCATGGTGCACATCGATACCAAGCTGGTTCGGACGAACATCCAGCAACTGGTGGTTTGGGTGATGGGCGCCTCCGCCTTCGGTTTGCTGTCGATTCTGTTGGCGGCCTGTGTGCTGATGCGTCGACATTTCTTTTCGCGATTGCAGCGGATTGAGCGGCAACTGCTGTCGTCTTCAGTCGACCAGCGCGAGATTGAACTCGACGATTCGCACGACGACGACGAGATTGGCACGCTGATCATTGCTCTCAATCAGGCGTTCCGCGATCGGAAACGCGCTGCGGAACAGTTTCAACTGGCGGTCGAAGCAGCGCCGGACGGAATGCTGATGGTGGATCGCCAAGGGCGGATCGTCATGGCCAACGCCCAGGTGGAAAAGACCTTTGGATTCGGCCGCCACGAGTTGTTGGGGCAGTCTGTCGAGACGCTGATTCCCTCCCAATATCGCATGGACCACCAACGGCATTTGGACGAGTATCTCGCCGTCCCCCAGGCCTTTCCGCTGGGTTTCCGCAGCGGCATGCACGGGTTGTCCAGGGACGGCCGCGAGATTCCCCTGGAAATCGCGCTGAACCCGTTGGAAACACCCGACGGCTTTTTCGTCTTGGCCTCCGTGGTCGACGTCACAGAACGAGAGCTGGCTGCGGATAAACTCCGCAACAGCGAGGAGAGCCTGAAATTCGTGCTGGACGGAAGCCGGCTGGGAACATGGGACTGGAATCTTGAATCCGGGGAGGTGACACGCAACGACTACTGGGCCGAGATGCTGGGATACGCGTCTGACGAAATCGACGACGCGACAGCCGACGGCTGGATGCGATTGATCCACCCGGATGACCGGGAGTTGGCTCAGCGGTCGATTGAACGCCATCTGGCCGGAGAAACGCCGCTTTACGAGGTCGAGTATCGCATGCGGACCCGTGACGGGAGCTATCGCTGGATCCTGGACCGAGCCCGGGTGGTCCGCCGGAACCGCGAGGGCCGCGCGCTGCGAATGTCGGGAACGCACGAGGACATTACCGAGCGAAAGAGGGCCGAGGCAATTCTGACGGTTGCCAAAGAACAGGCCGAATCTGCCAACCGGGCCAAGAGCGAATTCCTGGCAAACATCAGCCACGAGATTCGCACCCCCATGAACGGCGTGATCGGCATGACCGGTCTGCTGCTCGATACGGAATTGAACTCCGAACAGCGGCATTACGCCGGGACCATTCGCAGCAGCGGCGAAACACTGCTGGCTCTTATCAACAGTGTGCTCGATCTGTCGAAGATCGAAGCAGGCAAACTGGAACTGGAATGCCTGGACTTCGACCTTCGCGCGATGCTGGACGAATTTGCCCGTCCGTGGACCCTGGCGGCCCGGAACAAAGGCCTGAAATTTCACTGCACGATCGAACCCGATGTGCCGTCCGATGTCAGGGGCGACTGCGGCCGCGTGCGACAAGTCTTGACGAATCTGGTCGGCAACGCCTTGAAGTTCACGGCGCGGGGTGAGGTTTCCGTGCGGGCCCGCCTCGTCTCCCGGAGCGGCGATGTCGCCGTGGTTCGCTTCGCGGTTCGAGACACCGGAATCGGAATTCCGGCAGAAAAGCGGCCGGCGCTCTTTGGCAGGTTTTCGCAGGTCGACGCATCCGCCACACGTCGTTACGGCGGCACGGGATTGGGCCTTGCCATTGCCAAGGAACTAGTGCTGCTCCTGGGCGGCGAAATCGATATGACGAGCGAAGTCGGAATCGGCTCGGAATTCTGGTTCACCGTGCCGCTGCAAACGCAAGCGGTTCAAGCCCATCCGGCGGGAACAACGGAATCTGCAGCCGTTCATCCTTCCGAGCCGAAGGAACTCCAGATCCTGCCGCGCGGCGTGGGGATCCTGGTGGTCGAAGACAATATCGTGAATCAAGAGGTCGTCTTGGGCATCTTGCGGAAGTTGGGCCTGCGGGCTGACGCCGTGGCCAACGGAGCGGAAGCCATTGAGGCTCTCTCGACCCTGCCCTACGACCTGGTGCTGATGGATATCCAGATGCCCGTAATGGACGGCTTCGAGGCCACTCGATTGATCCGCGACCCGCAGTCGCGCGTGCGCGATCATCGGGTACCGGTCATTGCCCTCACGGCCAATGCCATGCGGGGCGACCGTCAGCGTTGTCTCGAGGTGGGAATGGATTGCTACCTCACCAAGCCGGTATCTCCATCGTCGCTGGTCGAAGTGCTGAACGCATGGCTGCCTGCGGGCAGCGAGCCGATTGACCCCCCGTCATTACGCGCAGCACGCGCCGCCCCGACCGCAGTCTCGCAAGCCCCCGACTCGCAGGTTTTCGATCGGACAGGACTGCTGGCCCGGGTGATGGATGACGAAGCACTGGTCGACAACATCATCGCACAGTTTGTCGAATCCACGCCGGGTCTGATCGAATCACTGCGTCAAGCCCTCGACGACGGCAATCTCGGGGCCGTCGCGCGCCAGGCACATTCAATCAAGGGTGCCGCGTCAAATGTCAACGGCGAGCGACTTCGCCAGGTCGCGTTCAAACTGGAGCAGACGGCCCGCTCCGGAGATGCCGCAGACGCAGGAAGACTGCTGCCCGAAATCGTGCTGGAATTCGATCGACTGCGGGCAGCCATGCACCGAAACTGACTGACGACTCAGGGCTCTCGTGCGATAAGGGCCGGAGCCTGAAGTCCCGAGGAAGACCCGCCTCCGACTTCCCGACTCCGGCTTCAGAGTCTTCGTGCTCAGTGTCGAAGCCCGCTTTGGGCCTCCCGTCACCAATCAGGTCTGCTTCAACCGCAGCAATCCATTGCGCTCATCGGTGCTTCGGCGAGGGGCGCAAATGAGGACAATGAGCTTGCCACTTGAGCATGGTTCTCGGAGAAGCCGACAGAACCCGGTTCAGCGGGAGGATCCGGCAGCCGGTCGGAGGCGTTTTGCCCCCACAGCAGGCGCGACACCCTTCTTCGGTGAGCAGGTGTCATCACAGAGCGTCTGAGGATTCACCAGAATGATCTCACTCAACCGCTCAACATCCCGCGCCACTCGCGGATCGTCAGCCAGAGACTCCAACGTCCACTGGAGCGCCTTTCGCACGGCGACCGGCGCGTCTTTATCGGCCAGCCGGTAATACGTCCACCGACCATCCCTGCGACCTTCGACAAGTCGGGACTGGCGAAGGATCGACATGTGTTTGGACACCGTCGACGATGCCAGCGAGACCAACTCCGCCAATTGGCACAGACAGACTTCCTGGTCCCGCAACGCCATCAACAGCCGAAGTCGGGTCTCGTCGGAGAGAGCCTTCGTAATCGCCAGATAGTCCCGCATGTTCGCCTTCCGGTAAGACTTGAGACAGCCTGAACTTCGGACCACCGTTTCTACAGGTGCCCATCCATGTCGTCAAGTTGTCTCGGGGTCGTTCGTGTTCGCCTTGTCGTCGTTAATCGCGGCTGCCACATATTCTTCTTTGGCGAATAATAGGATAGTCGCCCGGCAGGAGAACGCCGATTCTCGAGACGTTCGGCGACTTGGTGGTGTGCTGAGAACGGAAATACGGGACAGGAGTCCGGCGATCACCGCATGGCGGGACCCTCCAGGGGGACCGGGTCGATGATGAAACGGACAGCGGTAATGGCAGCCGCAGTGACGCTCGCGGTCGGTGTGTCGATCGCCTTGTTCCCAACGGAGCGGTCACCGGCGGTTTCAGGCGACCGGCTCCATCATATCCCCTGCGAACTGAGCGTCGGACATCGTCGGGATCATCGCCGTGGCGCCACAAGCTGTCGCAGAGGCCTCGAGTTGCGTTTCTTTTTGCCGTTGCTGCGATTCGCGAGAGTCTGGCCGAGCACTCGAATCACAATGATCCAGCGCGCGCAATGTTTCGAGATCACTTGCACCACTGCGAATCTGGTCCTTCGCCACCCAAAGCCAGTCCATGATCCGCGCGCTCAGGTCGCTGTCGGGCGGAGCCAGCGAGTAGTAGACCCATGGTCCTTCGCGGCGACACGAGACAAGTCCGGCATGCTTCAATGTGGCCAGATGCCGAGAAACTCGGGATTGGCATAGTCCGAGTACATCCACGATCTCGCAGACGCAGGTTTCACGCTGCCTCAGTAAATTCAGAATGCGAAGTCTGGTGTCGTCGGCCAGGGCTTTGAAGATCGTGGATACTCTCGGCACCGCTGCAATCCCTTGTTTGCGGATGTCGTTACAATCACTTGCTTATTCGTGACTATCGGATCTTGTTCCGCGCCGGTTCAGCGGCGCCGTCGAGTTCACCACGCAAGCCGGCAGTCCCCCTACTCTCGGGCTCGACGCCTCAGGGGTTTTCTTATCGTTCTGATTGCAACGCACCAACCGGACGCCGACTTACCGGGCACGGGCACGAAGACTCGCCCACGGATGACATCTACGAACAGCCAAACGGGCAGCATTTGGGAAACGGAGTGCAGACTTCCATCGGGATGCACTCAGAGATTACCCGCGGCACGCAGCGTGTGACCGTGCACGGCACCTTCCGCTCGATCGTACGGAGGCACTTGACCATCTCGGTGCACTGCACCGGCGTGAGAACGGTATACGCAACCTGACGAGTACACTGCTCCTTGACCATGCGACAGGTCTGGTAGGTGCACGTCCGGACACACTGTTCCGGCACCATGCGGCACACGCGGTACGTGCACGTCTTCACGCGTTGTTCAGGCACCATGCGACACACCTGGTAGGTGCAGGTCTTCACGCGCTGTTCAGGCACCATGCGACACACTTGATACGTGTATGTCTTGACGCATTGCTCCGGGACCATGCGGCAGGTCTGGTAGGTACACGTCCGGACGCACTGTTCCGGCACCATGCGACACACCTGGTAGGTGCAGGTCTTCACGCGCTGTTCAGGCACCATGCGACACACTTGGTAGGTGCAGGTCTTCACGCATTGCTCCGGCACCATGCGACAGACTTGATACGTGTACGTCTTGACGCATTGCTCCGGGACCATGCGGCAGGTCTGGTAGGTACACGTCCGGACGCACTGTTCCGGCACCATGCGGCAGACTTGATACGTGCAGGTCTTCACGCGCTGCTCGGGGACCATGCGGCAGACCTGATAGGTGCAGGTCTTCACGCATTGCTCCGGAACCGTGCGACAGACTTGATAGGTGTACGTCTTGAAGCATTGCTCCGGGACCATACGGCAGGTCTGGTAGGTGCAAGTACGGACGCACTGCTCCGGCACCATGCGGCACACGCGGTACGTGCACGTCCGGACGCATTGCTCGGGTACCATACGACAGACCTGATAAGTGCAGGTTCGGACGCGCTGCTCGGGAACCATGCGGCAGACGGTGTAAGGAACTTGTTTCACGCACTGCTCTGTGACATAGCGCGTGCATTCGATCTGTTTCTCGACAACTTCCGGTACCCAAACGCGGCACGCCACAGTTCTGTCCCCGCACAGCGGACTCGCCTTCGGCGTATCGCACACCGGCGGCGCGACCATTCGCGTCTCCCAGCGACCGGCACACTCGCGGACGGTCACCGTGTATTTGACGGGCTTCACCACGGTATAGCAGACGTCCTTCAGTCGGGTCTCGTAGACCGGTCGCATCACGGTTTCACATACTTCCCGCGTTCGCGTTTCCCAGACGGGTTTCATCACGGTGTACGGGATCTGCGTGGTACACGTCTCCCACACCGGCCGCATCACCGTGTACGGAATCTGTTTGGTATGGGTCTCCCAGACCGGCTTCATCACCGTGTAAGACACGTTCTTCGTGCAGGTTTCCCACACGGGGCGATGGACCGTGTAGGGGATTTGCCTGGTGTACGTCTCCCAGACGGGTTTCATCACGGTGTACGGGATCTGCGTGGTGCACGTCTCCCACACCGGCCGCATCACGGTGTAAGGGATCTGTTT
>CAIPEB010000768.1 GCA_903863885.1 uncultured Planctomycetaceae bacterium | reverse complement strand
CAGGACCGCCCATGCCGGGACCGCCCATGCCAGGACCGACCATGCCAGGACCGCCCATGCCAGGACCGCCCATGCCAGGACCGCCCATGCCAGGACCGCCCATGCCAGGACCGCCCATGCCAGGACCACCCATGCCAGGACCACCCATGCCAGGACCACCCATGGAGCCTCCCGAATAGGCTTCGAACAACTTGGGCAGCGCGGATGCCTGGACGCTGAAGCGGACGTTCGACACGGCGAAGGATATTTGCTCGCGAATACTCGTCCGCGGTCGGTTACCTCGCCGGTCACCAGGGCCAGATTGGTCACGCGGTCGAGTGTCTTGTGCCGTGCCCGGTCTGTCGCTTTGTCCCCCGCCGGGGCCACCCGGTGCTCCAGGACCGCCACCCGGTCCTCCGCCAGGGCCGCCCATTCCCATCGGCATGTTCCAGGATCCGTAGGCAACAAGCGATGTGATCGCGATCGACATTGCGGCAATCTGTGCTGCGAGTCTCAGTTTTGCGCGCTTTTCGCACCATGTCAGTGTCTCACCGAGTGCGAATCCAGCCAGGCAGGCAAGTGGCCAGTGAATATTGAACGCGAGGAACCGAGATCCGAATCCCATCGGCAGCACGACGACGAATCCCAGCAGCGCGCCGACCAGTGCGAGAGCCGGTCCGCGCCGGATGCACAGCCAGGGCACCGCGGCGAGGGCGAGGGGCGCCAGGAACAAACCGAGATTGGCGCCGCCGCCGACTCCTCCCAGTGTGATTTCGCTTCCCGTGCGATTGTCCGGAAGGAAAGCGCGGTTGGCCCAGATGTGAGCCAGCCATGGTCCGTACAGCAGAACCGGCACCGAGGCCGCAAGGTAGCCGGCCAGCAGCTTCTTGCGACGAAGGGTTGCTGTGATGACCAGTGCCGGCGGAAGGAACAGGCCCATGGGGTGCATCGTGATTGCGATGAAGTTCAGCACTCCGCATGCGAGGAAACGTTCCTTTTCCAGAGCCAAAAGGGCGAGCGGAGCCAGCACCATGACTCCGGCGACTGCGTTAAAAGTTGCTTGAGTCCACGAAAAAGCATGGGGGCCGGCCAGCAGCGTCAGGGCCAGCAGGGCCGAACGCGCGCCGATAATCTGGCGCAGCCAGATCCACGTGGTGACGAAGCAGGCGAAATAGCAGCCCGCGCTGATCAGCGTGATATAGGTCCGCGGCGACATGCCTGCGAACGTCAGGAAATATCCGATCACGTGCAGCGAGGGCGGATAAATGTGAACTCGTCCTCCCGGCGCCATTTCCCAGAAAGCTCGTGTGGTGATGCCGCCGGCCTGGGAGAACCCCTGAATCACGCCCATGTGATAGTACGTATCAATGAACAGTGGATACAGTTTCCAACTGGCCACTGTTGCAATGAACACGACGATCAACAAAGCGATGCTGCATTGCGTGTACCAGCGCGATTCCCTGTCGTTCTGCAGTTCCGTCATTCGTGTTTCTCCCGGCGCAGCGCCGCCACCTGGTCGATTACCAATCCCATCAAGAAGACCATCACGCTTGAAACCGACATGATCACGGAGGTTTGCGGCACCGTGTGTCCCATGATCAGGTTCGCAACCAAGAAGGCGATCGCAATCGCCATGAACATAGCGCTGATCGGCAGGAAGACCTTCAAGGGCTCAAACAGCGTGGTCAGCCGCAACATCAGCAGCAGAGCCTGAAAACCGTGCCGCAGTTGGGAAACAGAACTCTTCCCGATTCGCTGCTCGACTTTGATCGGGACCCATTTCACGGGCCTGCCGCTCTTGAGCATGGCGAAAGTGCTCGTGGTCGAGAACGAGAATCCGGTCGGCATCAAGTGCAGATATCGCAGGATGACATCCCGCTTGAAAGCCCTCAGTCCCGAATTCACGTCGGGGATTTTCGTGCCCGCCAGAAAGTCCGCGAAGCGGCACATGACCCACTTTCCCGGCCGGCGACTCAGGGGGCGATGCGAGTCCGCCGTGCGGGTACCAACGACCATGTCAAAGCGGCCGATCTCCGCGACGAGTCGTTCCACATCGTTCGGATCGTGCTGGCCGTCGCCGTCGAAGCAGACCACGACTTCGCCCTTTGCATGGCGGCAGCCCGTGCGGAGGCTTGAGCCGTATCCCTGGTTCCATCCGTGGTGTATTACACGCGCTCCGGCCTCGCGGGCCATTGATCCTGTGCCATCCACCGATCCATCGTCGACGACGAGAATCTCGTATTCCGGGTAGCGGGCGGCCAGTCCACGCACAACTTTGCCGATTGCGTCGGCTTCGTTCAATGCCGGCACAACGACCGTGACCATGACTCGCGAGTCTGTGCCCCCCTGCCGCTCGTGGGCTGCGGACTTCGACGTCCGTTCACGAACCTCCGAGCGTGTGCTGATGGCGTCCATAACTGCTCCCGCGTCTGACTCCGTGCTCTCCACGGCAAGAGCACCGCCGTGACGAGTGAATTGGCCGCTGGCCCCGTTGCGAATTTGCTTCCGCCGCCGCGAAGTGCCAACGTGCGCGTGTCTATCACAGCTAAACGCAGTTGCCGGCGGATTATTGCAGGCCGGCATCCGGATTGCGACTTTCCCGACGGCGCTGATTTCGAGGCCGGGCCGATCAGACTGCGGAGTCAAGCCGGAAGTCGTGAAAGCCCGCCGTATGCACTGCCCCCATCCAGCCTCAGCCGAAACCGTACTGAAAAGCTACTCGGTCTATTGCTTTTACGGAGCGAGCTTTGGTTCTTTTCGATAGGCGTCACGTTGGACCCGCGGCGCTTCCATGCGATCTTGCGAATCGCGTAGCGTAAACCGAGGTCAGCCGGCTATTATCATGGCTTTCCATCGTCGCAATGCACTGCATCGCAAGGTGAGGGAGTTCGTACATGAGTGAAACACGCGATGTGACTCCGGCGGTCAAGCCGTATGTCGCAGACGAGACCGTGATGGCCGAGTTCACGTGGTCGGCGGTGATTGTGGGCGCGGTCCTGGGAGTGATCTTCGGCGCTTCGTCGCTCTATCTCGTGTTGAAAGTCGGGATGACGGTGTCCGCGTCGATTCCGGTCGCGGTGCTGTCGATCACGCTCTTTCGGCTCTTTTCTCGGCTGTTCGGTTTTCGCCGCGCCACAATTCTCGAAAACAACATCGTCCAGACGACCGGATCGGCCGGGGAATCCATCGCGTTCGGCGTGGGGGTCACGATGCCGGCGGTCATGCTGCTCGGATTCGACATGGATGTGCAGCGAGTGATGGTGGTCTCGGTGCTCGGAGGCATCGTGGGAATCCTCATGATGATTCCGCTGCGCCGGGCATTCATCGTGAAGCAGCACGGCACTCTGAAGTACCCGGAGGGGACTGCTTGTGCCGACGTGCTGATCGTCGGCGAAGAAGGCGGCACCAGCGCCAAGACCGTTTTCACAGGGTTCGGACTGGCCTTCGTCTACCAGTTCCTCATGCAGGGTCTGCGTCTCTGGAAGGAAGTTCCGAGTCATCTCTTGAGTTGGCTCAAGGGAGCGGAACCTGCGATCGAAGTGAGTCCGATGCTGCTGGGAGTCGGCTACATCATCGGAACCCGAGTTTCCTGCACGATGCTTGCCGGAGCCATTTTATCGTACCTCGTGTTCGTCCCCACAATCCACTTCTTCGGCGACCCGCTGGAAACGGTTCTGTATCCGGGAACGAAGCTGATTCGCGACATGAACAGTGCCGAATTGCGGCAGGCCTATCTGCTGTACATCGGGGCCGGAGCGGTCGCAGCGGGCGGGATCATCAGTCTCTGTCGAGCTATTCCGCTTATCATCAGTTCGCTGGTTGCCGGGTTGCGTGATCTGCGGGCGTCGGTCAGCGGCGGAGCCGCGGGGCGTCGCACGGACCGCGACATGCCGATCTCGTTCGTGGCGATTGGGACGCTGGTAGTGATCGCCGTGATCTGGGTGGCTCTGCCCGTCGGCGGTGTGATGAGTTGGCCCAGTCTGATCGCCGCCGTCCTGATCGTGTTATTCGGCTTCTTGTTCGTCACGGTGTCATCGCGGCTGACCGGCGAAATCGGGTCTTCGTCCAATCCGATTTCCGGCATGACGGTCGCGACCTTGTTGCTGACCTGCCTGATCTTCCTCGTGCTGGGATGGACTTCTTCCGAGGACCGTCTGATTGCGTTGACGGTGGCTGCGGTAGTCTGCGTGGCGTCGTCCAACGGAGGCACGACCTCCCAGGACCTCAAGACCGGGTATCTCGTGGGGGCGACTCCGCGATCGCAGCAGTGGGCGATCATTGCGGGGGCTGTCTCGTCGGCTCTGGTAATTGGTGCGATTCTTCTGGCGCTCAACGATGCCAGTACCGTGTACAGCAAGAAAAACCTGCCGAGTCTGGCTCAGGAGAATCGTCCCGATGTCTCGCAGTTGAAGCAGATGGCCAAAGCGCCGGACGACCCGGCGTCGTATCACGTGTGGCAGGTCAATCAGGCGATCGGCCAGGAGAAGGGAATTCCGCGCGGCAAGTATCTGGTGGACGATCAGGGAGAAATCCGATACCTCGTCGATCCCGGGATTACCGGGCGGTTGAACAAACGCGATGATGGATCGGAAGTCCGCAAGTACGGAGCCCCGCAAACCGAACTCATGGCGATGATCACCGATGGCATTCTGACACAGAAGTTGCCATGGACCCTGGTATTGCTCGGCGTGTTCATCGCCCTTGTGCTCGAGTTGGTGCGAGTGCCGTCGCTGCCGTTCGCGGTGGGGGTCTACCTGCCGTTTTCAACATCCGCTCCGGTGTTTGTCGGTGGTTTGATTCGGTGGCTTGCCGATCTCAAGAACCGAGGGACCTCGGCCGAGGCGAGCGAATCCGAAGCCGAACTGACTCCCGGCGTGCTGCTCTCGACGGGCTATATCGCGGGGGGGGCAATCGGCGGTGTGTTGATTGCCTTTCTCTACTTCAGCGATCGAATTCCGGAACTGCTCGGCAAGCCCGGAGCGATCCTGGGATGGGAGCAATTCGAGTGGCCGGCGCTGCTGGTATTCGGAGTTTTGACGCTGATCCTCCTGGCGGCCGGGATCGGATGGCTGTTTAAATCGCCGCAAAATTCACCCTCAGGCGGTGCCAAGCCGCATTGAGAGACTCGCGCCGGCCCGCTTGATCGAATGACGTGGCGGGGGGCCGCGTTGCCGATTCCCCTGGGAAGAACTCGGCCGGCCCGCTATATTTCCAATGTTATCGTGCTTCCCGAAAGTGACCCTGAAAGCGACGCTGTAGGGCGTCCGGGGCTGAGACTGCCGTTTGGGCTAGACCGCAGTCTCACGCACTCCCCCCAGCCACATTTCCAGATGCGACTGATGTTGAACGGAATCGCAACTTTCATCTCCTCATTCGCCGTCGTGGAGATAGGCGTTGCTATCGTGTTGCTGCTGAGCGGCTTCGGGCTTCCGGTTCCCGAAGACATACCGCTGCTGTTGGGCGGTTTCTTCTGTTCCGAGGCTGGCGGAAGTCTGAGTCGCCTGATCGTGATGATTCCGCTGACGTACGGGGCGGTGATGACGGCGGACCTCATGGTGTTCTGGCTTGGCTGGCGCTATGGACAGCAGGTGATCGCCTTGCCGATCCTGAATCATCTCCTTTCTCCGGCCCGCCTGGAGAAGGCCGAGCAGACGTTTGCGCGGCATGGCGGAAAGACGCTGTTTGCCGCACGGTTCATGCCCGGTCTGCGGTCGGCCGTCTTTATTGCCGCCGGAATCTGCCGCACACCCCGGTGGAAGATGGTGGTCTTCGACGGCACGGCGGCGCTGTTAAGCGTGCCGCTGTGGGTCTTGGCCGGGTATTATTTCGGCGAAAACATCCCCGACGTCCTCCACTTCGCGTCACACGTCAAGGGCATCCTGTTCGGCTTGGCCGCCGCGGCTGTTCTGAGCTATGTGCTGTATCGCTTGCGTCAGCACCGACTCAGGGAAAAGCCGCAGACGGACGGCCGGCGGCTCATGCCATCCAAGGTCGAGCCCGATTCTGCTGGCGACGCAGGACTTTAGCCGCCAGTTCACAGTTCTCGGCGATATGGAAGTCGAACATTCCGACCGCGATAAAGTCGGCGCCGTTCTCGAAGGCGAAGTCGAATCCTTGACGCGGCAGGTAGGCACCGGCGGCCAGCACTTTGAATGCGACCCACGGCTTCTTGACGGTCTGCATGAATTGAGCCGTCTCCTGCGGGTTGATGCACCACATATTGTCGTACCACCCCTCGCCGCCGTCGAGCCAGATGAATTCCTTGCGTTTGTCTTTCGGCGTAGCGGAAGGATAGTCGTCGTTGTGGAACGTCTTGACGTAATAGTCACATGGAATGTTGTGTTCTTCACAGGCCTTGGTCACCAGCAGCGAATGGCTTCCGACGCCAACGGGCAAGTCGTGTTTCTTGGCCAGTTCGACGGCCTTGGCCAGTTGCGCTACGTCGCCGGCCTGAATCAGGCGGTCGGCCGACACGCCCCACACGTACAGAGCAACCGCGCCCGAATCGACCTGCTTCTGGATGTGTTCCTTCAGCGTGGTTTCGCTCTGGCCGCTGCTCACCTCAATGTGCGGAATGAACTGCATCTTGCCGCCGTGCTCGCGGTTGTACTTCGCGATGTAATCGGCGCCGGTTTCGAATACGGTATTGATGCCGTTCTGCTCGGCGACGGCGAGCGTCTGGATGATCTTCTCTTCAGTGGCGTAGGCTCGGAACAACGAACCGACATACTTCAGGTCCCGCGCGTGCATCCAGCCCCCGATGAGGTTGCCGCCCAGCAGAACGCGGCTGATTTTCGCTTTGCCGATCATGCCGAAGGGCAGCTGCTTGGCCGGTTCCGCCGGAGCGGGTGCCGGAGCGGCCTGCGGCGGTTGCTCTTCCGCGCGAGCCAGTCCCGTGCCGAGCATCAAACCAGCGGCACTGCCAGTGGCCAGGGAGCGTTCGAGAAAACTGCGACGATTTACAGCTCGTTCGGATTCCGACATGCCCACCTTCCTTATTCGTTCGATTTCGGCCTGTGTTCGATCTGCAGGGTGCGCGACGCGTTCTGCCCGCGATGCGCGGTATTATGATAACCGCGCGGCGGTTCAAACGGTATGCAGAAATCACGCCGGTTTTCGCGCCGTGGACCGGCAGAGGCGGGCTTCATCCGGATCGTGTTTTTCTTCGAGTTCGTTGAGCGACTTTTCGATACGGATTCGATATTGATCCACCGGCTCATTTTTGTCGGGCAGGATCGGTTCGCCGAAATATGCGTGGATCGTGCAGAATGGTTTGGGGATCTGGAATCGGTCCCACGCTTTCGCAAAGATCCAGCGCCGGGTGGGCACCATGACGATATTCAGCACCGCCGCGCGGCTGCGCTGCGATAGAACGGCGATGCCCTTCTGCACTTGATTTCTCGGGCCGCGCGGGCCGTCCACGGCAAGGTATGCGGGCTTGCCCGAACGGACGTGATCGATCAACAGATGCAGGGCCGTCGACCCGCCCTTGTCCTCACCGTGACGCCGGCCGGAACCGCGAATCGGGACGATTCCCCGCACGCGAAGGCTCGGCACCAGGAGTGCCCCGTCGGCCGAACGGGACACCATCGCGCCGGTTCCCGGTTCACCTCCGATGATCGCCGCGATCTGGTGCGCGTGCAGCACCGAATACACGTATGCCTGCGATTCGGCCCGGAGTCGGTCGCGCGGGTCGTTGTACAACCGCGTTCGGCAAGTCGTGCGCAGGATGAGCACGGCGAGTGCAACAAACCAGGAGATGAGCCACTTGGAGAATTTTCGCACTTAGGCACCGAGCGCCGGACGCTGCCCGATGCCGCACCTCGGGTGCGATTCACATCGTGCCCGCTCATTCTACAGTGCCGCCACGCTTCTGAAAGGGCGCGAACTCGAACGGTTCATCCCGGGCCCGCTGCGAAGATCGATGCGGAGCAGTTGATTCAACGCGATCGACCCGGCGATTCACTTCTCCGGCTGCAATTCCGTCGTTACGCTGCGGCCGGCCTCCATTCCGCCCGGCAGTTCGACCTTGGATTGCAGGGTCTGGCCGCCGGCCGTTATGCGGACTTCAATGCAGACTGCCTCATTCCTGGGGTTCGACAGCGTTACGGCAAAACGCCCCGGCAGCTTTCGGAGCAGCAGCAGGCATGGCTGATCCACTTGCACCGCAAAACGGTCGTTGATCCGCAACTCCCCCGGCTCGAAGAAGGCGGATGCGACAACATCCAACTCCGCGTGGCGGACGGCCTGCAGACGCGATTCGTTGGCGAGCACTTCAACGGCGCCTTGCCGGGATTCGGCAGCGGCCAGTGTCAGCGGCATGCCGGGCCCAACGATGTAGACGTACTTACCGTTGTCCGGTTTGGTGCCGTGCTCGATCCACAGCGAGTAAACATCCTTTTCAACCGGGCGATCCGGGTCCTCGCTGGCAATCAAATGCCAGGATCCCGTCTGGGGTCCGCTTCGGATTCGCACTTGCGCAGCCGCAGGAAAGAAGTAGCCGACCTGATCGTGGTATACCCACGCGGGCCCCTGCAGTGCGGTTTCGCCGGGCTGGAGTTTCCGCGTCTGGCCCTTTTCGCAAACCGTGACGTCTCCACGGAGCAGGCATTGATTCAGCGTGGTGATGACCGGTCTTTCCGAATCGCAAGTGATTCCGGCACCAAGGCACACATACTGGTCGTCGAAAAAGAACCACGACTTGTGCGCACTGAGCGGGCCTCGCCGCAAGTCGAACGAAGCGGCGCCGTATTCACCGTCCGACACGCCTCCGACAAAATCGGTTTCTCCCTTGCGACGAGGTGAACCCTCCAGCTTGCCCTTGAGTTCCACGGTGGTGCCGGGAATCATCTCCCAGTTCCACGCCGGAAAAATATCCGAGTATTCATCGCCCGTTCGCATCAGCAGGTTGCATCCGTCCGCGATGTGATGGTTCAGAAGGCCTTCGCCGTTGGATACTCCGTCGGTGTTGACGATCCGCCGCGAATACATGCGGGCCGACGTGAAATACGCCTCGCGATGATGGACCATCGTGTCCGAGCACCAGAAGTGCCGGTTCCCCGACAGCGCCGGCGCCGCCTGCCCTTCGCTCCGCGCGGCCAGGGCCTCGAATTCAGCCTGACGCCCCGTATCGAGCTTGATCATGTTCCTGGCCACCCGGGAGAGATAACGCACGGATTGAGAAGGCCGGGATGTCTGACGCCCGATCGCTCCGTAGTCCGGCGTGCTGCCCCGCGCCAGCCATTGATGTCCATCCAGAATGAGATGCGTGAGCAACGCGATCTTCTCCTGCGAAAAAGCAAAACGCGTTCCCGCCAGTCGTACGGCCGTCTCCGAACAATCCGATGCGAACCCGGCACCGTAGCCGTGACTGTAGAGGCACGGTCCGTGCTGGTGGAAACTGAAATCGGGCTGGATTCCTTCCTCGAGCGACGTGCGAATCTCCTCGGCGATGCGGGCGTATGCGGCACTCACCAGATTCGCGTTGCGTTCGAGTATGCCCCGCGAAGCGACGATCTGTGCGAGCCACACGAGGTTCTGGCCCGTCATGCTCAAATCCGCTCGCTTCAGGATTTCGATTCCTTTCGCACGCTGCGCCTCGCTCAGTTCCTCGTCGAGCAACAGCAGGATCGGAGCCAGTGCTCCGGGCACGCCGATCTGATTGTGCCACCAGTTGGAGTTCTTGAAGTCCTTGCCCAGCCAATAGTCGAGGCCGAGGTTCACGGCCTTTTTCAGTTCGGTTTTGTCCGGCGACTTTAAGTCGGGCGACTTGTACGCTCGCGCCAGGCTCAGCACGTGACTGAGGTGCCGCGTGGTCTTCCAGCCGGATCGTTCCTTCGATTCGTAGTTGACGTCCGGCCAACTGCCGTCGGCTCGCTGGGACTTCACCAGCGTTCGCGCTTGCGATGCCGACACGGGGTCACGATAGGGCTCAAGCAGACGGGACCGCACGACGGCCAGATCCGCGTCGCTCGCCGCAAGTGGTGCCGTCGCTCCGCCCTCCGCAGCGCTGCAGGCATACATCGTTGCGGAGAGAACCACCGAAACGAGCGTCGCAATGGCGACGGTCCCGGTTGCGCTTGTGCGCAGCGAACGGAGCGTCGAAAACCGCGGTGAGAATCCGGTCATGCGTAACTCCCGGCCAGGCTCATGGTGAATGAAGCTGCCAGCGCGGACACACCTCGCTCCGCGCGGCAACCCGCGTACTCTACCGCGCGCCGCTCCCTGCTGAAATTCCGGCGACAACGAAATCCACGGGTTGCGCGACTCCACGCGCATTCCTGGCTGATTCCCGACTCTTTGCGCGATATCATGGGCCCGGTAGCCGGATACCGGTGAGCCTCGAACCAACAGCAATCGGATCCGTATTTCATCCGTGAAAATCCGTGGCCTCTTTTTCTCCGGACCCCAGACTACTACCACCTTGCTAATACAGGGAGCTTCCCGTGTCGAACGAACCGCAATGCTGCGCCGGTCGCTGCTGCCCGAAACCAACTGTCTCCATGAGCCGCCGGCAGTTTCTGGAACTCGTGGCCGTAACGGGCGCCGAATTAGCGATGATCGAGACCTGCCTGCCGCGCGCGATCGGCGGGGAAATGCCGCGACCGGAAGCTCCCAAGCCTGCAACGGGTCTGTATCCGCTGACGCCGCCGCGAGTCTATCGGGGCAAGCACCTCGAGGCGGTGGCGATGCCGCTTGGCGGTATCGGCACCGGGACTGTATGGCTGGACGGGCACGGGCGGCTGTCCGTCTGGCAGATTTTCAATAACTTGAACGAGCGCTCCGTACCCGATTGTTTCTTTGCGGTGAGCGCGCGAAACGGTTCCGCGGCGCCTGTGGTGCGCGCGTTGCAGACGCAAACCGCTGGCGGTCTAAAAGCCGTCGAATCGTTGGAGTACGAAGGTGGATATCCGATTGCCCGTCTCATGTACTCCGATGCCGCGTTGCCTGTCGATGTTCAACTCGAAGCTTTCAGTCCGATGATTCCGCTCGACGCCGCGAATTCCGCCATCCCTTGCGCGATCTTCCGATTTACGGCCCGCAATAGGGGACAGACTCCCGCGGAAGTGAGTCTCATCGCATCGCAGCAGAACGCGGTGGGCAGCCAACAGTCCGCCGAGATCGTGGGCACGCGGGCAGCCGGTTACGGCGGCAATCGCAATCGCGTGGTGCGTGACGGCAGTTCAACGATGATTGCCATGGATCGGCAGGACGATCCCGTGCGCTCGGGCGCGGTGATCGTGCGGGACGCGAGCGGTCGAGAAGTCCCGGGGCCTGAAACTTACTGGTTCACGGGGATGTCGGAACTGACCAACGATTTCGCTCAGGTCGCAGCGAGTGTTGCGGCGGAGGGCGGCGCAGTACTGGTCGATGGAGTCGGCCCCGGATTTTTCGCCGCGGTTCGCATGTTCCGCAAGGAAAACCCGGACCTGTCCGCCGTCGGCGAGGTGTTTGAGGATTTCGAGAAGAGTGACTATCCGGGATGGAGCCTCACGGGAGAAGCCTTCGGCAAGGGGCCCTCGCATGGCACCGAATCCGGCCAGCAGCAGGTGACCGGTTTTGAGGGGCGGGGACTGGTGAATACGTTCATCGCAGGCGATCTGCCCCAGGGGACGGCTACTTCGAAGCCATTCCGCATTCAGCGGCGGTTCATCGGATTCCTGATCGGCGGCGGTTCGGCACCGGAACAGACCGCGGTGCGTTTGAAGGTCGATGGAAAAGTCGTCCGCAGCGCGTCCGGCAAGGATCGCGAAGCGCTTGAACCGGAACGCTGGGACGTGGCCGAGTTCCGCGGACGGGAAGCGGTCATCGAGATCCTCGATCTAGCCTCGGGGGCGTGGGGGCACATCAATGTGGATCAAATCGTGTTCACGGATATCTCCCCCGAGCCCTTCTTGAAACGGCGTTCGCCGATCGAGTCCATTGCCCGCTCGATCGAGTTGACGCACACGGGCGCTGAAGCGGTTTCGCTGCCGGCCGACAAATCGCTGAATCTGCGGCCCGAAGGCGCGGCGGGTGAGCAAGCGAAGCCCTGGGCCGTCTCGCGGTACACTCGCATCGCGGGTTTCGAGAACGGCGCTCACGGCTACCGCGCCATCGTGACCTCGCCCGGCGGAGATCCGCTGGTCATCGAAGGCCCGCTCGGCAAGGGACGCATAGTGATGGTGATGGCGGGCGGCCTCCCGTGGTCTTGGGGCACGTCGCTGCTGGCCGCCGCACGCGGTTCGGAACTGGGAACCGGCCAGCGCATGTTTGCCGGCGGAGCGGATATCGGGACACTCGCGATCTCGGTCCTCGATCCGAAGGCCGCTGCCTCGTCGGCATGGACGAAGCCTGAGCAACTCGCGGATTTCATTCAGAACCTGAGCGCGGAGAAATTTCCGGCCGAGTGCGTCAGTCCGGGCGGTGAAACCATCAACGGAGTCCTGGCAGCGCCGCTGCAGTTGAAACCGGGCGAAACCGCATCGGTGACGTTCATTCTGACTTGGCACTTCCCGAATGCCCGGAGATTTCAGCATCGCGGAAACTGGTATGGTTCGCGCTGGCGCGATGCGGCCGATGTGAATCGTTACGTCGCTGAGAATTTTCCTGCGCTATTAGCGAGGACGCGGCAGTATCACGAAACCGTGTATCAATCCAATCTCCCCGAGGAGTTCTTGGACGCGATGACCTCGCAGAGCGTGATCACGCGCGGGCCGACCTGTTTCTGGTCCGAGGACGGATACTTCGGCGGCTTTGAGGGGTGCTACGGTTGCTGCCCGCTGAATTGCACACATGTCTGGAACTACGCTCAGAGTCACGCCCGGTTGTTCCCTGAAGTCGGCCGCAACATGCGGATCTCGAACTTCATCACTTTCCTGCACGCCGACGGCGAAACGTCGCATCGCGAACACGGTCCTCACAATGCGTTCATCGACGGCCATTGCGCGTGCATCGAAGCGGCTTATCGCGAATACCAGATGTGCGCCGACAAGAGCTTCCTTCAGAAGATCTGGCCGGGCGTCAAGAAGGCAACGGACTGGCTGATCAAGGCGATCGATTCGGACCGCGACGGGGTGCCTGCCGGCGACCAGTGGAACACGTACGACACGGCCGTATCGGGTGCGAACACCTTCATCGGTTCCCAGTACCTGTCGGCACTCGCCGCGTCGGAACGCATGGCGCTGGTGATGGACGATGCCGAAAGCGCCGGGCGATGGCGCACCGTCAGGGAGGCCGGGTCGAAGAACCAGAACGAGAAACTCTGGAATGGCGAGTACTACATCCAGTTGCCCGGCCCGACGCCGCAGCGAGACTACAACTCGGGATGCCACGCGGATCAATTGCTCGGGCAGTGGTGGGCACACATGCTCGGCCTCGGATATCTCTATCCGGCCGATCGCGTGAAGTCCGCGCTGCAGGCGGTCATGAAATACAACTTCCGCGATAAGTTCGCCGGCGTCGCTCAGGTGCCGCGTCGTTACGTGCCGGATGACGAAGGCGGACTCCTGATCTGCACTTGGCCGAAGGGCGGTCGTCCGAAGCCGTTCATCGAATACGCCGACGAAGTCTGGACGGGCATCGAGTATGCTGCAGCCGGAGCAATGATCTACGAAGGTCTGATCGACGAAGCCCGGCGCATCGTGGCCATGGCGCGCAGCCGCTACGACGGCCGTTTGCGCGAGGGATTGAACTCAGGTCCGGGCGGCAATCCCTACAACGAGCTGGAATGCGGCAAGTTCTATGCGAGAGCCATGAGTTCGTGGTCGCTGCTCATCGCGAGCCAGGGACTTGTGCTCGAAGGGCCTCTCGGAATCATCGGATTCAAGCCGATATGGCAGCCCGAAAACCATCGTTCGTTCTTCACTGCGCCGGAAGCGTGGGGTCTGTTCGTGCAGCAGCGCAAGGACAAGATCCAGACCGAGCGGATCGAGGTGCGCTACGGACGCATGCGGGTACGCGAACTCGTCTTTGCGCTTGAGAACGACAAACCGGCAACCGCCGTCGTGCGGTTGGGCGAACGCCAATTGGACGCGGAGGTCCGCCAGTCGGGGCGCGACGTGCGGCTCGCGCTGAAGGAAGATGTCGAATTCGGCGAGGGCGAGACGCTGCAGGTCGAATTGAAGTTCGTGTGAGCCGGAGCGCCCAGTGCGCTCGGGCCCCGATCGGTTCATTCCGGATTCCTTAGTGCCGCTTCGCATCGGAGCGAGTGCGCAGCCGCGCGGTCGTCTTGGTGGTCGTCGCGTCGCCATCGGCCAGTTTGTCGATGGCGCGGTCGCTGTCGATTCCCGCGACTTCGCGGCAGACTGACAATCCGTCTTTCACATCCGGTTCGCGTCGTTGTGCCGTTCGACTGCTCGGGAACAGATGCCGAATCGTGACGGTGCGGGAGGCTTTGCCGGAGAGGGGAACTGCCGACGCTATCGACATGCGTTGTTCCGTCTGGCTGTGCGCACAGTGCATCGACGAACTGCCGGCAACTGTCGAATCTGTCGGCAGGCCTCACGGATAGTGCTCGTGCGATTGCCGGTTGATCCGCAGCGGGGAGCGATGAAATGTCAGGCAAGTTGTTCAAGTGCCGGGCAACCACCTGCGCCGCACTAATTCCCGCAAATGGCGGCTGGCCGGTCAAAAGCGTCTGGTAAACGACCGCCAATGCGTATTGGTCGCTGTTCCGGCACGGTCGTCCCCGGATGAGTTCCGGAGACGCAAAAAGCGGAGTGAAACCGCTGGCCGGCGAGTCACCGATTCCGTCTAATTCCCTGACGACACCAAAGTCGGCGACCTTGATGCGGTTGCCCTGCCGCAGCAAATTGGCAGGTTTCACGTCAAGATGCTGCAGGCCATGCTGCTCGCAGAGAAAGTCCAGCGCGTCAGCTGCGTCGCGGAGGTACCCCAGCAGTTCTTTGCGGGGAATGCCCGATTTCCCCTGTTCCTGCAACTCCTCGAAGCGATCCTTGAGACTGTTCTCGGCCAATTCCGTGACGATGATCAGCCGGCCGTCAACGATCTCGATACGCTCGATGCTCAACAGGAACGGATGACGGACTGATCGCATTTTTTCCAGCGACCTCAGCTCCGTTTCCGCCTGCTTGCCGTCGAAGCGTCCATGCAGGATCTTGATTGCCTTGGGAAGTCCGCCGGGGGCCGTGGCCTGCCAGACTTCTCCGCAGCCGCCCGACCCGAGGCGGCGAGTCAGGTGGTAGTCCCCGATCGCGCTGGGTGTTCTGCCGCCTGTTGAGGGCGGTGCCGCTCCGCCCGGCATGACCGTTTGGGCGACAAACGCGTCGGCGAATTCGCAGGCTCGCTCGACTGTTGTCACCCCGCGCCTCCCTGCATGGCCCCGCGCTTCACAAGACCGCGTTTGCCGTCCGGCAGTTGCTCAGACGGTTCCGCCAACTCCCCTTCACGCAGCGACTCGGGTTCCGGGAGCCGGATGCGGTCGTCGGCCGGAATCACGTTGATCTGCGGAGAGGCTGCGAGCGACCGGTTAGTCGCGGCGAATGCGGACATCTTGCATCTTGTGACTCAAGCGGATTGCGTAGGGTTGTACCACTTCGCTGCGGGAGCGAGTTTCCCATACAACCATAGTTCAGAAAAACGACGAGTGCGCCGACTTGCGGTTTCTCACAGAAACTCGCCTGCTGCGCCCGGAGGTGTCGCTGAATCCGCGCTGTCTGTGCGGCTACGGCTTTGCCGAGCTGATGATTGTCGCCGCGTAAAGACGCGGCCCGACGGAATAGTAGATCTCGCTGCCAATAATGGGGCCGGCAACGGCATACGTCCCGTGCGAGATCTCCGCTAAGTTCCAATTCTGCGGATCGAGACGATAAATCCGTTGAGATGTGAAGCCGTAAACCCCGCCGTCGGGCCCGATCTGCAGGCCGAGATCCAGCGGAGTCCCCGGAGGCGTATCCATGCGGCGGACAAAAGTCCGCGATGCCGGATCGAAGACGAACAACTCGGGCTTGTCGCCCCCGACCACGGTTCCCAGGAGTTGGCCGCTCGGTAAAGCCAGCAGCGCGTTGAACGCGGAGACCGGACGATCAAGCGTGCCTTCCCAGAGCTTGCGTTCTCGGCGAAAATCCCAGAGGAACAACTGTGCCTGGCTAACTCGCGGCTGAGTTCCCGATCCGCCCGAAATACTGGTGCCGACCGCCAGACACTCGCACGCGGGCAAATGGGCCAGAGTATAACAACTCGCATCGCCTGCGATTGAGTTGTACGCCTTCTTTGCACCGGTCGCGGGCTCGTACCACGAGAGAGGACCTCCCCATCGGCCGTAGTCCGGAATCGACGCGACCCAGACTCGCCCCAGCGGACCGGCAAGACTCGATCGCGGCCTGTAGGAAACATCATCCATGCGGCCAAGGTCGCGAGGATTGGAATTCGCATCCGAGCCGAAACTGTAAGGCAACTTCGGGTCGTAGACCGAGAGCCGCGCCGCCGGATAAGCGGCCAGATAGAGCTTCTGCTCGAGATTGGCCATCGAATACAGTTCACCGTTGGATTCCGAACACCGGCCCAGGTCGGTCAGCGCGGAACTGGCCGGATCGTAACGAAACAGATCGAGCGGCAGGACGCTCGATCCGTAGACGCAACCGTCCGGGCCCCCGTGCAGATAGAAGATGTCCGTGCCCGTGGCGTCGTACGCAAGCTTGAAGGTCTGCTCCTTGCCCGCAGACGTGCGAACTACCAACTCGCGAGAGGCATGATCCGCGAAGCGAAAGGTGGACCCATCCGGCAGCGGCGGTTTCGTCGCCGCCGCTGGAACTGCATCGACCGGAACGGCAGCCATGCCTTCGATGCGGAATTTCTGAGCACCGGTTACGATGTACAGCTTGCCATCGACGCCGCGCAGCATTTCCAGCGAGGACTCGCCTTTCACGGTCACCGGCCCAACGGTCTGCTTATTTCCCGTGCGAGGATCGAACACGACGACATGCGGCTTGGTCACTCGCACGAGGTTGGCCACTGTCCCGTCGGTGTTCACCAGCGGGTAGTTGTACATGTCGGTTTCGTCCATGCGGCCGCGCGGCTCGAATTGACCGTTCCGCGGGTCATAACTCGTCAGGTCCGCGGTGCCATAACTGCCAATCCAAATGCGTCCATCCGCATCTTCGTCCATGCGGCACGGAAACGTGGCCGCTCCCGCGTGAATCACGCCGCAGTCCCGCAGTTCGCCCTTCGCCGCATCAAAGCACAGCAGGTGGCCGGCATACGCTGCGCCGATGTAGAGGAGTCCGCTGCGGCTCATCAACGTGGCGGTCGGATAACTCGCTTCCGGCACCTTGGCGACAAACTGCTGCAGCGAACCGTTCGTCGGATCGATCTGCAGCACGAACAGGTTGGCGGCCGACTGACCCATCACGCCGAGAATGCAGGGAGCGCCCTCGCCGTTGCGGCCCGCATGCAGATGCACCCAATTCACCGACCGAACCGGAATTCCGATCTCGCGCACCGCAATCGAAGGCGTCACATCGGCACTCCGAACCGGCGATGACAGGACAAGCAAGATACAGACGGTGAATGCCGCTTTCATCGGTGCTTCTCCGCGCTCTGTTGAGTGACGGACTGTGCTGTCGCATCGGCGTTGGTCTGGTCTCTATTTCGCGTCATCGCTTTCCGTCAGGCTGCGAACCTGGAGGTAGTCGGCGATGGGCCGTCCGATCTCGCGAAGCTGCTCGTGAGTGATATCGACTTCCCGGGCCATTGCTTTCTCTTCTTGTGATAGCTGCAGATCGCCGCTTTGAGTCAGCAGGACAACACGGTCCTTCAATTCGGGCATCCGTCGTCGGACGCGGGCCACCGTGCCCAATCCGTAGGATGCGTGTCCCGCTCCGCAGAGCACGACCGCCTTGCGTCCCTTGCCTTCTTCGGACTTGAGGTAGTTGGCAAGCACGGAGGCCATCATTTCGTCGCGGCACATCTGGGCCTCGAGCATAGGCCGCAGTTTTTCGGGTGAGGCTGACATGTGGACCATCATCTGCATGTTCAGAAGCTTTTCGTAGAGAGGATCATGCAGTTCCACGTCGGCGGGCAATTCCCTGCGAAGTTCCGCGTCAAGTTTGTCCAATCCGCCGCTGCGCGCCACCTGGCGAATTGTCTCGGCCCTTGCGTTCAGAGCAAGGACCGGCGTTTTGTGACGCCGCGCGGTTTCGACGATTTCTCGGTACTGGGCGTAGTTGTTCCAGCGTTCGTCCCACTTGATTGCCTTGACGAGTTCGTCAAAGTCGATTTCGCCTCGCGAATAACGGTCGAGCGAAGGCTGGTTGAAAGCCTCGATCTGCTCCATGGCCAGTGCGACCGGACTGCCGGACTTGCACAGATCATCCAGGATCTGGGCCTGGATGTCGTGGTGCCGTTCGATCGAATGGCTCTCGCCGAGATATATGACCTGCACCGAGGCGAGATCCTCGAGCACCGAGCCGTAACTGATCGGCTCGCCCTGATACAGATCCACCCAAAGCGAGATACGACCTTTCTCCGTCTCGGCGCCGCCGGTCATCGGCAATCGCGTGAACAACATGGCGATCGCTGCAGAAAATAACGTGAGAGTGCAGTTTTTTGACACGGGTAGCAGCCCTTTCTCAAGCGGGATGAGTATCTCGCGGTTCTGTTCCGGCAGACCGGGACATGCTGGCACATCAATTGCCGTCAAGCATAGCGACTTGCGCGGGTCGCGGCATCCAGAGACCCGAAGGGAGCACATCCGTATCCAGCCGGTCTTTCCCAGTTTCCGAGAGTTGCCTGTCTCCGGATGCGGGAACTCGTCTTGATGGAAATTGCGTTCGACGGGATACTCTGCCGCCCAAATTCAAGAAGGGGATTCCCCCGAATCGCGGCGTGGCAGCCGGCGGCACACACGGCCTTTGGCACCTCGCCCGGCCTCGCTCGAGGAGAAAGAGATAATGAGCAACGTGGACTCCAACGCAGTTCTGCGGGTTGTTGACCGTGATGATTCAGCCAACTCACCTCCGGCCAAAAAGCCGACTTGGGCGAGTCGTCATCCGTGGCTCGCGTTTGTGTTCGGAGCTCCGTCGCTGTTCCTGATCTGTGTCATCGTCTACATGCTCGTTCTGATCGGCGCCGGTTCCGCGGCCGGGCGGCCGACGATGGAAACCAACCCCGCGGCCCTTTCGGTCTTCATGTCGGCCGCGAAGGCCGTAGCGTTCGTGCCGGCTATCGTCGCGGCCGCATGGCTCTGCTGGCGAGTCGCTCGATCGGGAAGGAAAGCCCGCTGGGCAATGGCCGGCTGCTGCCTCATCGCTGTATTGGCTGCCTGTTTGTTCGTTGATTGTGTGGCTCCGAAGGCGCAGCCGAATTCGGGCAAGCTCACGCTCGGATTTGGTGTGGGCAGCTCGATGCGTCCGATTCAGAGCATCGGGCCGTTTCTTGTGGGTGTGTTGTACGTTGCTGCCATCAGCCGGCGCCGCCGAACGCCCCCGACCCAGGCG
Source organism: uncultured Planctomycetaceae bacterium (assembly GCA_903863885.1). Taxonomy (GTDB): domain Bacteria; phylum Planctomycetota; class Planctomycetia; order Pirellulales; family Pirellulaceae; genus CAIPEB01. The sequence continues at coordinate 60,446 of CAIPEB010000768.1, read as the reverse complement.
CTGCCTGTTCCGTCCGGCTCGCCGCTGTCGAAGGCCGCTTGAAGCGGTCTGCTCAGTTCTGTTCGCGGCGACACGTTTCGAACAGGTAGTCAGGCAATCCACATGGCGCGACGTCGCGCGGAAGAGCTTGCCTTCATCCGTGTTTGATCCGTGCCAATCCGTGGCCTCTTTATCTTGTTGCGCGCATCGAGACACGCGAAATCACGCGCGACCAACAGCCTGTCTCAATACGGCGAGGCTCTTCGGGATCGCGGTGGCGTAGTCTTCTTTGCCCTCGAATTCGAGCGAAATGTAGCCGCGGTATTTGTGGCGTCGCAGGATTTCCGCGACTCGTGCGTAGTCGATATCCAGCGTGTACCACGTTCCGCCGCCGTAATAGGTCTTGGCCTGAACAAGCACGGCGCGCGGCATGATCTGGTCGAGTTGTTCGTAGGTGTTATCCAGAAAGTTGCCCGTGTCGGCCGTGATCTGGAGCCAGGGCGAGTTCACTGCATCCACGATGCGGTTTACACCCGCCGCGGTTCGGCCGAGTCCCCAGTGATTCTCCAGGCCCAGCACGACGCCGCATTCCTCGGCCTTCTTGATGCACTCCCCCAGCGAATCGATCACCCATTTAAAACCGTCGTCATCCGAGTAACCCTCGAGTCGCGGTTCAATCCCCTTGTTCTTCATCAACTCGTCGAAGTCCTTGGACGTACCCCACCGGCCCGTGTTCACTCGCACCGTGGGGATGCCCATTTCGTAGGCCAATTCGATGCAGTTCAGCGTGTGGTCGATATTCTTCTTGCGCACGGCCGGGTCGGGCGAGACAAAGGTCTGGTGAGTGGAGAACCCGCACAGGTCGAGGCCCTGCGTGAAGGCCCGCCGCTTGAGTTTCTGCAGGTAGCCGCGTTGCTCGCTTTCCATCTGCATGTGCAGGATCTCGACGCCGTCGAAACCCTGATCCGCTGCAAGATCGATGCACTTTTCGATCGGCAGCTTTGTGTCGTCCTGGAATCGCCAGTAAGAATAGGTCGATACCGCGATGCGGTTCGGGCGGACGCTGCCGGCCGGCTTTTCTTCGGCCGAAGAAATTGCAGGCCCGGCAGCCAGGCTCATGAACGTCCCGGCCGCCGATGCGGCCAGCAGGCTGCGCCGCGACAGTCGCGATTCAACGCGCGGGCGGCCTTCGGTCGAGGATGCTGTCGATCGGTTTGGCTGAAACTGCATGGGGATTGCTCCTGGAAGAGGCCACGGATGGGCACTGATTTTCACGGATGAAAACACGTTTGAACAACTCAAGACACACTCGCAGTTCACACGGTTGGACGAGCCACCCGTGGCACCCAAAACGGAGGTCACGACATTCGTTCTTTTGCCGGCCTCTGTGTGCTCTGTGTCCTCTGTGGTTAATTTCCCTGTGAAGAGAAGAGGCCACGGATGGGCACTGATTTTCACGGATGAAAACACGTCCGCGAAATTCGCGGCTCATGTATCACATTGATCGATGGGCTCAAACTGTCAATCGCCGGTCGCGTGCGGTAACCGGCCACGTGCCGACGACTGCGCCGTCACGCACGACGTACGCCTCGCGATGTAGTGCCACCGTGGGGCAAATGTGGCGAGGCACCGCGTACAACACTTTGCCGACGGGGAACTGATCGGCCCGCGGTGTATCGAACACCAGATGCTCTTCGTTGTGCGTGATGAATTCGGCATCGGGGACCTCCAGCAGGCGGACTCGAGGCTGGGGTTGGTCGGCGGCGACCGCCTTGTAGCCAAGGTCGAGGCAGACGCGCGCGGGCGAAGGACGGCTCACGACGCGAGTCATCAGCACGGCAGCGTAGTCGAACACGAGATCGGGCAGTTTGTCCGAGTAGCCAAAGTCCCAGAAAATGCACGTTCCCGGGCTGCACTCGACGTTCGCTCGATGCGCGTGAATCGGGAACGTCGGCGTGCCGCCCGCAACGATGCGGGGCATCGCGAGCCCCTCGGCGCCGATCTGCTGTGCAAGCCGCTGGACCGGTTCAAACGCCTTGTCGCACAGTTCCGTGCGGCGCGCGAGATCTGTATCGGAAATATGGCCGTCGTAGGCGTGCAACCCGCCGGGTCTGACACCGGGCAAGTTGCTCAGCAGGCGATAGAGTTCCATCGCTGTGGGCAGTGTCGGATCGACTCCCGTTCGATCCATGCCCACGTTCAGATCGAGCAGGACATCTGCGACATCCCCGCGCGCGGCAAACGCGTCCGACAGGCAGCGTATCGCGGCCGCATCGTCGGCCAGGAAAGAGAAGCGGGTCGAGCGGAAGCGGGCAGCCAGCAGGGCAGCGCGGGCGGGTTGCGGACCGACGAGCGGGTAGGCCAGCAGCACGTCCGGCGCTCGGGACTCGGCGAGCATCTCCGCCTCGGCGATCGTCGCGCACTTGAAACGCGTGATGCCCATGAATACCTGCAGACGCGCGACATCGGCCATCTTGTGCGTCTTGACGTGCGGCCGGAGCCGCTCGGTTCCGCCGGCGATCTCGATCAATCGCCGCACGTTGGCGGCCACGAGTTCCGGGTAGACGAGCAGCGCGGGCGTTGGGATCTCCCGCGGATCGACCACCTCATACCACGGCCGCGCTGTCTCGGTCATCGTCGCACCTCAAGCCAATTCGAAAATGGCCTCGATCTCGACCGCGATATTGGAAGGGAGCGAACCCATGCCGACGGCGCTGCGAGCGCCGACGCCGTGATCCGGTCCCCAGATGTCCGCGAACAACTCGCTGCAGCCGTTGATAACTTGGGGATGTGCCGTGAAATCGGACGTGCTGTTCACCATGCCCAGCACCTTGACGACGCGGAGCACCTTGTCCAGGCTGCCGAGTTCGCGGCGCAATGTCGAGAGAATTGACAGGCCGGTCTGTCGTGCGGCGTTCTTGCCGTCTTCGAGCGTCATGTCCGCACCGACTCGTCCGGTGATGAATGTCGAGTCGGCTTTCATCGGTCCGTGCCCCGATACGTAGATCAGGCTGCCCTGAACCAGCGCGGGTTTGTAAACGCCGGCGGGTTTCGGTGCGGGAGGCAGTTCGATCTTCAATTCTGCGAGTTTTGCGTCAGCGCTCATTGGTTAACCTTGAAAGTCAGAGGAATGGTCCAGTATTTGCCGCGAACCCAGGGGTTCGCGAAACAACAATCTGAACAAGTCGTCAATTGCTTGCCAGCAAACGAATCCTTACATCAACCTCGCAGTGCGGCACGGCCTACTTATTGGTCGTGAAAGTGGCACACGAACGAATCCGTCAGCTTATTCTTTTGCTCTGCCGCATCGATCGGCGTGTCTCAGCGATTCGCGCCGCCGCTCTCCGCCGCCACGTCAACGCCGGCGTCGATGAACTGGCCGCCGGCCGTCTGCCGGCAATGGATCGCAATCACGTTGTCGCCCTGCCGCAATGCTTTCGGCAGTTCTTCGTTGAGGAATGTGGAGTAGCCGCCGACGAATCCGCCAAGCTCGGCGACCTTGGTTCCGTTGACGAAAATCTGCGCGTCTTCGTCGTGGTGGACCCGCAGGCCGGCCAATGCGGGAATCGCCTTCTCGATCACAAAATGACGGCGGATCCAGATATCGTTCGTCTTCCATTCAGTGCCGACGATTGCGCCGGGGGTGCTCGCTGTGCCGAAGCCGCCCGGGCCCTTCTGCCACGACGCATCGTCGAAGTCAGGCGAAGTCCAGCGGTCTCCGGGATCTGCGGTCGTGTACCGCCACTCCTGTTTCGTCCGTTCGGAAGTCGGCACGACCGTCTGCCATTTCAGGTGACGGATGCGCGGCGGCTGAGTCTCGCACGCCGCTGGCCGGCTGTTGATGGCGTGCAGCTGCGCCGGATCGTACTTCGGCTGCCGGTCGTAGAAATAGACGCCGTTCTGCTCCTGCTCGATGTCGGTCAACTGCGTGTAGCAGAAGCCGAAGATATTGGGATTGTCGAGCTGCGCGTCGGTCAATCCTTGGTATCGTTTGAGGAACGTCGGCACGTCAAGGCTCTGGCCGCCATAGCCCCAGCCCGCGCCGGTGTCGCGATCCGTGCGCACGCGGATGCCCCCGTACTCGCTGACGAAATACGGCTGGCCGCGGTAACGGCTCCTCGGATCCTGCGGGTTGTTGTTGAACGGATTCTCGCCCGTCAGGCTGAACAGGTTATAGCGATTGCGGAACTGCAACGGATCGCCTTCGTAATCGTGCGCGTCGTAGACATCGGTTTCGCCGAGGAAATGCGTGTAGCCGCTCGAGTCGAGGAACGGACGCGTCGGGTCCATCGTCTGTGTTGCGGCCAGGAGACGTTCCATCCACGCGATGTACTCCTCGGTTCCCGTTTCGTTCAGCGGACACCAGCCGATGATTGCCGGATGATTCCGGTCGCGGCGAAGCGCCTCTCGCCATTCATCTACGAAAGCGACCATCGCCTCGGGTTTGCTGAGATTGATGCCCCAGCTCGGGAACTCGCCCCAAACCAGGTAGCCGAGCCGGTCGGCCCAGTACAGCAGCCTCGGTTCGAACACCTTCTGGTGCAGCCTCGCTCCGTTGAAGCCCGCGGCCATCGACAGCTCGACGTCGCGTCGCAGCGCTTCGTCGGTCGGCGCGGTATAGATGCCGTCCGGATAGAATCCCTGGTCCAGAATCAGCCGCTGGAAAACGGGCTTTCCATTAATAAGGAACCGGTTGCCCTCGATCGAGATCTTGCGCAGTCCGAAATAGCTGTGCACGCAGTCCACGACCTTGTCGCCCTGCATCGTCTCGATGGTCAGATCGTAAAGAAACGGCTTGCCCGGTTCCCAGGCGACGACGCGTTCGAGTTTCAGCATGGCCATGGTGTTTCGCCAGACCGCGGGCACGATCTCTTCAGCGACCTGTTTGCCTTCGGCCATTGCACGAACGCGAACTCGCGCGTCTTTCTGCGGGCCGCTGACCGAGGCCTGCAGGAACACCCGTCCGCCGTCCAGATCGGGCACCGCCGAGAATTCTCGCACATAGGCCGCGCCGGCCGCTTCCAGCCAGACCGTCTGCCAGATACCCGTTGTGCGCGTGTAGACGCAGCCTTCGCTCACCCCGTGCGTCTGCTTCCCGCCGGGCTGCAGGCCCGATCGCAGCTCGTCGATGACGTGCAGGACCAGTTCATTGTCGCCGCCCTTCACCGTGTCGGTCACGTCGAAGGTAAAGGGAACGTAGCCGCCCGCGTGCTCGCCGATCGGAGTGCCGTTCAACCAGACCTTTGCGCGATAGTCCACCGCGCCGAAGTTCAGCAGCACGCGTTGCCCGTTCCAGGAATCGGGCACTTGAAACATGCGGCGATACCAGACGTGCGGCATGTAGTCGGTTACGCCGACGCCCGACAGTTTGGATTCCGGGCAGAAGGGCACAGTGATCTTGCCGGACAGATCGCGTCCGGTCATCAGGCCTCGAGCCTCGCCGTCGGCCTTCGCATCGATCTCGAACTGCCACTCGCCGTTCAGATTCAGCCACGTATCGCGCTGGAAGTCCGGGCGGGGATGTTCGGGACGCGGAATCTCGGCTCGCACCGGCGCGCAGCACAACAGTGCCGTTGCCCAGGCTGCAATCATGGCGGGTCTGAAATCGAATTTCATAACGCAAGTCTCGTCGATTGGTGAAATCGTCAGCGAATTGTCTCACGTGCAGTATGAAGTATTGTGGCGAATTACGGACGCTCGGGAAATGGGCGAGGCCGATGATTGACATGCTTGCCGGGCACATCGACAATCCAACGACCGCGACCGTCCAGCACTTTCCCGCCCATGTCCGGTGACCTTCCGAGATCCAGCACGCGAAAACGTCCGAATGAACCCACAGGCAACAGAAGGTGGCATTCGATGAATCACTCGAAAATCCAACTGACCGCAGGCATCGTTGCGATGCTCGCTGTGTTGAATGCCGGTCCGACACGTGCGGGTGAGTCCCGGATCGAAGAGCTGGGCAAGCAGGTTCGCGTGGTGCGAGGCGCTGTAAACGGAGTGCTGGTTTCACGCGACGGCAAAACGCTTTCAATCTACGGCGATCCTCGCGAGAATCCGCCTGCGGCCGATACGGTCCTGCTGACCCATGCGCGCCGCGATGCGGCTTGGGCCGCAAGATCTCTGGTGGCCGGCGGAGCCAAAGCCATCGTGCCGGCGGCCGAGGCCGAACAATTCACGCAGGCCGCGCAGTTCTGGTCCGAGTTCGCGCAGAAACGCTTCCACGACTACGCTCAGCAGACCAGCAAGCTTCTCGGCGAACCGATCGCGGTATCTGCGACCGCCAGAGACGGCGATCGATTGGACTGGAACGGAGTGCCGATCCGTGTGCTCGATACTCCGGGCTACACTCGCGGCAGCGTGACATACCTCATGGATCTTGAGGGGCGGCGTTTCGCCTTCACGGGCGACCTGCTCTGCGACGGCGGCAGGCTCTTCGACCTCTACAGCCTGCAGGACGCCATTCCCGCCGCGAAGATCGGCGGCTATCACGGCTACGCGGCACGACTCGCCGATGTGGTCGCGAGTTTGCGCAAGGTCGCTGCCGAGAAACCGGATGTGATCGTACCGAGTCGCGGGCCCGTGATCACCGAACCAGCCAAGGCCATCGAAACGCTGATCGGCCGCATCGAGAAGTTCTACAGGAACTACTTGTCGATCGATGCGCTGCGCTGGTATTTCCACGATGAGCACATACTCGCGAAAGCCCGGAGGGTCCTGGGAAAAGACGCGACCGTGGAGTGGATGCCGCTGGCCGAGACGGTGCAGAAACTGCCTGACTGGATCGTTCCGATCGACAACGCGAGGCTGCTGATTTCGGCCGATGGAACGGGCTTTCTCGTCGATTGCGGGAGTCAACACATCCTCGATGAAGTGAAGAAACTCCAAGCTGTGGGCAAAGTGAAGTCGATCGAGCACATCTTCATTACGCACTATCACGACGATCACACGAACGAGGTTGCCAGGGCGGCGGCCGAGTTCAGGGCTGTCGTGCACGCCTCGCCCCAATGCCGGGATATCCTCGAGAATCCGTCCGCGTATCGCCTTCCCTGTCTGACCATGAACCCCGTGCGGATTACCAGCTGCGACCCGAGCGGCACCACCTGGAAGTGGAAGGAGTTCAAGTTCACTCTTTTCTTTTTCCCCGGCCAGACGCTGCTGCACGATGCACTGCTGGTGGACAAGGAGGGGGGCGAACAGTACTTCTTCATCGGCGACTCGTTCACGCCTTCGGGGATCGACGACTACTGTCTGCAGAATCGTGATCTCCTTGCGGACGGAGCGGGCTTCCTGTTGTGCCTGGGGCTGGTCAAGCGGGTCGCTCCCAACGCGATGCTGATCAACCAGCACGTCGAACCGGCGTTTCGTTTCAGCGCCTCTCAGATCGAACGGATGGAGCGGACGATTCGCGAACGAATTGAACTGCTGCGAGCGCTGCTTCCCTGGGACGATCCCAATTTCGGGCTCGATGAGGGGTGGGCCCGTTTCTATCCATATGCGCTGAAGATGCGGCCCGGAACGCCGAGTCGCGTTGAGTTGCGCATTTGGAACCACTCGGAAAAAGCACAGACGTTTTGCGTGAAGCCGAACCTTCCGGCGGGCTTCACGCTCGTGTCGATGACTCCCCAACCGATCAGCATTCCGGCCAGGACCGAGGCGGCCGTGGAAATCACCGCTGCCGCTCCAGCGGAAACGGCCGACGGAATTCGATTGCTGACCGCCGACGTGGCCTGGGGCGACTGGGAATTGCGTGAGTGGACTGAGGCCATGTTGACGGTCGGTCAAGATCCCTGAAATACGGAGGTGCGTGTGTCACTAATCGTCTCTAACGCACCTTGTCCCATAGAATCGAGCGAACCAACGGAGCGAGTTCTCATGCGTGAGCGGCACCTCATCAATTGGCGGTCCTGCCTTCTCTTCACGGTCCTGTTGGCGGCGACTTGTGCTGCCACGTTCTCCGGCCGCGCGGAGGAAGCGGGGCGTGATCTTTTCCAGGACACCTGGGTGGCGACCGATGCGCTGGGACGCGTGACTCCGGACGCTTCCAAGGTCGGTGCGCCGCGAACCGACAAACGCCGCGTGGTGGGCATCTTCTACATCACCTGGCATAGCGATTCTCTGGCCAATGTGCCCGGCCCCTTCGGGGCTGATGTGTCGAAGATCCTCGCGCAGGATCCCAACGCGAGGCTCGACGCAAAGAACCCGCTCTGGAAATGGGGATCGTACCACTGGGGCGAACCGGAAACGGGGTATTTCCTCAGCAAGGACGAGTATGTCATCCGGCAGGACATGGCGATGCTCGCCGACGCGGGCGTGGATGTGCTCGTTATGGATGTCACCAACGCCGTGCGCTACTGGGACGAGTGGCACGTGGTCTTTCCGGTGATGCAGAAAATGAAGGCCGAGGGTAATCGCGTCCCGAAGTTCTGCTTCTGGGCGTTCAACGGTCCCTGCATCACCGTGGTGCAGGATCTGTACGAGCAGATCTACAAGACCGAACGCTACAAAGACCTCTGGTTCTACTGGGACGACAAGCCGCTGCTGCTCTACAACGGTTCGCCGTCGGTCGATGCGAACGGCACCGGGATTAAATGCCCGAACCCGCACTATGATCCGGCCGCGTCCACGGACGAAAAGCACCCTCACTATAAAGATCCCGAATATACTGAGCAGTTCTATAAGGACTATACGAAGGAAGTGAAAGACTTCTTTACGCTCCGGACGATGTGGTGGGGCTACTATGAGTGGGCCGGCAAACGCTTTATCGGCACCGAGGACAACTGGAGTTTCGGCTATGACATGGGCGACAAGCGGGTTGCGGCAATGGCTCCCGATTCGCGGGTGTCCACGCATCGGGGCGTGCGCGAAGAGGCCGCAGTGACGCCGGCTCAACATCCTTCGTCGCTGACGGGCAAGTGCTGGACGAAGGAGCACGGAGAACCGCAGTTGAACGAATTTGACCTGCCGGTTCCCACGCATGTGCCATGGCTGGGAAAGACGGTCGAGCACCCGGAAGGATATGGAATCTATTTTCAGCAACGGTGGGACGAAGCAATCGCGTCCGATCCCCAGTTCCTTTACATCAACGACTGGAACGAATGGACGGCCGGCAAGTATCAGCCCGGGGAGGGCAAGACGGTCCCGTTCATGCGCCGCGCCGGAACGTACCAGTTCATCGACCAGTACAACGCCGAGTTCAACCGCTGCATTCAACCCATGCGAGGGGGCTACACCGACAACTACTACATGCAGATGGTCGAGAATATTCGCCGCTACAAAGGCGCGCGCCCCGTGCCGGAGTCGAAAGGCACAGTGGCGATCAAAGTGGACGGCGACTTTTCGGATTGGAAAAGCGTTGACGTTGAGTATCGGGACACGGTGGGAGATACGTTCCACCGCGATTATGCCGGTTATGGCGGGCTGCATTACCGCAACGATTCGGGCCGCAACGACATCGTCTCGTGCAAAGTCGGCGTCGATGCGGAAAATGTCTATTTCTATGCCGGCACCCGCGAACCGCTTACGCCCTCCACGGACGAACGATGGATGTTGCTGCTTGTCGATTCGGATCGGAATGCTTCCACAGGCTGGTGCGGTTATGATTTCCTGTTGAATAACAAGGTGATCGATGCCGATACCACGACACTGATGCGATATGACGCGAATTCGCAGAGTTGGGGCGATCCGGTCGAAGTTCAGTACGCCTGCGCCGGTGCGGCGGTGGAAGTCTGCGTGCCGCGAAAGTTGCTGGGAGCTGCCGGCGACGCTTGCGGATTCGACTTTCACTGGTGCGATCATCCGGCAGAACTGAAAGACGCGATTTCTCTGTGCACGGACGGCGACAGCGCGCCGAATCGCCGCTTCAACTATCGGTTCAGCTGGAAACAATAGCCGCTTGTCTTTTCACATCCGGATGGAGGGTTCCCTCATGTGCGACCGACTCAACCGACGCAAGTTCATGGAACGTGCCGCGGCGATTGGTGGAGCAGCCGGGCTGTCAACTGTCTGGGCGGGCGAATCCAAGGCGGTGACTGGCGAACCTGCCAAGCCGATCGGCACGGCCAAGGGCATTTATCCCGGTCGCGTGGTGTGGGTGCACGACCCTTCGATTACGACCTGGAAAGGCCCGGGCGACGGCCGTTGGTATGAGGGCGACCGGACTCGGCAGGATCGCGCGGATGCCATGGTGCTGCGCGCGGTGTGCGAGTTGACGAACGAGAGTACGGCGGCAGCCGCCTGGGACAAACTGTTCCGGCATTTCAACAAGTCGCGCGGCAAAGGCGATACGGCATATCAGGCCGGACAGAAGATCGTGATCAAGCCCAACTGGGTAGGCATGATCTGGCGCGAGGGGGCCGTCGATCCGGATACGTACAAATTGATCAAGCGGCAGGACTATATGAACACCTCGCCGCAGATGATCATCGCCGTGATGCGGCAATTGGTCGGAGCGATCGGCGTTCGACCGCGCGACATCATGGTGTGCGATTCGCTGGCGTATCTGGTGCACGAGTACTACGACATTCTGAAACGCGATTTCCCCGATTCGCAGTACAGCGATTATGCGGGGCGGTTCGACCGCATCCAGGTTGCCAATTCGCCGATCTCGCTGTATTGGAGTTGCCGTCCCGAAGGAGTCTCTCCCGACTTCCTGCCAAGCTGCATTGCCGAGACGGACTACATGATCAACTTCGCCAGTCTCAAGGCGCACACCGCAACGGGTGTTACCCTCTGCGGCAAGAACCATTTCGGTTCGCTGGTGCGCTGGCCGGTGCAGGCGGGTTACTACGACATGCATCGTGCGTCGTTTGCCAAACGGTGGGGCGCGTACCGCGAACAGGTCGATCTGATGGGACACGCTCATCTGGGCGGCAAGACCATGGTCTATCTGATCGACGGCATTTATTCGGGCAAGCATCCCGTTGATCCGGTTCCGCGCCGCTGGGCATCGCCGCCCTTCTCGGGAAGCTGGACCTGCAGCCTGTTGGCCTCGCAGGATCCCGTCGCGGTCGATTCGGTCGGCCTGGATTTTCTGCAGGCCGAGTGGGACGATTTTCCGCGGCAACCCGGCGTCGACGACTATCTGCGCGAGGCAGCGCTCGCCCACGATCCGCCGTCGGGGACGTTTTACGATCCCAATCACGCGGCACCCACCGAACGGCTCGCAAGCCTCGGCGTGCACGAGCACTGGAACAACGCGAGCGAAAAGAAATACTCGCGAAACCTCGGCTCGGGCGAAGGCATCGATCTGGTATCCGTGGACGCACGAGCGTAAGAGCGAATTCGAGATTTGCTTTTTGGTGGCCGTATTTAGCAGGTTAGCGGTTGTGCCCATGTAGCCGCGTCTCTCCGAGACGCGAACTTCGCCTCTTGGAGAGACGCGGCTGCGTGGCTCAACTCATTTCTTTTTCGCCGGCGGCATTTTGAAACGTAGCTGTCCATTTCCCCAGTCGCCATGGACAGCTGCCAGAATCCGTTGTGCATCGGAGATAGGCGTCGAACGCAGGCATTTGCCGTACTCGGATCCTGCAATCGGAACCCTCACTCCGTCAGCAGTCCGTACTGATCCGGTCTGCGGCATTGGATCAGGTGGTTCATCGGCGTGATCTGTTTGTCGCGCGAGCGACTCAGGTCCACGTCCACGACCGAAACGTGCGCGGTATCCGGGGGCCCTTGAGTCAGGACTTCGCCGCGTGGAGACGCAATCAGCGATGCTCCGGTGAACGACAGGTCTCCCTCGCTCCCCACCCGGTTTGCTGTCACGATGTAGAATCGGTTGATCATCGCATGGATGGGAATCGCGCGCTGGCACATGCCGGGCAGCACGAGATTGCAGGGATGGCAGATGATATCGGCCGACTGGATTGCCAGCACTCGCCACGATTCGGGAAACAGCCAGTCGAAGCAGACCTGTATGCCGATCTTCGCGGGACCGCATTCGAACACAGGCAGTCCGACGTTGCCAGGTTCGAAAAAATCCTGTTCACGATAGAACAGATGCAGCTTGCGATAGAGGCCGCTGCAGCCGCTTGGTCCCACGAACACGGCCGAGTTGTACAGACGTTCGCCTTCGCGCTCGTTGAATCCCGAAACGATGTGGCATCGCCGCTTTCGGCAATGCTCCGCGAGGAATGCGATAAAGCTGCTGTCGGTGATCTGTTCGGCTGTCGATATAGCCTGCTCGCGGCTGGCAAAGTTGTAGCCCGAGTTGCAGAGTTCGGGGAGCACGATCAGGTCGGCGGGCATGACGCGCGGCAGCAGTTCTTCCAGGTTGCCGAGTGTCGCGTCCAGGTCTCCGAGCGAGGGAGCAAATTGAACGTATCCGACTCTCATCTTGCGGAATCTCCGAAGTGCGTCGCTCGAAAATATGCCGCCTGGTTCAGGTGAACATGCGCCAGATCGCAGCGACCGTGAACGTGACGGCGAACCCCATGGCCAGGGGCAGCAGCGTGGCGATGGCCGTCCATCGGGCACTGCCCGTTTCGCGGTAGATCGTGTAGATCGTCGTGCTGCACGGATTATGGAGCAGGCTGAACAGCATCAGGTTCACGGCGGTGAGCAGGGTCCACCCGCCGGAGTGCAGCAATTCACGCAGCGCTCCCTCGGATTGGATCTCGAACAGGACGCCTGCCCCCTGCCCCATTGCGGTTGAACCGGTGGTCAGCACGGTGAGCATCAGGATCGTGGGGATGACGATCTCGTTTGCGGGAATCGCCACAACGTAGGCGAACAGGATGACGCCATTCAATCCGATCAGCAGACCGATCGGGTTCAGCAGATTGACGAAGTGTTCCGCGATGCTCTGCCCGCCGATGCTCAGATTCGCGCTGAGCCAGATCACTGCGCCGGCCGGAACGGCGAACACGATCGCTCGCCAGAGCACGAACAGGGTGCGGTCGAGCAGCGAGGTGTAGATCGCTTGCCAGATCCGCGGCGGCCGATACGGCGGAAGTTCGAGGCTGAATGTCGAGACTTCGCCCTTGAGCACCGATCGGGACAGCAGCCACGAGATAACGAACGTCGCTGCAACGCCCAGCATCGCGATGCCCGTGACCGAGGCTGCGGCCACGAATCCCGCGAGGTAGGCCGGCACCAGCGACCCGATGAAGACCGAGGCGATGAGGAACTGCGTGGGCCAGCGACCATTGCACAACGCGAAGTTGTTGGTGAGGATGGCGATCAGCCTCTCGCGCGGGCTGTCGATGATCCGCGTGGCGACGACACCTGCCGAATTGCAGCCGAAGCCCATCATCATGCTCATCGATTGCTTGCCGTGAGCACCCGCCTTCCGAAACAGGTTATCCAGGTTGAATGCCACACGCGGCAAATAGCCGTAATCCTCGAGGATGGTGAAGAGCGGAAAAAAGATTGCCATCGGCGGCAGCATCACGGCGATGATCCACGCCGTGCACAGGTAGATCCCGTCCACCAACAGCCCCTTGAGCCACCAGGGAAAGCCCACCGCGTCGGCAGATTGTCGAAGGAGCGGACAGATTCTGTCGATCAGCAGATTCGAGATCCAGCCCGACGGAATGTTGGCACCGGAAATGGTGATCCAGAACATTCCCGTAAACAGCACAGCCATGATGGGGAAACCCCAGAGGCGGCTTGTCACGATGCGGTCGATGGTGCGATCCCACGTGGGGCGTGCTTTTTTTTCCGGGCGGGAGACCGCGCGGTCCGCGATGCGGGCGGCATCAGCGTAAATCGCCTCCACCCAGTATTCGTGCAGGTCGCCGGTGATGCCTTGGCGAAGCCGCTGGGCAGTTCTCAGAATGTCTTCCGCCGGGGATTCCGCACCGGCATCCGCTTGGTCTGCGTTCATAAGACGTTCAATCTACGGCACTCTGCCGAGGCCCCGAACTGTTGCGTTCTCCAAACACGTTCTTCATCGTCCGGCCATCCTACACGGCTCTGCCGCTCTCCGTTCGGCCGCCCGTCGCACCGTGCATGCCGGCGCTTCCCAGATCGCCGTTGCGCAAGGCGGCATGGACGTGATCGTCGCCGGCCAGGAGACGCATCGCGACCCATCGTGCGTTGGGGAGGTCCGGATACATATCCTGGATTCTCGTTACAAGTTCGTTGAGCGATCTGCGAATCGCGGGCGGCTCGTTGTGCAAACGATGCGGCCTGCATTCAAACTTCCCGGTCGCCACGTCGCTGATCGCCTGCAGCACTTCAGGTATACCGCGTCCGAATCGCGCTGCTGCCGGTATCACCGGAACTCCCAGATCGCGTGCGAGTTGACGATCGTCCACAGTCATGCCATGCCGCCGTGCTTCGTCAACCATGTTCACGCAGACCACAGCGCGGTCGGTGATTTCGAGCACCTGCAGGACGAGGTTCAGGTTTCGCTCCAGCCGCGTGGCGTCGACCAGAACGAGCGTGACGTCGGGACGTCCGAACAGGATAAAGTCGCGGGCGATCTCCTCGTCGAGGCTGGTCGACAGCAGCGAGTAGGTGCCCGGCAGGTCTACCAGCTTGAACCGCTTGCCCGCAAATTCGAAGCCTCCTTCCGCTCGCGAAACGGTCTTTCCCGGCCAGTTGCCCGTGTGTTGGCGCAGGCCGGTCAGCGAGTTGAATACCGTGCTTTTTCCCACGTTCGGATTGCCGGCCAGCGCGACAACATAGTCCCAGTCATCCATCGTGACGCCGAGTCTTTTCAAGTTCGCCGCACGATTGAGGCTGCACGAGCCGCATGCGGTTCCGGCACCATTCGGCATTGGATTTGTCTCGCTCATAACGGCTGGGCCTCCGAGGTCGAGATGCGGATAAGCCGCGCCTGTTCGCGACGCAGCGCGATCAACGTGCCCCGGACGCGGTAGGCCGTGGGATCACCGCCTGGGCTGACCATTTCGACTTCGATCGAAGTGCCGGGGACAAACCCCAGGTCCAGCAGCCGGCGCCGCTCCGCTCCGCGGCAGGCCGTGGTCAGGCCGAGAATACGGGCGTTTTGCCCGGGTTTGAGCCCGGCCAGGAATTCCTCGTCGAACAAGTCCTGTCCGGCCGACTCGGGAAGCGGGATCACCGAAATGTTGTGGGCGAGAATCGGCGCCAAAACATGTTCCTGGCCATCGGCCCAGAATCGGATTCGCTCCGGGCTCTTTTCAAACACGCAGACCCGCATGCCGGGTCGAATTCCGACTGCGGAAAGCTGGGCATACACGGTTTCCGGTTCGTCTTCGATGTGTTCGATCTGCATGACCGCATTCAGCGGCGCGGAGTTCAGCGACTGGCCGGCGTCGGCAGCCAGTTCCTCGCCGACTGTCGGGATTGCGTCTCCGTGGGGATCTCGCACCGGATGGCCCAGTCTCGCCGACAACTCTTCGGCCTCGTCGGGCGTCATCAGGTGCTCTTTCCTCTCTGCGAGATGATGCCATTTGGCTTCCTCCACACCGGTCTGATCGGCCAGATAGCTCTCCCATAATCGATGGGCGCGGATCACGTGCAGCGCCAGTTCGCGGCCGGCGTGCCGCAGTCGCAGTTGCCCGCAATCGAACGAGATGAGACCTCGACGTTCCATTTCGGACAACAGTTCGGCGGCCTTGTTGGAGTGGATCTCCAGCGCGCCTGCGACACCGTTCAGCGTCGGCGTCTGGCCGTTTACCTCCCGCTTCAGAATGTACTTCAACGCGTCCTCCCGCCGGCACTTCTCGGTCATGCGCCGCGACTCGCGCCAGCGCGCGATGAGCCCCCATTTCGGAAGCAGTACCAGCGCCGCGGTCAGGCTGGCGAGAATCACCAACGAAACGTTTTCCATTGACCTGCTCCCGATCCCCTTTCGGAGAACGTGTTCGAAAAACCCAATTTACCCTCCAGCCGCAACGCGGAAGGGATGGACGCAATAGCGTCCGGGGAGGGGCTGTGCCCCCTCTGTCCGGTCCGACTCTCCCCAAGAGGAGAGCGAATTGTGACACACGTGTCTGAGTTCGTCACGGCGCGTTCGTTTCCGTAGCTCCCCACCTAGCATCCTAGAAAACTTGCGGATCCGGAAAAGACGGTTGTCAGCGAAACGTCTTGTCGACTTCCTTCAGCATCTGACGGATTGAAATGTGTTGGGGGCAGTGGTCTTCGCATGTGCCGCATTCGACACAGCCCGCCGCTCGCTCGTTTTCCGGCATGGCAAAATAGAGATTCTTGCAGAGGACCGCACTGTTGCCCTTCAGCACCGTCGCGTGATTGAACAGCTCGAGATTCTGCGGGACGTTCACTCCGTGCGGGCACGGCAGGCAGTATCCGCACTTAGTGCACGGGATCGGCGAAAGCTGCATGTAGGCGTCGCGGACGCGCCGGATCAACTCGATCGCATCCGTGTCGAGCGTGCCGACGCCCGATCGGTTCGCGCTGGCGATGTTTTCCTGCACCTGGCTCAGCTCGTTCATGCCGCTGAGCACGGTTGCCACCTCCGGCCGATTCCACAGCCACTGCAGCGCCAGATCTACCGGCCGGTAACGGTCAAGTACCGAATCCCAGATCTCCTGGGCCGGTCGCGGCGGGCACGCCAGCGTTCCGCCGAACAGCGGTTCCATGACGATCACCCCCAGATCCTTCGAAGCGGCATATTGAAGACCACGCGTTCCCGCCTGCACTTCCTCGCAGAGGTAGTTGTATTGGATCTGGCAGACCGACCAGTCGTGCTCATCGACGATCCGCTCGAACGTGTCGTAATCGTCGTGAAAGGAAAACCCGAGATGGCGGATTCGTCCCTCGGAGCGGGCTTTTTCCGCCCATTCCAGCACGCCGATGTCCCGCATCTTCTCCCACGACTTCTTCTGCAGGCAATGAAGCAGATAGAAGTCGATATGGCCGCACCGCAGCCGGGTGAGCTGTTCATCGAGCAGCCGATCGCAATCTCGCGTCTCATTCACCATCCAGACCGGCAGCTTTGTCGCGATGTGAACACGCGAGCGGTAATCGCCCTCCAACGCTGAACCAACGATCCGTTCGCTGTTCCCGCCGTGATACACGTAAGCCGTGTCGATGTAATTCACGCCCTGGTCGATTGCGAAGCGGATCATCTCGATCGACTCAGCTTCGTTCACATCGGCTTCCGTCTTGCCGCGAGGAAGCCGCATCGTCCCGAATCCGAGCGCAGAGACCTGCACTCCAGTCCTGCCCAATCGACGGTATTTCATGAATTACGAGTTCCTTGATGCAAGAGCGAAGTTATCCGCGCTCCATATTAACTGGGAATGTCGCGGAACCTCCAGCCCTCAGACGGTTGTGGGTCGCCGGCTTGCTGTCCAATTTTCCTCTGGCCGCCTGCGGCTTTTGGAGTGGTCGAGGAGGCCACGGACGGGCACGGGTTGACTCGAATGAAGAGCGCTCGCGCGGCGCCGCGTGATTTCGACCCCGTTTCAAACCCCGCGGCCGATTCTTGACCGATCGCGACAGTTTCCGTAGATTCGCCTCGTCACTTTGATCGTTGATGGAATAAATCGCCCGAATCAGAATCGTTTGCGGTTGTGCGAGTGCGAGGCCCGAAGCTCCTTCCTGATTATCGGCGTTAAGAGAATAAGGAATGGCGGATGTCGAGACTGTTTTACGGGATCCTGGCGACCTTTTTGATTTCCTTGAGTGGGGCGACGGCCGCTGAAGCCCCGCCCGCGCCGGACGACTTTCCACGTTTTTCAGTTCCGGGTTACGAGAAACAACTGGACAGCCTGCGACGGCTGTACTGGTTGCATTACCAGCCCGCCGGACCGCTGATTCCGCTTTGGGACGAATGGATGCCGATGTCCACGCTGTGGCCGGCTGTTGGCGAAGGCGGTTCGCTCCAGGCGATGCGCAAGCGATGGTCCGCGGCGCTGTCGAGTCGCGGAATCAACGCCGAAGGATACGTGAAGACACTGCAGCACGACGGGCTGGCGCACTCGGAAGGCTGGCCCTTTCCACTGTGGACGCAAGCGGGCGGCATCGGATGGCACTTCCGCGGCACGGGCGTGCCGGGGTATGACGGACCGGCGGCGACGACCGACGGATGGACGCTGTCTCATGCGAAAGGCATGTCGATCGGCGAGAAAGGCTGGGAGATCGAATTGACGGAACCCGGCGCGACGGCCACGACACCTGCTTTTTCCATCGACGCGGGCATCGCGCCGTGGCTGCGGCTGAATTGGTGGGCAAGTTCTCTCGACGGAGCCAACTGCTACCTTGAGTGGACGACGGCTGAGCATTCCGAGTTCAGCCCCGAGCGCCGGATCTTCTTCTCCCCGGCTTCCGGAGGCGGGCAGGCAGTCGAGCATCTTCCGATGGGGGGCGGCGGTGGCAAACTTAACACGAACGTCGTCGAGTCCCGGACGATGATCCCGGTCGCTCGCCTTCCCGAATGGAAAGGGACGATCACCAGGATTCGCATCGCGTTTGGCAATGCGGGACCGGCGCGTGCGGTGATCAAATCGTTTCACACAGCCTGCGATTCCCGGCACAACATCAACAACACGAACTTCATCCGCGGTTGTCATGACTACTTTGTCTGGACGGCCGATTTTGGATTTCTGCGAGACCAGATCGGCCGTATCCGCACGGCCCTGCGCTTCATGATGCGCGAGTTCGATACGCGAAGACGCCGCTGCGTCTATACCACGTGGCCGGGGCACGAAGGCCGAAGCGGCGTCCGTTATGCGGACGGCAAGAAGGTGATCGTGCCTGGTGAAGGGATTGGCAGCAATTACTGGGACCTGCTTCCGTTCGGCGGCGAGGATGCCCTCGCGACGATTTACTACTACGACGCGCTGCTCGACATGGCCGACCTCGAGCAGCAGATCGCAATTCATCCGCAATGGTGCGTGGCCGGCGGGGCCGATGCGTTTGATCCCGAGGACCTTCGGCGCCATGCAAATGACGTCAGGGAATACGCCAGCAAACGTTTCTGGAACGACAAGACGGGTCGATTCGGCACCGTCGATCTCGACGGGAATCTCCACGATTACGGCTTCACGTTTCTGAACAACGAGGCCGTGTACTACGGATTCGCGACGCCGGAACAGGCGAAGAGCATTCACGAATGGATGTCCGGCTCGCGCACGATCGCAGACGATACATCGCAGGGCCAGGACATTTACCGCTGGCGATTCGGCCCGCGATCCACCACGAAACGAAACGTCGACTATTACTTCTGGGCCTGGTCGGCGCCCGAGTCGATTCCGTTTGGATACCAGGTCCAGGACGGCGGCGGCGTGCTCGGCTTCTCCTACCACGACTTGATGGCCCGACTGATGACGGCCGGGCCGGATGATGCCGCGAAACGTCTTGACGAGATCTGCGTCTGGTTCGACGAAGTCCAGGCAGCCGGCGGCTATCGCGCTTACTACAGCGACCCGGCGCGCGGTACGATGCAGGGAGGGAACGTGCCCGGCGGACTCGGGCTGGATAAGGAGTTCTTTGAGTCGATCCTGGTGCCGCAGGTCATGCTGTACGGATTCCTCGGATTGAAGCCGACGGCCGACGGATGCGAAATCGAGCCGCGTCTGCCGAAAGCCTGGCCGTCACTCGAGATCACTCGGATCCATTTGCACGACCATGTGCTGGATGTGAAGGTCCAGGGCAACAATATCGAGGTTGTGGACGAATCGAAGAGCGATGCGCCGCTGCAGATCAAAGCACCGTCGGGTTGGAACGTGGTTGCGCGCGCCAAATCGCAGTGATGCGGTAAAGTGGCAGTGCAACAGACGGCGCTCGATCAGATAATTGAGTTTGGAGAGAGTCCCGGCGAGAGTTCGCCGGGGCGAAATTGATGAGTCAATTGCGTCGGCAAGGACATGCCATGGACCCGATAGCCGTTTATCGCGAGCGCCTTCTTCAGGTGTCGCGTCGCTTTGAGTTGTATCCGGACCGCGTGGAAGTTCAGGCCAGGTGGCGGGTAAGCGGCGGTTTTACGACGACCGTGCACCTCGCCGGCCTCGATCCGAATTTCCGCGCAGTCTTCATCCGCAACAAGCTGTTCAAAGTGTCGCTGTTTCTCCTGCTTGCCGGAGTGGTGATCATCTTCTTCGCCGGAAATATCGAGCGGCTTCGCGCGATGGAGCCGGTGCCAGTAACTGGACTGGTGGTCACCTTTCTCGGCGTGGCCCTGGGATGGCTGACTTCGCGCCGCATCCGGTTTGCGCTATTCCAATCGCGCCTCGGCCGCCCTGGGCTGGACATCGGCTGCGCCGGACCGGACAAGGCCAATTTCGAGCAATTTCTCCTGCAAATCCAGCGTCAGATCCGCAAGGCGGCAAAGCAGTCGAACAACGCCGACAAGAGGAATTCCTGATCGGCACAGGAAGACAAAAAGAACCAGTTTGCGACTTTGCTCGTGTGCCGCGGGCTGTGCCAGTGTCGCGGGGCAGCACTCAGCATCTGGCCTGTTCGACTGGACATGCGGCAAGCCGAGTTAATGTCCGATGATCGCACCGGAACACTGGCGCAGCCAGATGGGACTCAAACGGGAATGGGTTCGTCGCGCCGAAATGCCACTTCACTCGCTTGACGCGATCCTAACCGGCTCGAAAACGATCGGCAATTCGCTCGAGGATCTCTGCATCGCTGGCGTACTTTGGCGGAAGCAGTGCGCGCAGCGGAATGGGTATTTCGTCCATGCGGTATGCCGTCCCGGCATGATGCACCCCGTACACTGACGTCGTGAATCGAACCGTCGGTTCGATCGATGACCTGATCGTGGGATACTCGAGCGCAATCGTCGGAATGCGAGCCAGATGCGATCTGGCTTTCGCACTCATCTGCAATACGCCTTCGGTGCCGACGAACAGGCACGCATCGACTTCGCCGCGCTCGAGCATCAGCTGCGCGGAGAACTCGTCCGGTCCGTATCTTGGATACCCGCGACTTAAATTGACTGCGAAAGGAAAGCCCGTTTGCCAGCAGAGGACCGTGTCCGCGCCCGTGACGTCACCCTGCATTCGCATGCGTCGCGCATGGAACCGCGTGTGAGCGTTCAATTCAGCCACGAGCCGCAGCAACCCGTCAACGCTGAGGTGGCCCAGCCGCGATTGGGCCAGGCCGAGTCCGAAGAAGAAGACGCCGCAGCGACAGGATTTCATGCGTTCGCACAGATCTCGCAGCGCGCCGATGTCGGCTCCGAGTTCCGCGTTCGGCTCCGGGGCGATGCCGCGCAAAAGGCAACGCAGCGTCCAGATCGCTTCGAAATGACGATCGGGTTCGATTCGCACGAAGTGATCTGCATGTGCTCGAGTCGCGTTTTCCGCTTCATCAACCAGAATAATCGTACGATCGCTGCGTCCGCCCGGAACGAACATGCCCGTCGCACTCATCGAATAACGCTCGCCGTGCCTCGGATGCGTTACGACGGGATCGACTCCCCAGAAGACCACGAGGTCCGCGCGATTCTTGATTTCGCCCAGAGAACAGGTCGATTCACCGACATCCTGAATTGCCAGGATCGACGGCGCGTGGCACGTCGACGCGGTTGTATCGATATTCGAGCCGATCAGGTCCGCGAGCCGGACGGCGGCCCGCTGGCCCTCCGTACTGCTCCGCGATAGGCCGAATACAAGCGGCCATTTCGCCGCGCGCAGAATGGCGGCCGAGCGGGCGGTCGCTTCGTCGATTGACGTCGGTTGACCCTCGATCTCCGCGGCGGGCGGCTCCTGGGTTTCCTGGGCCAGAAACCATGGTTCCGCCAGATGGCATGCGCCTTCGGCCTTGGTGATCCGTCCACCGTCGATCGTCATGCGCAGGTCGTCGCAGACGCAGCCGCAAATCGTGCAGGCCACATCGCTGACAACGCGGGATTCGTGCATCGGTCAATCCTTCATCGCGGCGCCGATGGCTTTGAGTTGGGGAACGAACGATTCCCGGATGTGGCCATTCTGCTCGATAGGCACATCGAAGGTGATGACGCCTCCCGCGGCGGCGACCTGCCGGGTCAATTCGATCACCTTTTCGTCGGAGAACTGAGGGCGATCACCGCCGCACCAGGTCTGGCCGAGATAGGTGAGGATGTGGAACTGTACCCGGGATCCCTCGCACTTCAGCCAGCGGCCCGGCATGGCAGCGACGGCATCGGGAAGCTGGGGCAGGTTCACTTCTCCGGCCGAATAGTCTTCCGCTCCGCTGTGAGCGACGACGGGGATCTTCACTCCGGGGTTGAAGGCCACGATCGAGTCGGGATTGCCGGCCCGCAGCGCCGCGGCGAAACTCGCAAAGTTCGGCGCATCGGGGGCGCGATACATTTCGTCGGCAAAATAGCAGCCGTCGATCCACCAGCCCGAGACGTTCGTTCCCCAACGCTTTGACCAGTCGCGGATCACCTCTTCCCATTTACGCTGGAAGCTGACGAGCCGTCCGCCGACGGGTTCGCCAGGCAACTGCCAGTCGCCCGGGCTGCCCCAGCGCCACTCGAGTTTCTTGCGTGCCACGTGATCGGCGGCCGGCGCGCCGCTGGGCAGATAAGCCATCACGCGGATCTGATGAGGGGAGAGCGACTTGGCCAGATCGCCGATCAGGTCGCGCTTCGAGCACTTGCTCGGTTCAATGCCGGTCAACCGGTCGTACGTCGCGTTCGGAGCGCAAAAATGGCCGGAATTCTGGCCTATCGTGAACAGCAGGTAAGGCACGTGCGCGGAAGTCAGCTGGCCGGTAATGCCGGGAACATCAAATGCATCCACCTGCCTGTTCCACATTTCAGCGGTAAGTTCCGCGCCGCCCGCGGTGCTCGGCGGTGCGCCGAGGTAGTGGGTCATCACGCCCCAGCGGGCCTTTTGAAACCAGTCGGTGCGATGCGCCGAGACGGTCTCTGCGCCGATTGACGCACTTGCGCTCGTCCACACCGTTGCCAGAAGGAATGCCAGTGGAACGAAATAACGGCCGCGCATGATTGGGAACCTCCGCAGTGAATCAAGGTTGTGTTTTTTGTGACTCGCCGCAAGATCATTCACTGCGCTGATTCCGCAGCGGCCGACGCAGGCGGTTGTGGTGATTCTATACAAAAAGGCGATGCGAAATCGATGCGGTGTCGGGCGGGCGCTTTGCGTCGCGGGATCGTCTGAGGCACAATGGCGTCCGTTGCAGTCATTCTCTACCGCGCCATGGAGTCGTGTCATGACGAAAGCGATGAATCGTCGTCGATTTATTCAACGAACAGCTTCCGCGGCGGCAGCGGCCGCTTCCGTCCCGTTGATCGTCAGGTCCTCGGCATTGGGTCTCGAGGCGGCCACGCCGCCCAGCGACAAAATCACGATCGGCTGCATCGGCGTCGGCGGGATGGGCACGAACAACATGCAGGCGTTTCTCGGGTTGGAGGATTGCCGCGTAGTCGCGGTGTGCGATGCGTACGAAGACCGCCAGGCCAAGGCGAAGGGACTTGTGGACGCACAGTACGGCGACAAAGGCTGCAAGACCTATGGCGACTTTCGCGAACTGCTGGCCCGAAAAGACATCGACGCCGTAATGATCGCGGCGCAGGACCACTGGCATGCGCTGATCGCGACGGCGGCCGTCAAAGCCGGAAAGGACATGTATTGCGAAAAACCGCTGGGAGTGTGTGTCGACGAAGGAAAACGGATTCGCGACGCCGTGCGAAAGGCGAAACGTGTTTTCCAGACCGGCACCTGGCAGCGTTCGCAGCGGAAGTTCCAACATGCCTGCGAACTGGCCCGCAACGGATACCTCGGCAAGATCCACACGGTGGAAGTTGCGGCCGAGGGACCCAGATATCGTCCGGCCTACAAGGGAACGCTCGACCCTCAACCGGTACCTGCAGGCTTTGATTGGAACATGTGGCGCGGACCGGCCGCGGACAAGCCGTACAACCCGGGACGCGTTGCGTGGCCCGATTGGTACCTGATCTGGGACTACTGCGCCGGCTTCATCGCGAACTGGGGCGTGCACCACCTGGATATCGCGAACTGGGGTTGCCCGCAGGTAGGTTCCGAGCCCTGCTCCGTCGAGTGCAAGGCCACTTACCGCAACGAAGGATTTACCGACAACGTTGATTCGTGGGATGCAACGTTCGAGTATGCGAGCGGACTGAAGATGCATTTCACCGATGAAAAGACGCTCAAGCTCGGCTGCAAGTTCATCGGCGACAAGGGATGGGTCTACGTCGATCGTTCCGGGACCGATGCCGAACCGAAGTCGCTGCTGCAGGTCCGGCTTACGCCCGAAGAAGTCCACCTGAGCAACTCGGACAATCACCAGGCAGACTTTCTGAAGTGCGTGCGCAACCGCAAGGACCCCGTATCGAATGTTGACGCGGCCTATCATGCATCGACGCTGGGATTGGTCGCCGACATTTCCGCCCGCTTGAAGCAAAAGCTGAATTGGGATCCGAAGAAGGAACAGTTCACCGGAAGCGACGAAGCCAACAAGATGCTGACCCGACCGATGAATAACGGCTGGTCGCTCTGATAAACGCGATAGTTACCGTTCGCTTTGAAGTCGCCTTTTGCTCCGCGATTGTCGCTTTTTGCTCCGCAGATAGCCGGTTTTTCGCAACGATGGACCGGCTCTTCGCGGAGCGGAAAGCGACACAGTTCCAATGGATCATTCCATGTTCAGCACCGCCAGAATTCGTTCGCGTCTCTCTGCACGATTCGCCGTCAGCATCGGTGCGCTGCTTTGCGTGGCATCGACACTCGGCTGGTGCGCCGAACCAGATCCTCGCCAGCTCAGCGAAGTGGAACGAGTCTTGGCCGCATCACAAGCGGCAAAGTCGGACACCGCCTCGCTCAGGAAGCTCAAGATCGTTCTGCTTGCGGATCAGAAGGACCACGGTGTTGGCGAGCATGATTATCCGCGCTGGCAGGCTCGATGGTCGTTCATGCTGGGAGGAGTGGCCGACTCGAGCGAAGCGGCGGCTGCTTCCAACGGTGTGGACCTTCGCGACGAATCGGTCAGGGGCGGGGCCCCCGGCGTTCATGTCGAACGTGCCTGGCAATGGCCGGAGACCGCACAGTGGGATTCGGCGGATCTTGTCGTTGCGTTCTGTTACTTGAAATGGAATCCTGAACGTGTCGAACAGGTTCGCCGTTTTCTGACACGCGGCGGCGGGCTTGTGCTGATTCACTCGGCGACATGGACTATGCCTTCGCCGTCCGCCGAAGTAGCGGACCTTGTGGGCGTCGGGGGCTTTGAGCGCTGGCGGCATGGATCGGTTGAGATGGAACTTGCCGACCCCGAGCACCCGATCTGCCGCGGGTTGCCGCGAAATCTGAAGTTCGAGGACGAGACGTATTGGCTCCCGTCTCCGGCCTTGGACAAGGCTCGCGTCAAGGTGCTTGCAACCTGTCGCGAGACGACCGATTCGGGCCAGCTTTCTCCGCCGCAGCCATTGTATTGGACGTATCGGGTCGGTTCGGGACGCGTTTTCGGATGCGTGCTCGGCCACAATAACTGGACGTTCGACGATCCGTACTTTCGGCTGCTGTTGCTGCGCGGCATGGCTTGGGCAACCGGCGAGTCGCCCTGCCGTTTCGACGATCTTGCTTTAAAATCGGCTCGTGTCGCGGAGGCTCCACGCAATTAGACCGATCGGCCCTGGCTCATTTGCGAAAGAGGGTTCGCTAATCGGCGAATTGAAACGAGAACAAGTCCGCGTCGCGAAGCACGAATCGCAACCGGACGGTCTTGCCGGCAAGCGTCGCGAGGCTGGAGCCCTCTTTGAACAAAGCCGGCTGGTCGATGGAGTCGCCGTACAGTTCGGGCGCATCGGACAGTGCAAAGCCGGGGAACGCATTGCCCGACTCGTCCTGGACCTCGATGCGCAGACTGCCGACGGCGGAAGTCGAATAATTGAGCAGCATTCGGCTGCCTTTGAACTGTAGCGGACGCGTGATCAACTCGCCGCCCGAAAGCGGCGCTTCTACCGCGACGAATCCGTCAATCCGCAGACTGTAGCGGCGCAGATAGGCGGGGCGATCCTGCAGCGTGGATTCCGTGACGAAGAACGAGATTTCGGGCGGAGCATCGGCGATCGCGGATGCGGTCTCAATAAGGCCCCAGTTCTGGTAATCGTCTCCATAGAACCAACTGTCCGTGCGACGCAGTCCTGGACGCAGGAATGACTCGGGCCAGATTTCGAACCGCGTTGCATCACGGCTGGTCATCAGCATTCCGTCCGTGACCGCCGATCCTTCGCGCGGCGACTTGGCTCCGCGGATCTTCCGGTAGTCGAAGCGGGGAAGCGATTTGACGGCCTCTGTCCATCCGCGATCCACGTACCGCGTCGGGAAGCCAAGGAAGATATGCGGTGCGCGATAGTAGGGAATGACGCCGTTGGTGTACAACTCGCTGACGCGATCGGGCGAGTACTCGAGGAATACCGGCTCGGTCCAGTTCAGGAAATCCTTCGAGGTGCA
Organism: uncultured Planctomycetaceae bacterium; assembly: GCA_903863885.1. GTDB lineage: Bacteria > Planctomycetota > Planctomycetia > Pirellulales > Pirellulaceae > CAIPEB01. Next base: position 34,146 of record CAIPEB010000768.1, on the reverse strand, counting down.
CGTGCGAATGTCGCGTCCATCGCGGAAGTCGCGGTGGTACTCGCGGTACTCGCCTCGCAACGCGTCGAAAAACGCCAGGTTCTGCGAGTCGAACGCGCCCTTGGTGATTACCGGCTTGTCCGCGGCGAGCGACCAGTGAATTGCGTCGGATGACTTGAACGCGAAGAGTCCCGAGCCGTTTGCGTTCTCGCCGACACCGAGCGCTTTATAACGGGCATCCGGCGGGGCCGACGGGTTCGGGTCCTTGAACGGCGTGAAGTTGTGCGTGCCGATTCCGTCCCAGACGATGTTGTTTTCCTTGGAACCGTTGAAGTCGAACAGACCGAGCTTGGGTTTGTTCCAGTGGATTCCGTCCTTGCTTTCCGCGCAGCAGTACACTTCGCGGTGCGGCTGGCGATAACCGTCCGGGTTGTACTGCACATCAACGCCCCGGTAGTACATCCGATACAGGTCGCCGTCCTGGAAAACCGTGACGTAATTCGTGCCGTTCCCTTCCCACGGCTGATCGGTGAAGAACGCGATCTCGCGCGCCACCGGATGCTGAAGCTCGCGCCTCGCCTCGCCGACGAGCCGTTCGATCAGAAAGGTATCCGTAAACAGTTCGCGACGGTTGCCGACGTTCAACGGTTCAGCGGAATAGGCACTCGCGACGCTGGCGATGACGACCAGCAGGGCGGCCGAAAATCGGGCAAAACGCATAGTGGTGCCTCCGGCGAAGATCGGTTCAACTGCCTGACTGCCGGCGTGAGAAAAAAGGGGTGCCGGCGCGGGACCAATATAACTTGCACTTGGCCGCGATTGCGAGCGAGCGGGCTGAGACGGATGTACATGCGCATAGCGCATGCCGATAATCGCGGACGGTTGTCAACCTTGATATTGCAGGCGGACGATTGGAGAACTCATGCGAACTGAGGCCACCATGAAATGTTGCTCGGCGCTGGCGGGATCGGTCGCGCTGCTCATTACCTCATCGCTGTTTGCTGCGAACTTCGTGGTCAGCACGACAGGCAATGATGCGAATGCGGGAAGTGAGAGTGCGCCGTTCGCAACGCTCGAGCGAGCCCGCGATGCGGTCCGGCAGTTGAAGGAAGCAGGTCCGCTGCCCTCGGGCGGCGTAACGATCGAAATACGCGCCGGCCGCTACGAACTTCTGCGTCCCATCGAATTTGCAGAAAAGGACAGCGGCACAGCGGACTCGCCGATCACCTATCAGGCCCGTCGCGGAGAGAGCGTCTATTTGTCCGGAGGCCGCGGCGTGCGGGGCTGGACCGCGGTCACCGATGCGGCGGTGACCGCCCGTCTCGATGCGGCCGCTCGAGGGCATGTTCAGCAGGCCGATCTGAAGGCGCTCGGCATCACGGATCTGCAGGGAATCAACAACGCCGGTGTGTACCAGTCGGATCCGGGCATCGAACTGTTTTTCATGAATCAACCGATGACGCTGGCTCGTTATCCAAACACGGGCTACATGCACCTCGCCGAGGTGCTCGACGCACAGGGGACCGCTGCGCCGGAGCGGGCGGCTACAGCCGAAGGTCGCTTTATCTGTGACGATGCGCGCATCGAACGGTGGCTGCAGGAGAAAGAAGTCTGGCTGCACGGATTCTGGGTCTGGGATTGGGCCGACCAGCGCAAGCCGCTTGTCTCCCTCGATCCGGCGAAACGCCTTGTGACGCTCGGTCGTCCCGCGGGCGGCACGATTGAACTGCGCAAGGGCCAGTGGTTCTATGCGGAAAACCTGCTGTCCGAACTCGACAGCCCCGGCGAATGGTACATCGACCGCGAAAAAGCGGTCCTCTATTTCTGGCCCCCCGGCGAATTGCGCGACGGCGACGCGGTTCTGTCGATGACACGCGACCTGTTTCAACTGAACAGCGTCTCGCACGTCCGGATTCGCGGCGTCTGCGTGGAAGCGGGACGCGGCACCGCGTTCGTCGTGCGCGGCGGAAGCAACGTGCAGATCGCGGCCGCTACGATTCGAAATATGGGGAATTGGGGCGCAAAAGTCTTCGGAGGAAAGGAACACAGCGTCACGGGTTGCGACATCTACCAGACCGGTCAGGGCGGCATCCACCTCGACGGCGGCGACCGCAAGAGCCTCGTTCCGGGCGGGCATTATGCCGACAACAATCACATCCATCACACCTCGCGTTGGGATCCGGTATATCAACAGGCCATTGCGCTGATCGGAGTCGGAAACCGCGCGACGCACAACTTGATCCATCACGTGCCGCACATCGCGATCGGTTTCACCGGCAACGAACAGACCATCGAATACAACGAAATCCACCACGCGGTTTTCCAGTCCAACGACGCCGGTGCGATTTATACGTCGCCGCCCGATGAAACGTGGTCGATGCGGGGCCACAAGATCCGATTCAATTATCTTCACGATATTCAGGGGTTTCAGGGCAAAGGCTGCTTCGGTGTTTATCTCGACGACTGCTTCTCGTCGGCCGATATCTCGAGCAACATTTTTCACAACGTGGCGGCCGGCATCCTCATCGGCGGCGGACGCGACAACCTGATGACCAACAACATGTTCATCAAGTGCAAGAGCGCGTTCAGCATCGACGCGCGGGGCCTGGGCTGGGCAAGTTCCGTGGGGCAGTTCGCGACCGAGGAGCTTCGATCGCTCAACTACAAGCAGCCGCCGTGGTCCGTGAAATACCCGGAACTGATCGGAATTCTCGAAGATGAACCGCTCGCGCCGAAGGGAAATGTTGTCGCCCGGAGCATCTGCTGGGACGGGCCATGGGGCCAGACCGAGGCGAAGGCGCAGCCGCTTGTGTCATTCAAGGACAATCTGATCGACGCCGATCCGAAACTGATAGACCCGGCGGGCGGCAATTTCAAGCTGCAGAAAGATTCACCGGCTTTCAAGCTGGGATTCCAGACTATTCCGTTTGAGAAGATCGGCGTCTACTCGAGCGAGGATCGTGCATCGTGGCCCGTTCAATAGTCTTCGGCCAGGGATAATCCAATGAAACGACACCTTGTTCTGTCGGTTGCCTGCCTCTTCGGTTGCGTTGCTCCGGCTATTGCCGCAAGCCCCGTGTGGGACTTCGAACAGGATGCCGAAGTGCAGGCCTGGAGCTATGGGCCTCGCGAAGTGACCCGTTTGACGCGAGAGTCGCACTTCGCGGTCAGTGGTCAGTCGTCGCTTTGCTTTAAGACGGCAGCCTGGAAGAAGGGAATGGCTGAATGGCCGTTCTTTGAAGCGAAACCGCCCATCACGGACTGGTTGTCCTTCGATCGGCTGGTCGTCTGCATCTCGAATCCGTCGCAAGAGGCGTTTCATTTCGCGATGTTCGCGTCGGATAGCAAGGTCCCGTTTCGCGAATCGCTGTCGTACACGTTCGAACTGCCGTCGCACGGGTATCGCCGTTTCGTGATTCCCTTGTCCGGGTTTCCTGAGCGAGTGAATCGATCCGACATTGCGATCGTGCACTTCTTCACGACTCGGCCGGCGTCGGATCTCACGCTGTACCTCGACAATATCGTGTTGTTGAAGCCGGGTGAAAGTCCGCCCGAACCGTCCGCATCCTTTGCGAGGCAATTGGCGTCCTTATCGGTAGAGGCAATTAAGTCTGCGGAACAAGTAATCGCCGAGGCGGAAGACAAGGCCAAGTCGATTGCGCCCGCCGAGGAGATTGCTGCCAGCGCAAGAACACAATTGGGAGCTTTCCGTTCGCGGTTGAGCAAGCTGCGCGAAGAAATCGCATCGCCGTCGGTGACGCCTGCTCGACTCGATGAGATCCACAAGGAACTGTCCGAGTTGCCTGCGCGGACGGAGCGGACGCTCTCGGTGATTCGACTCCAGAAGGCGTGTCTGGACGCCGGACTTCCCTGCCGCGGCATGTTGGTCGGGTGGGCAAGTTCCATGGAAAAGCTGTTGCCGAGGGGCGTGCCTTTTGAAATCCGAGCGAGTCGCGAAATCAGCGTGACGCTGGCCCGCAACGAGAAAGAAAGTTTTCAGCTGGCTGTGTTGCCCGTCGAAACCTCGTTGCGAAAAGTCTCTGTGCAGGTGACCGACTTGAAGGCGGACGGCGGTGCAGTTCTGGCGAGCGGCAACGTCGATTGCGACGTGATGGGATACGTCGAAACGCACAAGCGTCCTCCCTATGCTGTGTCACATGTCGGATGGTGGCCGGATCCGATTCTGGACTTCTTGGGGCCGATCGACATTGCGGAATCCGATCTTCAATCCTTCTGGATTCGCATCCGCTGCCCGCTCGATCAGACGCCCGGCGTGTACTCAGGCAAGGTGACTGTATCCGCCGAGGGGCAAGCTCCTGTGAGCCTGGATCTGAAGGTGCGGGTCTATAGCTTTTCGCTGCCCGTTGCGACCCCTCTGCCTCTTGCGATCACGTTCTCACCCGAAGAATCGCCGATCGAGGAAACGGCAAAGGACCAGTCCGAGTGGCGCAAATCGCCGGAGTTTCCGGTGCACGCGTGGCGGAAGCACAAGCTCCGATGGGCCGACTTCCTCGCGGATTATTACATCACCTACGACAGCCTCTACCACCGCGGCATGCCCGATTATGAAGTGCTCACCCATCTGCACCGACAGAACCGGCTCGGCCGCTTTAACCTTGGCTATTACGGTCATCCGGGGCCGAAGCCTGAGGATCTCGAGGCTTGGAAGGCCGAGCATCTTCCGCGGCTTCGCGCGGCCTACGCCGGAGCCAAGGAAGCAGGCATCCTCGACCATGCGTATATCTACGGATGCGACGAGGCGCCTGCCGATCTCTTTCCGTTGGTCCAGTCGGCGGCTTCAGTGCTCAAGTCCGAATTCCCGGATGTCCAGGTGATGACCACGACGTACGACCAGAGTTACGGAATGCAGTCGGTCATCAAGTCGATGGACGCCTTTTGTCCGCTCACTCCGAGTTTCGATCCCGCAAAGGCGGCAGTGGCGCGAGCTGCCGGAAAGCAGGTGTGGTGGTATATCTGCTGCGGTCCGCATCATCCGCACGCCAACATGTTCATCGAGTATCCGGCGATTGAAGGCCGGTTGCTGATGGGCGCCATGGCGGTGAAGCAGCGGCCCGACGGGTTCCTGTATTACCAGATCAGCATCTGGAACTCGCAGCATCCGATCGCATCGGGGCCGTATACGGATTGGATGGCGCGGAGCTGGACAACCTATCACGGCGACGGTTCGTGGACGTGTGTCGGTCCCGATGGAACTCCGCTGCCGACAATCCGGCTCGAGAATTTCCGAGACGGACTCGAGGATTATGCTTATGCCCGGATCCTCGACGAGATCATCCGGACTCGTGGAAATCAAGGGAACTGGCTGAGTGAACAAGATCGCGAATGGTTCAAGACGCCGCCCGAATCAGTGGTCAAATCGATGACCGAATACCCGCGCGATCCATCAGCGCTTTATGCGTGGCGGAACCGCATCGGCGAACTGATCGACAAATCCGGCGCCGGCGATACGAATCCATGGGCAGAAAAAGGCAAGCAGCAGAAGTAAAACCTTTTCACCGGGGAATCCAAGGCAATGACGAAGCAACAGATGATGCTGTGGTTTTGTGCCGTACTATCGGTCGGAGCAGTTGGAGCCGAGGACGCTGCGCGAAAGACTGAACACCCGCACATCGTCAACATGGTCGCGCTGAATGAAGACAACAGCCACTTCTACAGCAGTCGCAAGCCAGAGGATATGACGCTCGAGAATCTGAAAGCGTTCGTCGACCAATACGCGGGCGGTACGGTCACGCACCTGTTCCTGAACGCCAATGCGATGCGAGCCAGCTTCCGAAGCAAGACCCGCGATGCGATCTGGGATCCGGTCAACGGCAAAGAGCCGACGGATCGCTGGCCGCAGAATCAGAAGAAGCTTTTTGAAATGGGGCTCGACCCTTACACGATCTGGATTGCGCGTTGCCGCGAAAAGGGCGTGACGCCATGGATCTCGATGCGCATGAACGACGTCCACAGCGTCGACGAAAACGACAACTTCATGCATTCAACGTTCTGGCGTCAGCATCCCGAGTGCTGGCGGGTTCCCAACGGATCGCCGAGTCCTTGGGTCAACCGGGCAATGAACTACGCTCGACCCGAAGTTCGCGAACATCACATGGCTTTCGTGCGGGAATTGCTGGAACGGTACGATGCGGATGGGCTGGAACTGGACTGGATGCGTTTCGGATATCATCTGGCGCCCGGGCGTGAGCGCGAGGAGCACGGTTTCCTGGATCAGTTCGTCGAGGAGGCCCGTTCGCTCGTCAAGCAGTGGTCAGTCAAACGCGGCCACGAGATCCAGCTTGCCGTGCGAGTCCCAGCTCACCCCGATGCGGCGACCGGACTCGGAATGGACGCGATCACGTGGGCGAAAAACGGGTGGGTGGATCTGATCATCCCCTGCCCTTTCTGGACATCGTCGGACTTTGATATTCCCGTCGAACTGTGGCGCGAGCGATTGGGCGATGTGGCGCAGCGTGTCGCCATCGCGCCGGGGGTCGAATATAACTCGCGGCCCTGGTCGGGCGGAGCGCCGGTAGCGAATGACCTGGCGGCGTTGAGGGGCTTTGCTGCGTCCGCGTGGTATCGCGGCGCCGAGAACCTGTACCTGTTCAACTGGATGGACAGTGAAACTCGCCCGGTCACCGAGACCGATTACACGCGGCTCGTGCGGGATGGGCTGACGCGTGCGACGGTGTTCAGTTCGCCGCGCCGGCATCTCGTCTGTTTCCGCGACACGGTCCCCGCGGGATTCCCGGACGGCGCGCAGTTGCCGGCCGATGCACGCGCGGGCAAGGCCATTCGAGTGCCGATCGGTGCCAAGCCGACCAGCGGGACCATCACGGCCATCGTTGGGCTGGCTGGCCGCGACGGAGTAGCCGGGGCGACTTTCGAGGCGACGCTCAATGGCACTGCGATGACAGCTATTGCGGATGTGGCGGACAGGCAGAGTCTGGGCGGCAATCCGGCACGCGCCATCTGCATTTCATTTCCGCTCGACGCGGCCAAAGACGGCGACAATGAGTTGTGCGTCAAGCAGTCCGATGCGGGCGGAGACCAGCAAATCGTCTGGGTCGAGATTTGCATCGACCCCGGGAGTGCAAAGCCCTGAGCGGTGCGTCTTGCGATGGTGTGACGTAGATCAGGTCGGGCAGATCTGCGTTGCGGGGCGGTCACCCGATCGCCCCACGCTGCCGACCGCAGGTCCCCCGTATCGGACTCGCCCGCATCTGCAGAGTGTTTGTGCCGTGCGCTATTGTCTTGCGCTGTCCGCGCGGATCAGCAGCGCGGAAAGTACCTGGGCGTAGACGCGGTGGCCGAAGTCGTTGGGATGATTTACGCCATTGCCGGTCACGTCGCGATCCTGCTTGTGCTTGAGCATCTCGTCCCACATGGAAGTCATGTCGGCAAGTACGACTCCTTTTCGACACAGTTGAGCCAGAGCGTCCCGATACTGCGGAAAAAGTTGCTGATTCAGCGTCACCCAGTCGCGATTGCCGAGCATGGTGGCGACAAGGATGAACTCTGTGTCGGAATTGGCCTTGGAAATCAAGTCGATCATCGTGCTGATGTTGGCCCGATAATCTTTGGCGGGGCGGCCGGCGGCGTCGTTCATTCCGAATGCGAGGATTACCAGATCGGGATGAACCTCGTTCAACTTGGGGACGTTCGAAACTCCCCATCCCGTGTCCGTGCCGCCGACGGCGAAGTTCTTCAGCGTGACTTTCGTCCCGTAAGACTCTTCCAGGTTGCGGACAAGCAGATCCTGGTAAGGCGGCTGAAACGGCGCAGCATTCGCCCAACCGGAAGCATTGCAGCCCGTTGAAATGCTGTCTCCGAGCAACGCGACGGTAATCGGCTTCTTGGACGCGAGCTTTTCCATGGTCTTCGGCAACTGGTCGCCGGCGAACTTCGTCGCGGGACCCGCCCACTGTCCGGGTTGATGTGTGTAAGTAACAAGTGTCTGCATGTCGTGGTATTCATGCCCGCCGCCGAACATGATCTCGCCGTTCCCGTCGCGGTGTGTGAGCCTGTACTGCTGCGATCCGGGCTGTTTCCGCAGGTCCTGGGCCGTCTTGGAGACGATTCGGGATCCGGCGGGCAGGCTGATCTGCTTTGTGCCGGGCTTCCATACGTAGTCCTGGCCCTCGACGTACGTCGTCTCGCCGGACGAACTGCACACCGAGAGAATCTTCGTCGGCTCGAACAGCAAAGACGCCTCGGGTGTTTTTTCGTTGGACTCACGGACAAACAAGACGCTCTCGCCTTCCATCGTGGTCGATTCCCAGAACGGACTCAGTGCGGCCCGCGAGAACTGCCACGCTTTCGGTTGGTCGGCTGCCTGTGCGACCGAGAAGATCGAGACGGCAACGAGCAATGAAACAGCAGCTTTCTTCATCGGAGTACCCTGTGGACGTTGTCTCGAAGGTTTCGTCAGCCAACAGCTGAAGCCACTCGTCCGCGGCTTCGTGTGCGAGAGAGACAATGTCGCACACCCGCGCCGCGTTCTCAAGCAACGCGAGAATAAAGCGGGCGCGACTCTTTTCCGTCTCGTCGGTGGCCATTCCGACGGGAAAAGGGGAACCACAGAGCACACAGAGAAAACACAGAGGCCAATGAACTCCGCCGTCGCCTCCGTGTCCTCTGGGCCCTCTGTGGTGGCCCTTTCGGTTTGAATCGCCGCCGGCTTGCGAGCGACGAATAGAATGTCTCGGCACCTGGACCTGTTTCCTGCCCTCTTTATTTCAGTGTGCGGGCGCAGGAGACTGCTGGGGCACTGAGTCGAGTATCAACGGGAGACGACAACGATGTGTGAATACGATTTACGAGATGGTGCGAGTGTGAAAACGATGCTCCGAGCGATGACGCTGCTGCTTGGATTTGCGTGCGGGATGAGCTCTGCAAATGGCGAGGACGCTTCGCAAGCCGACGCAGCGAAGAAAGACGCAGCGGTTGCGGCTGTGCGAGGCATGCTGCAGCGGGTTGCGCCGCAACGAGCCGAGGAGTTCGTCCTGTCGATGATCCCCGGGGAGAATGGGAGAGACGTCTTCGAGATCGAGACGGTGGACGACCGAGTGGCCGTGCGCGGTTCTTCGGCCAATGCAATTGCGGCGGGTGTGGGATGGTACGCCCGGCACTGTTGCCGCTGTGATATCTCCTGGCGCACGGGCAAGATCGCGTTTCCGTCTATCCTTCCTCGCGTATCGCCGCGAGTGCGGCAGGTCACGCCGTACGCGTATCGTTACTTCTTCAATTACTGCGCGTTCAGTTACACGATGGCGTGGTGGGATTGGGCGCAGTGGGAACACATGATTGACTGGATGGCGCTTTACGGCATCAACATGCCTTTGGCGGTTACTGGCCAGGAGGCGGTGTGGAGAAACCTCGGGCGATCGCTCGGGTTGACCGACGCGGAGATGGCCGAGTTTCTGGTGGGGCCGGCTTATCTGCCCTTCGGCTGGATGGGATGCATCGACGGATGGGGCGGTCCGCTGCCGCAGACATGGATCGATTCGCACCTTGAATTAGGCCGGAAGATCGCTGCCCGCGAGCGCGAACTGGGCATGAAGCCTGTGCTTCAGGGGTTCACAGGGCACGTGCCGATGGCGCTCAAGCGGGTTTTTCCGCAGGCGAAGTTCCAGCAGTTGCCCAGTTGGTGCGGCTTTCCGGGCACGCACTTTCTCGATCCGCTCGATCCGCTGTTCCGCCGATTGGGCAGTGACTTTGTTCGCGAGCAGACCCGGTTGTTTGGCACGGATCATTTGTATGCTGCGGATACGTTCATCGAGATGTCGCCTCCGAGCAACGATCCCGCGTTTCTGGATGCGATGGGCAAGTCGGTCTTCGCGGCGATGCAGCAGGCCGACCCCGATGCGGTGTGGGTGATGCAGGGATGGCTGTTCATCAACAACCCGAATTTCTGGAAGCCGCCCCAGGCTAAGGCGCTGCTCACCTCCGTGCCCGACGATCGGCTGCTGGTGCTGGACCTGATGTGCGAGTCGAGTCCCGCGTGGAAGCACGCCGAGGCCTTTTACGGCAAGCCGTGGCTGTTCGGCATCATTCAGACGTTCGGTGACACGGTCAGTCTGCACGGCGGGCTGCCGCAGATTGCCGCGAACCTGAAAGAGGCGATCGCCTCGCCCGCCGGTCCGAAACTGCGGGGCACCGCGCACATTATGGAAGGACTCGGGTGCAATCCGGTCGTCCACGATTTCCTCGCGGACATCACGTGGCGGAGCGAGGTGCCCGGCGTCGACGAGTGGCTCAACGAGTACGTGGTTCGCCGCTACGGCAAGGAGCAGGCCAAGGCGATTGAAGCGTGGAATCAACTGCTTGGCAGCGCATATTCCTCGCCGGGGGCTTCGGCCAGTACGTTGTGCACACGTCCCTCGCTCCACTTGCCGGGCGGTTCGGGAGATGCGCGGGTTGCCGCGGCATGGCAGACGCTGCTGTCGGCATCGGCCGAACTGCGCGACGCAGATGCGTATCAGTACGACGTCGTCAACATCGCCCGGCAATCGCTGTCTGGATTGATCGGCAGAACCCAGCGCGACGCCGTGATGGCGTATCAGCGCCGCGACCGTAAGGCGTTGTCCGCAGCGCGAGTCCGATTCGCGGAGATGATCGGCGATCTCGACACGCTGCTCGCTGCTCGGCCGGAATTTCTGCTTGGAAGCTGGTTATCCGATGCGAAACGCTGGGCGACGACCGACGACGAACGAAAGCTGTACGAATGGAACGCGCGAAATCAGATCACGTTGTGGGGGCCGCGGGACAGCGATCTGCATGACTATGCGCAAAAGCAATGGGCCGGGGTGGTTCGGGATTTCTACGGAGCACGCTGGATACAGTTCCTGGACCGCCTGGACGCGTCGCTGGCCGAAGGCAAGGAATTTGATGCGGTCGGGTTCGAACGCGACATCCGTCAATGGGAAGAGAATTGGACCCGCTCCACTTCGGATTATCCGGCTGAGCCGAAAGGGAATGCGGTGGAACTTTCGCAGCGGCTGTTCGACAAGTACGGTTCGGTATTCCGTCAGCGCGATGCGATCAGCCTGACTACCGACAAGCCGGCGACCTGCTCGCACGCATTGCCCGCTTATCCGGCAGCACTGGCCAACGACGGGATGGCCGGCGACACGGACAGTTACTGGGCGACCGACACACATGCTGCTGCTGAGACCTGGTGGCAGGTGGATCTGCAGAAAGCGACAACGGTGAGTCGAGTGGTTCTCGTGTTTTACTACGGCGACGAGCGTCGCTACGGGTTTACGGTGCAAACATCGCTTGATGGCCGGCACTGGGAGACCGTTGTGGATCGGCGCGACAGTCCGGAGGCATCGTCGTCGGCCGGCGTCGAGTGCCGTTTCTCATCGCGTGAGGTTCGGTATCTGCGCGTCGATGTCACTTCGAATTCGGCCAACTCGGGGCGGCACCTCGTCGAGGTTATGGCTTATGATAAATGAGCGGCGATGGAGTCGTCGCTGTTTTCATTGTCGGCGGGTGATGGAAAATCCGTCGGTCGTGCACTACACTTCGCGAAGCCCATTTCCGACGTGGCAACTGTCGTGTCTTTTCTCAATTACTTTTCACTTCCAAAGAGAACCGACTGATGGCAGACCTGTTGATCGTTGACGACGACGAGGATTTCTCGGGCGCCTTTCGCGTGATGCTGCAGTCGCGTGGTTACGATGTGGCCATGGAAACGGAGCCGAAAGCCGTTCTTCCTCGCCTGAACCAGAAGCTTCCGGACGCATTGATTCTGGACATCATGTTTCCCGAAGACAAAACGGCGGGCATTACGCTGGCTCGCGAAATCCGGAAAGAATTTCCCGATTTGCCGATTTTGATAATTACCTCGGTCAAGCAGGCTTTTTCGCTGGAAAGCGACAAACCGGATGACGATCGGGCTCGTTTGCCTGTGACGGATTACATTCAGAAGCCTGTCGATTTTCCGGAATTCTGCATGGCGCTCGACCGGTTGCTGGGACGCCCAACCATTTATCTGGAAGGAAAGGACTGAACCGTCCGCTATCGCGGGATCGGGAGAACTGCATGTTGCTTGAGGAAAAAGTGGCTTTGGTTACAGGCGGGACCAAGGGCATCGGGGCGGCGACTGCCATTGAACTGGCTCGCCGCGGTGCCGATGTGGCCATCAACGGCCGGTACGACGATGCCGAGGCCCGCGATGTGCGGGACCGGATCACTGCTCTGGGGCGGCGTTGCGCACTGGTGGTGCGTGACGTCGGACGGGGCGGGGAAGCGACCGCATGCGTCGAAGAGGCGGTCGGCGCGCTCGGGGCAGTCGACGTGCTGGTCCATTCGGCCGGAGGCGCGATTGCCGGAGGTTTGATGGACGTCACGGAGGAGGCCTGGTATGAGGCGTTCGACGTCCACGTGCACGCCCTCTTTTATCTTTGCCGCGCAGCGATTCCCCACATGCGCCGCCGAGGCGAGGGTGCGATCGTCATGATCTCGTCGGTCGCCGGGATTCGGGGCATTCATTTCAACCTGCCCTATCAGGTCGTGAAGGGCACTCTGCCTCAGTTTGCCCGTGCGCTGGCGCGCGAAGTTGCCAACGACAACATCCGCGTGAACTGCGTGGCGCCAGGGATTATCCGCACCCGGTTCCATGACCGAATGACCGCGGAGCAGCAGAAACACAATCTCGATAACCGAATTCCGCTGCGTCGCGAAGGCACTCCCGATCAAGTGGCCACGTTGATCGCGGAAGTCGCGACCAACGACTACATCACCGGCGAGACCATGGTCGTTGATGGCGGGCTCACGATGCGGATTGCCTGAATCCGGTCTTTGACTCCGACGTCGACAGATTGCCGTTTCCGGCGACCGTGGCGGGAATGAGTTCTTGTCGATATGCCTTTACCCTTCGGTAGACCATCGTGGAGAACGTTGCATGAAGTGCGAGCCCCCGAAGGAGAGTGCTCCTTCCAGCCCTCGGCAGAACATCAACGGGATCGTAGGGCTCACGCTCTCGGTCCTTGGGCTGGTCGGTTGGTTGGTGACCTTCGGCGTGATGTTGTCGTTTTCCTACGAAGACTTGACGGGAGACGGACAGCGGGATTTCCTGATCCAGCTTGGGAATCTGCTCACCTATCTGGCGAGAGTCAGCAGCGGTCTGGTTGGCCTGTTGTTCAACGGGTTTCTTTCAGCGACCGGTTGCATCGTGAGCTTGATCGGACTTGCGTACGAGCCGCAGCGTCCGGCCCGAGCCGGCTTGGCAGTGGGGCTGGCCGGTCTGGGAGTTGCAGCCGCCGTCATTGTCTGGCGGATGACTGTCTGGGGCGTGCTTTGACAACCTGTGGAAAAAGTGTCGGACGAATCCGGCGGTCCGGGGCACATCGACGAGCCGTTTTGTGCATGCCCTTTCGGCTCGTATGCAACGCGAAACCGGGCAAGCAGGGGACTTGTCCAGCGTCTTTCCACAGTAAAGTCGACTTGACTTGTCGGGCTTGAATCGGCGTTTGCGGGCTGGTGCGACCGAACCTCGAGTCACAGAAGAACCATTCGGAAGATCCACCCCGCCCCGCAACGGTCGACCGCCCCTCATCAGCGTTGCGAAATTCAGGGACGGTGCCCCAAAGGCTTGGGGTTCCGAAGAGACGACAAAAGGTAGCGGGAGCTTGCTTGAGGCTTCGCCGGGGCGTAATCTGGTCGGCAGTTGTGCGAGGCCAGAGGTTCGGCCTGGACACGTTACCACCCTGTTTCGCGACTGGGTAAACATTGCCACTAGGAGTCGTTTGATGAGCGAAAACAAGAGCGGCGGCACGTCGCGTCGTGACTTTTTGAAAAGCACCGGCACCATCGCGGTGGCGTCCGCCGTTGCCGGCATGGCGATCCCGCGGGTCCATGCGGCCGAAGACAACACAATCACTGTCGCGCTGATCGGTTGCGGCGGTCGTGGAACCGGTGCCGCCGCCGACGCCATGTCGGTTAATCGGGGGCCAGTGAAGCTGATCGCGATGGCCGACGTTTTCGAGGACCGCCTCACCGGCAGCTACAACAACCTGAGCAAGCAGTTCGGCGACAAGATGGACGTGCCGCAGGACCGCAAGTTCATCGGTTTCGACGCTTATCAGAAAGCCATGGACTGCCTGAAGCCCGGCGATATCGCCATTTTCGCGAGTCCGCTGGCTTTCCGCTGGGTCCATTTCGGTTATGCGATCCAGAAGGGCTTGAACGTATTCATGGAGAAGCCGGTGACGGCCGACGGTCCGACGTCGCGCCGCATGCTGCAGCTGGCCGACGAGTCGGTGGCCAAGAACCTGAAGGTCGGCGTGGGCCTCATGTCGCGTCACAGCCGGGCGCTGCAGGAACTGCAGAAGCGGATTCAGGATGGCGAAATCGGCGATATCGTCCTGATGCGTGCGTATCGCATGACGGGGCCGGTGGGCTCGGCATTCTCCGAGAAGTGGCCGGGACAGCCCAACGAATTGCTCTGGCAGCTTCGCCGCTTCCACAGCTTCATTTGGGCCAGCGGCGGGTGCTTCAACGACTTCTACATCCACGTGATTGACCACTGCTGCTGGATGAAGAACGCTTGGCCGGTAAAGGCCCAGGCGGTCGGCGGGCGGCATTATCGGATGAGCCCCGATGGCAAGCCGGCCATCGACCAGAACTTCGATGCGTACTCGGTGGAATACACTTTCGCCGACGGCGCCAAGCTGATCTGCGACGGCCGATGCATCGCCGGCTGCGAGAATATCTACTCGAGCTACGCCCACGGCACGAAGGGCTCCGCCGTCGTGTCGAAGGCCGGTGACTGCGGTCCGCCGTCGAGCATCTACAAGGACCAGAGCTTGTCCTCGGCGAGCAAGACCTGGGAATCCGACATCGCTCCCGATCAGCGGAATCCGTACCAGAACGAATGGAACGATCTGGTCGAGGCGATTCGCAACGACAAGCCGTACAACGAGGCACGGCGCGGCGTGGAAGCGAGCGTCGTCAGTTCGCTGGGCCGCAAGGCAGCCCACACCGGCGTGGAAATCACGTACGATGCGATGCTCAATTCGCCGGAGGACTACGCTCCCGGCGCGGACAAGTTCACCATGGACTCGCCGGCCCCGGTCAAGTGCGATGCCGAAGGCAAGTACCCGATTCCGATGCCGGGCATTCTGACCGACAAGGAATATTGATGCACAGCGGCGGGACGACGCGGCCTGGCCGCTCCTTCCGCTTTCGCATCGGTTCTTGATACGTCAGGCTGCACCGTGGACGCAGCGCGAGCGGTCCACGGTGCAGCTTGCTATAGAAATCCCTTTCAAATTCTTGTTTTTGACGCGAAATACTCAGGACCGGTTCTCGGCTTCCCGCCAGCGAGATTTCCATCCGACGTCGTCGGAGTTCGCTCGGCAGTTTCGCTGAATATCCCCATTCTGAAAGACCCGAAGGAGTTCTGATGATGGTCACCGCCTTGGCCTTGTTTGCGCTGGTCAGTCTTCAAAATCAGGACGTGAGCGTGAAATTCATTGACAGCGGCGCGACTGCCAAAGTCGGCGGTTATCGTCCGATGCGAGCCGAAATGAACGGTGCGCCGGAGTTGGTGAAGAAGGCGCCCGAAGGATTGGCCGCTCCGAAATACGGCACGATCAAGATCGAGGACAAGAGCTGGAATTTCATCGTGGATGAACCGGAAGGCAAGCCGGCGAAGCTGTTCGTCGATACCAACGGCGACGGCGACCTGACGAACGACCCGCCGGCCGAGTGGGATGCCCAGAAAGTCGGCGACCTGACGATGTACAAGGGAACGGCCAAGGTCGATCTCGGCTCGGGGCGCATCGGTTCGCTCGGCCTGTATCGCTTCGACCCCAAGGACCCGCAGCGCGAGATGTTGAAGAACACAGTCCTGTACTTCACCGATTACGGCTCTGAAGTCACCTTGAATCTTGACGGTAAGAGCTTTACTTCGTTTGTGGCGGGCGTTTTCGCTCCGGGAATGCAGCTCTTTATCGATCGCGACGGCAACGGCAAGAGAAGTGTCAAGCTTGAGACGGCCGTGGTCGGAAAGCCGTTCAACTTCACGGGCACGACTTACTTGCTTGGCGTGAAGGAAGGGAATCTTACTCTGGAAAAGGCCACGGAGACGCTGCCGCAGGCTCCGCTTCCCCCGGACCTGTCGATCGGCAAGAAGGCTCTGCCGTTCAATAGCGCAACGCTCGACGGATCGCAGATCGAGTTTCCGAAGACTTATGCCGGTAAGATCGTGCTGATCGACTTCTGGGCAACCTGGTGCGGGCCGTGCCGCGCCGAACTTCCGAACGTGAAGGCCGCTTACAACGCCCTGCACGAAAAAGGCTTTGAAGTGCTTGGCATCAGCTTCGATCGCGAGAACATGGCCGACAAGCTGAAGGAGTTCATCGGCAAGGAAGAGATGCCTTGGCCCCAGATCTACGAAGGCAAGTACTGGGATACGACATTGGGCGGGATGTACGACGTGAGCGGCATTCCGTTTACTCTGCTGGTTGACGGCGACTCGGGCGAGATCCTCGGCACGTCGCGCGAACTGCGCGGGCCCGGTCTGACCGACTTCGTGCAGAAAGCTCTGGACAAGAAGAAGGAAGCCTCGAAATAGCGTAAACGGGGCGGATCGGGCGGGTATTCCTTCCGACGGGAGAACAGCATCATGTCGACGCAGGATTCGGTATCGCGGCGTGCCTTTATCGGCAAGTCGGTCGTGGCGGGCGCGGTTGGGGCATCCGTGCCGTACTTTGTTTCGGCCAGCGCCCTGGGGCAAGGCCCGGGGACCGGAGCGAACGACCGCATTCGCGTAGGATTGATCGGATGCGGAGGCATGGGACGCGCCAACCTGACGAACTGCTCCGTGCACAAGGACGTCGTCGTGACTGCGGTCTGCGACGTTCAAAAGGCACGCGTCGAATCGGCCCGAGAGGATTACAAGGGATCGGCCAAGGCGTACCGCGACTATCGCGAAGTGCTGGCTTCGCCGGACGTGGACGCCGTGATCATCGCTTCGCCCCCGCACTGGCATGCGCTGCAGGCGATCGAGGCCTGTGAAGCGGGCAAGGACATTTACCTGCAGAAACCGATGACGCTGCACCTGGGCGAGAGCATCGCCGTGCTGAACGCCGTCAAGAAGCACAACCGGATCTGTCAGGTCGGAACGCAGATCCACGCGAGCGACAACTACCGCCGCGTTGTCGAATATATCCAGGCCGGCGGCCTGGGCGCTGTCAGTGCCGTGCGGACCTTCAATGTGATGAATCAGGGGCCCGAGGGGGTCGGCCGAGATCCGAATACGAACGTTCCAGAAGGCGTGGACTGGGACATGTGGATCGGTCCCGGACCGATGCGACCCTACAACAGCATCCTGATTGCCAGTTCCTACCATCACTGCTCGTTCATGAATTACAGCGGCGGATGGCTGCCGGGAATGGCGCCGCATATCATCGACCTGCCCATCTGGGCACTGGGACTCGACTACCCGACGGTCACAAGTTGCTGCGGCGGTCGCTATGTCATTCGCGATGACGGGGACGCGCCGGATGTCCAGGAAGTGTTGTGGCAGTATCCGCAGATCACGATGACCTGGATGGGAATGCTCGCGAACAGCTACGGCTTTGATCTGCACGGCTCTCCGGAGCCGCGGCGCCGACTGGGCATTTACTTCCATGGCGTCAACGGCACGATGTACTGCGACTACGGCATGTACAAGATCGTCCCGGAAGGCGATCGAATGAAGGAAGCCAAGACGCCTCCCGCGTCCATTCCACCTTCACCCGGCCACGAGCGCGAGTGGCTGGATTGCGTCAAGTCCCGCACTCAGCCAAGCTGCAACGTGGGGTACCACACGAAGATCGATGTGCCGCTGGTGCTGGCGAACTTGTCGCTGAAACTCGGACGCTCCATCCGCTTTGACGGGGCGAACCTGAAGATCGTCGGCGATGAGGAAGCGTCGCGGCTTTCGATTCCCGAGTATCGGGCACCTTGGAAGTTTCCGGTCAAGTATCTCACGGCGTGAGCCCGAAACCACCGCGCGGCGTGAGCAGGCAACGCAGGTTCCATTCGCAAGTGACTGTGCGGCAGATGAGCAAGGTTGTGATTCTGGCGGCTGGGGCCGGTACGCGAATGCGGCGGGCCGATGCATCGGCGCAATTGACTCCCGAACAAGAGAGGATCGCGGCGGAGGGAATCAAGGCGATGATTCCGATCGGCCGTCCCTTTCTCGATTATGTGCTGACGCGCGTCGCGGATGCCGGCTATCGGCAAGTCTGTCTCGTCGTGGGGCCGCAGCACGACGTGCTGCGTCAATACTACCGCGACGTCGTCAAGACGCGGCTCTCGATTCACTTCGCGGTCCAGCCACGGCCGCTGGGGACCGCCAATGCCGTGGCCGCCTCCCGCGACTTCGTAGGCGACGATTCTTTTCTTGTGATCAACTCGGACAACTGCTATCCGGCGAGCGTGATGGCCGAAATGCGGCAGGTGGAAGGCGGCGCGCTGGCCGGGTTCGATCGGCGCGGACTGACCACCGGAAGCAATATTCCAGCGGAACGAGTCGCTCGGTTCGCGATATTGCAGGTGGATACCGGAGGTTACCTGCGGCGTGCGATCGAGAAGCCGGATCCGAAGTTGCTGGACGGGCTGCCCGAGCCGATTCTGGTCAGCATGAACTGCTGGAAGTTCACCCCCGCGATCTTCACCGCGTGCGACCGCATCGTGCCGTCGGTCCGGGGCGAATTCGAAATTCCCGACGCGGTCATGTACTCGATCGAACATCTCGGGCAGTCGTATCGCGTGTTTCCGACGAATGAGCCGGTACTCGATCTGTCGAGCCGCCAGGACATCGAACCACTGGCCCGCCACCTCAGCGCACTGGAGGTCCGCCTGTGAACCCGCTCACGTTGGATGGTCTTCGCACAGGCGCCGGCCTCGAGGAACAGCTGACTCGCCGCGGGCTGCATCGCAACGCGGCGGACGCGAAAGCCCGCATGCTCGCCGGTGCCGCGGAACGGCTGGTGGGCGAGGGTGTCGGAATTTCCCGGCGTCCGTTCGCCTGCCTCGTTCCGGGGCGCATCGAAGTCCTCGGAAAACACACGGACTATGCCGGCGGACGCAGCCTGGTTGTTGCCGTGGATCGCGGGTTCTGTGCGGTCGCAACGCCGCGTCAGGACGGACGGGTGCGCGTCTTCTCCACGGAGGAAGCGAGGCCCGCGGAGTTCGAGATTCGTCCGGACATCCTGCCCCCCGTCGGTCACTGGTCGAATTATCCGATGACCGTCGCGCGCAGGCTCGCCCGCAATTTCGCGCCGCCGCTGTTCGGCGCCGACATCGTGCTGGACAGCGATCTTCCCCGCGCGGCCGGCATGAGCAGTTCGAGCGCGCTGATGATCGCCGTCTACTCGATGCTGGCCGCAGTGAATCGGCTCGACCAGCGCGAGGAGTACCGATCGAATATATCCAGCCGACTCGATCTGGCGGGGTACCTCGCGACGATCGAGAACGGCTTGAGCTTCGCATCGCTGGACGGCGATCGCGGAGTCGGCACGTTCGGCGGAAGTGAAGATCACACCGCGATCCTGTTTGCGCGTCCCGGCCAGATCGTGCAGTACTCGTACTGTCCGGTTCGATTCGAGCGCTGCATCCGCGTCCAGGAGGACCTTGTCTTCGCGGTTGCTCAAAGCGGCATCGTCGCGGACAAAACGGGCGGCGCGATGGACAAGTACAATCGCGTGTCGAACCTGGCCAGGGCCGTCGTGGAGCTCTGGCGCGAGGCGACCGGTCGCGACGATCCGCATCTGGCGGCCGTGCTCGCATCGTCCGCCGATGCGGCGAACCGGATGCGCGGAATTCTCCAGGCCTCGCATCATCCGCTCTACATGCGGGAGCAGTTGCAGCATCGGTTCGAGCAGTTCGTGGAGGAGAGCGGTGTGATCATTCCGGCCGTTCCGGATGCGATCACGAACGAGTCGCTCGCCGACTTCGGGCAACTCGCGGATCGCTCGCAGGCGATCGGCGCGGAACGACTTCAGAACCAGACGCCCGAAACGATATGGCTGGCGCGGTTTGCCCGACAGGAAGGGGCGCTGGCTGCGTCGGCCTTCGGTGCCGGTTTTGGCGGCAGCGTCTGGGCACTGGTTCGCGAGGCGGATCTCGAACCGTTTCTCTCGCGCTGGTCAGCTGAATATGCGAGGGTCTTTCCGGAGGCCGCGGCGAAGTCGGCGTTTTTTGCCACGCGGCCGGGGCCCCCGGCGTTTTCGCTGGACGAAGACGCGGATCGCTGAATCGCTATTTCATATCGGCGCGGCGTGCCAGTTCATCGGGCCGTTTGTCGATGCGGTCGATCTGGTCGGGGGCGAGGAATCTCGGGCCGCCGCCGGCCAGCGTGAGGGCGAGGACACGGCAGCTCTTGACCAGCATGTTTGTGATGTTAAGTACCTCCTGGGCGGTCGCACCGAGGGCGATCACGCCATGATTTTCCATCAGCAGAACGCGCGGGACCCGATGATGCAGATGGGTGAACTGGCGGAGTTCACGCTGCACCGATTTGGCCAGCGGCAGGCCGGGATCCGTGTACGGCACGTAAGCGCACGAGGCGCCGGTCAGCACGATCTGGTCGGGGAACAGGGGGCCGGCGAAAAGCTCGCGGCTTTTGAGGCAGCTCAACAACCCGACGGCGACCGTGGGATGCGTGTGTCCGACGAAGTGCACGCCCGGCAATTCGAGGCATTGCGCGTGGAGAAACGTCTCGATCGAAGGCGTCCGCGTGCCTTCGACCGTTGACGACTTCAGCAGGTCCGCGACATCCTTGTCGTTCATCGAATGACGGTTCAGTGCGGCAAGGATCGGCTCGAACTTCACTCGCACGAAGGAACCCTGGTCGGCTTGGATCAGTTGCGTCCCCGAGCCCTTGACCCAGAACGTGGCGGCGTCGGCGCGTGTCGACGTGTTGCCTTCGCCGAGGATTACGAGATCCAACGCGGGATCACCGAGTTGGCGCGACATTTCAATCAGCTGATCGAGCGAACCATTCATGGATTGCCTCCAGGACCGTGTCCTTTAAATCGCCCGCGCCTGCGAGCATGCTGGTCGCAATATCTATCAGACCTCCGGCGTCCGGCCCTTCGAATCGAAAGGTGACCGCCGGTTCCGTGATCGATGTTCGAGCGAGTCCCCATCCGAGCGGGTATTCCGCGCGGACACCGTCGAGACGTGAAATCGCCCCGCCGCACCGGTCCGCGATTCTCGCGATCATCGCGGCCGAGTCGCCGGTGAAGGGGATGCGCAGATCGGGAGTGATCAGCGGCCAGGGGAACGGCGCGACGAGTTCGTCCAGCGATTTCCCGGTGTGCCGCATCAGCGCCAGGATTGTCAATGCCGCAAACAGTCCGTCGTCGCCGCCGTGCAGCGCCCGGAAGAAATGATGGCCGCTGACTTCCACTCCCCAGTCGGCGCCTTCTCGGATCATGCTCGTCTTGATGAAGCCGTGGCCGCTTGGCCTCATCACGGCCGTGCCGCCGGCCTCGCGCGTGACGCGAGGGACCAGCGATGCGCACTTGAGATCGTAGATGACGCGCGGATTTGCGGGTCCGGACCGGATCAGGATGGCGGCGATCTGTTCGGGGCGAATAATCCCGCCCCGGCGGTCGACGAATACCACGCGGTCCCCATCCCCGTCCAGCGCAATTCCCGCATCCGCGTTCTGTTTCCGCACGGCGCCGACGAGCATCTTCAGGTTGGCATCGGCTGCGGGGTTCGGTGACCGGTCCGTGAAATCCGGGTCGATCGTGTCGCCGAACGCGGTGACGTCACATCCTGCGGCTCGCAGTACCCGCGGAGCGACCTGCGCGAAGGCGCCGTGCATCGTATCGAGCACGATGGATACCGGGGAGGAACTCTGTACGGGGGGAGAACCGGCGATGCACTGCTCCGCAACCCAGGATTCGTAAACGGGGATCGCATCGAATGGATCGATCCGGCCGCGCTTCTTGGCCGCAACGGGTTCGAGCATGAACTGCTGCAATTGAGCCACGATATCCGGCACGGCGGGCTGTCCGCCGATCATGAACTTGATGCCGTTGTATCGTCCCGGATTGTGCGACGCCGTGACGATGGCCACGCTGTCGAGATTGCGGTGCATTGTGGCAAAGTACGCGACGGGCGTCGGGCAGTGACCGAAATCGATCACCGAAGTTCCGGCGGAGGTGATTCCGTCGATCAGCGACTGTTTGAGCCCGGCCGTCGATCGGCGAAAGTCGCCGGCAACGCAGATTTCGGGTCGCCCTTGGGATTGAGCCATCAGTGCCAGGCCCTTGCCTATGTCCCTGGCTTCGGCCTCGCCCCATTCGGCTCCCACCACACCGCGGATGTCGCAGGCCTTGAAGATGCTCACAGATAGCCTCGCTCATTCAACGCGGCAACAAATCGCGGGTATCGATCGCGATAGGCCCGCACCCATTCGGATTGTGGCTCATACGTCTTCCCGGCACGGACGAGTCGGGCAATCGCCGCCGAGCAGCTTCCCAGGCACGGCATCGCGGCCAGCACGGCTGCGCCGACTGCGCACTGGGCGTTCTGCGGGACGGAGTAAGACCGCTCGTTGACTGAGGCACGGATGCGCATCCAGACGTCGCTCGCCGATCCGCCGCCCGTCGCATAGACGGTCGGGCCGATCGGAAGGCCCATCGATTCGAGCCGTTCGACGGCCAGACGCTCAAGGAACGCCACGCCTTCCATTCCGGAAGCGAAGGCCGATGCGGAGCTTCCGATCCGCTCGAGGCCGAACCCCTGGGCGCGAGCGCACGAGAACGGGAACCGTTCGCCCTGTTTGACGAGCGGATAGACGATATGGCTGGTCGGGAGATGGTCCAGAGCCGCCCGGTTCAACTCGGCAAGGTCCGCGCCCGGGAAGTACTGTTCGACCCAATCGCCGCCCGTGCTCGACGCCGCTCCGGGGAGGTAGCCGCCGCAGGGATGCCGATGGTTGTAAACGGCGCCTTGAGGATCGATGATCGGCGAATTCGAGATTGCCTTGAATACGAGCGTTGTTCCAAGCGTGACATTCAGATCGCCCGGATCGCGAGCGCCCGACGCGAGGCAACCTGCGGTTCCGTCCGTGCATCCGGCCACAACCGGCGCACCCGGCGGCAGGCCGGTCGCTTCGGCAGCCGACGGAGTCACTTCACCGATAGGCGTGCCCGGAGAGACAACTCGAGGAAGCATCTGCAGAGGCACACCCAGCTGTCTGATCGGGGAAGGCCAGGTCATCGTCCCGGGATCCACGCCCGTCTTCAGCGCGGTCGAGACATCCGTCACGTCGAAGCGGCCGCAGAGCATTCCCACGATCCAGTCGGTTTGATGCACAACGCGGCGCGCACGGGCGAACAGCGACGGATCGCTGCGTGCTATGTGGACGAGTTTGGGCAGCGCGAACGACGAGGCAATCTGGATTCCGTACCGCTCGAGAGTCGAGGACATGGCCTCGGCGACTTCGTCCGCCAACTCCGCGGCACGCAGGTCGTTGTACATCAGGCCGCTGGTCAATGGCCGCGAGTCGCCGTCGGCCAGCAGAAACGTGCCCGACGTGGCGTCCACGGAGACTCCGACGATCTCCGCAGGACGAGGCAGCAAAGAAGTGAGCTGCTTCAGTGCGGCCTGCGCTGCAACCGTCCAGCATTCCGGCGACTGCTCGACGCGAGGACCGTCGACATGAGTTGCGCCGCGCGGAAACGGACTCTGGCTCTCGCCGACCAGTTCCCCGGACAGACTGAAGGCGACTGCTCTCGCGCCGCCCGTTCCGAGGTCGAGACCGATCGCAATCTGCTTGCCACTCATGCCCAACTCCAGGTACGGCTCGCTGGCCGCAACGGATCCGAGACCGAAGACCGAACGGGAAAGTGGCGACGATAACCGATGGCAGGCCGCGTGGCTACAGTACTGGCCGGGGCTACAGCGCTTCGCGGTATTCTCGCGTTACCGACTGGAAGAACTCATTCGCTTTAGGGCGAAGCATGTTCGACGTCGAGGCCTGATCACGCTTGATTGCCTGCTGCGGCAGTTCCCCGATTTCGTTCGACGATTTCAAGACGCTGACGCGCTTGCCGCCGTCGCGCAGGATCTGCAGATCCACGGAGACTCTCACCGCGAGGTTGGTACTGCCGGTGATTTTGTCGTACGAGATCGCGAGCTTCAATTGGACGCGGTCGTCCTTGTCGGCCACCGGACTGACTCGCAATCCCTCCATCTGCCATGCGTCGAGACAGGCTCGTGCGATCATCCGTTCCAAACGCGACTCCACCTTGTGATCCGGGACAACGCAGATGGTTTCGCTGCGCAGGGATGCGAGGAGTGCGGCCCGTTCCTCGCTCGACAATTCCTCCGACTTCGGCTGCTTTTCCGGAGGGGGGGCCGCTGGTTGCCCGCCCGACGGCTCGGGGTTCGCTCCGGGCAGTCCGGCAGTGTTTGAGGGTTGTGTCATTTGCGGTGGATTGCCCGGATTCGACGGAGCGACGGGCGGAGTCGGCTGGCTCGGATTCACGACGGGCGGCGCTGGTTGACTTGGCGGGGGCGCTGTCTGAGGATTCTGGTTGAGATTTCCCACGGGGGCCGGCGCGGGAGGCAACTGGTTCCCGTTTGCCGGCGGCGGCACAGGTTGAACAGGCGGGGGACCGGGCACTGAAGCCGGCGCGGGCGGTGTTGTGCTCGGCGCGGCAGCCGCCGGTTGCGGCGGCATGGTGCTTGTCTGAGCCGTACCTCGCGGCGATGCGTCCGCCACGCTCGCGGTCGCCGGCGCGGATGTTGATTTGAATGCGTCGGAGACGAACAGAATCACCAGCGCCAGCGGAATGCTGATCGCCAGGCCAATGAGCAGCAGTCGAAGCAGTTGGCGCCCCTCGCCCGCCGGTTCAGCCGGTGCGGGCTGACGCTGAATTCCCGAGTTTGTCGGGCCTTGTAAATCCAATGGCGAAGCGCCGAACGCGTCCGCAGCCAGCGGATCGTCGGCCGAATCGGCGAACAGATCGTCCAACGGCTGCGAAAGCAGGTAATTATCGAGCGGCGGCGTGGCCGGTTCCGGCGATTTTGCATTCGAGTCGGGGAGGGCCTCGAGATCACCGGGAGCTGGCGTCACCATCGTCGCGTCTTTGCTCAGATTACGAGACGACCCCCGCGCTGAATTTGCCGCGGGCTCGGACGAAGGCGCAGCCAGCGGTACGGCGTCATCCTGCGGCGCCAATTCCATCTCGACTTCCGTGTCTTCGGTCGATGTGGCTCTCGTTCGCGTGGGTTCGTGAGCTGCGGTCTTCGGCGAACCTGAACTGCCGTTCGGAGCCGTTCCGCGGAAACTCTTGCCGGACGAGCCGGAATGTGTCTGCAGCCAGTTTCCAAATGCCTCGACCACATCGGCGGCCGAAGCGAATCGATGTTCGGCCTTCTTGGCAATCATCTTTTCCACGATCGATACCAGGTCGCCCGGCACGTCCGGCCGCAGTTTCTCAATCGGCGTGGGCGATTTGACCTGATGCGCAATCAGTCGTTGCGCGACCGAGCCGTCAGGGAATGGCGGCTGGCCCGTAAGCATGAAGTAGCACGTGCACCCGAGGCTGTAGATGTCGGTGCGGGTATCGACCTGATGGCTGTTGAGTGCCTGTTCGGGCGAGAGGTAGTCGGCGGTGCCGAGGAGCGACTCGTTGTAGGCCTTCGTCAGCGACGCATCCAGTCGATCATCGAAGAAACGCGCCAGGCCCAAGTCCAGGATCTTGACCGTTCCCTTGGCGTCCACGAGCAGGTTTGCCGGTTTGATGTCGCGGTGGATCAGACCGCTTTCGTGAGCGTGGGCCAGACCGGCCGCAGCCTGACGGGCATATTCGGCCACTTCCGCCAAGTCCAAGCCGCTGCCACGTTCTTCCACAATGGTCTGCAGGTCCCGGCCTTCCACGTACTCCATCACCAGATAATGGATGTCGGAAGTGCCCACCGTTTCCTTGTTTACGTCGTACGCACGCACGATGTTCGGGTGGTCCAGCGAAGCGACGGCCTGAGCTTCCAGGTAAAATCGCTCGATGAGCGACGACTTGCCCTTCAGGAGTTTCGTCGGAAGCACTTTGATCGCACAGCGTCGCTTCATCATCTCGTGCTGGGCGAGGTAGACGGCTCCCATTCCGCCCTTGCCGAGCATCTTGAGAAAACGATAAGGGCCGAGGAAAAAGCCCTTGTGCTTTCCCTGCAACAGGTAGTCCGCCTGCCAGCGAGTCAGGACTTGCCGGTCCGTGAGGGCTTGAGCAATCGCTTGCGGAGACGAGAGGTCGACTCCGCTGTGCTGGAGATCCTTGGTGACCTGCTCAAGCTCTTCGGGACGCATCAGCCGACTACGGCGAACAACGTCGAGAAACGCGTCGACCGTGAGAGTAGTTGCCATGGCATTCCGAGCCGTGATCGGTCAATTCGATTTGTCGTCGTTCAGTTTACAATTCTACCCCGAATTGCCCAACATCCTGGCAGTTAAATCCGGCCTTTTCGGCACAAATTCCCACCCGGTCCGAGTGGTTACCGGCCCCGCAATGTGCGGTAGCGCCGAATCAGACAGTTGGTTGAACTGTCGTGCCGGAGGTCGGGTGGTTGGTCGGAAGTCAACTCGGGAACGATCCGCTGGGCCAGGACCTTGCCGAGTTCGACGCCCCACTGGTCAAACGAATCAATATTCCAGATCACGCCCTGCACGAAGACGATGTGTTCGTAGAGCGCGACCAGTTTGCCGAGCATGTCGGGAGTCAGACGCCGGGCCAGCAACATGTTCGAGGGCCGGTTGCCTTCGAACACCCGGTGCGGCACGAGCCACCCGGGTGTCCCTTCCGACTCGACCTCTGCCCGGGTCTTGCCGAACGCGAGCGCTTCGGCCTGTGCAAAGGCGTTGGCCAGCAGCAGATCATGATGCGGGCCGACCGGGTTGAGCGACTCGGCAAACGCGATGAAATCGCAAGGGATGATGCGAGTCCCCTGATGCAGCAGTTGGTAGAACGAATGTTGGCCGTTCGTTCCAGGCTCGCCCCAGTACACGGGACTCGTATCGTAGTTCACGTGCCTGCCGTCCACGGTGACGTATTTGCCGTTGCTTTCCATCGTCAATTGCTGCAGGTACGCCGGAAAGCGTTTCAGGTACTGCTCGTAAGGCAGCACGGCGACGCTGTCGGTTCCGAAGAAATTGGCATACCAGATCGACAGCAGTGCCAGGAGCACCGGCAAGTTCTGTCCGGCTGGCGCGGTTCGAAAGTGCTCGTCCATCGCGTGGAAGCCGTCCAGCAGCGAACGGTAATTCTCGGGGCCGATCGCCAGCATCGTGGACAGGCCGATCGCCGAGTCCATCGAATAACGCCCGCCGACCCAGTCCCAGAACTCGAACATGTTGGCCGTGTCGATACCGAACTCCGCGACCTTTCCCGCATTGGTGGAAACGGCGACGAAATGGCGGGCGACCGCCGCCTTGTCCTGACCGAACGCACCGAGCAGCCACGCGCGGGCGCTGTGGGCGTTGGTCATTGTCTCCTGCGTCGTGAAGGTCTTCGACGACACGATGAAAAGCGTCTCGGACGGATCCAAATCCTGAACGGCTTCGCAGAAATCCGTGCCGTCCACGTTCGATACGAACCGGAAGACCTTTGTGCGGTCGCTGTAGTGGCGGAGCGCTTCGTAGGCCATGACCGGCCCGAGGTCGGAACCGCCGATGCCGATGTTGACGATGTTGCGGATCGGTCTGCCGGTATGGCCCGTCCAGTCGCCGCTTCGCACGCGATTCGCGAATCCGGCCATTTTGTCGAGAACCGCATGCACCTGCGGAACGACATTGACACCATCCACGACGAACGAAGCTCCGCGGGGGGCCCGCAGAGCGACATGAAGAACGGCACGGTTCTCCGTGAGATTGATCTTCTCGCCGCCGAACATGGCCTGTGTGCGCGAGGCCAGGTCGGATTGTTCGGCCAATTGCACAAGAAGTCGGATCGTCTCGTCGGTAACGCGGTTTTTCGAATAGTCGAGGTACAGCCCCTCGGCTTCCAGGGCCATCCGCTGCCCGCGAGTCGGATCTTTTGCGAACAGCTCGCGCAGATGCAGGTCCTGGATGGCCCGATGATGCGCCTCGAGCGATTTCCAGGCCGGAAGTTCCGAAAGTTGTCGAGGGAAAGTCGCCATCTGTGATCCTCGTTCGAAAAAGTCCGAAGGAAGACAAATATCCGTCCGACTTCGGACTGCAGCAGGCAGTCTACCGCCATCCCGAATCGTATCGGTAGACCGCAATGATAGGTACAGACCGAGGCCATGAAAATCCTGGGTGCGAATCCCACGAAACCTAAAACACGCTTCAGGTCGTGCCACCGTGAATGTCGGCCGATGAACTGTTGGCCGGCGGCATGGGCGGCCGATCGAAAACTTGTTCGCTTGGTCCGACTGTGTTAGTCTACGGGGAATTCGGCATCGGTATCTGTGACCGGTGCTGCGGCCGCAAGGCGTCGACTTAGCTTGTCCTGATGGCCGATCTCGCAAGGCCGCTGAGTTGCCTTGCGTTGGCTGACTGGCTGGCCCAGGTTTCAAGGACGGCCCGATGGCGGAACAGGGCTTACGCATACTGCTGATTGAGGGCAACCCCGAGCATGCTCGCTTGATGCGCGAGCATCTGGTGCGGGCCAGCGGGGGACGCGTCGAGGTCGAAGTGCGGGATCGCCTCGAAACGGGATTGTCAAAGTTGGGAATTGGGGGTATCGACGCGGTGCTCGCGAATCCCCGTCTGCCCGACTGCCAGGGGCTGAGCTGCGTGTCGCAGCTGGTGAGCGTCGCTTCGCACGTTCCGGTGCTGGTGGTCAGTTCGCGCGACGACGACGAACTGATCGAGGGTGCTGTCCGCTGCGGGGCCCAGGACGTGCTTTCCAAGACCCGGATGTCGGGGGAGATGCTGCTCCGCGCGATTCGACTGGCCATTGAACGCAAGAAGTACACGCCGATGTCCGCCGGCGCGAGCGAGGCGCTGCGGGAGAGCGAGTCCCGCATCCGCGCGATCATCAACGCATCGCTCGACTGCATCATTACGATGGACGCCGATGGACGCGTCATTCAGTTCAATCCGGCGGCGGAGTCGACGTTCGGGTATACCAGCGAGGAGGTCATCGGCAAGGAAATGGGAGAACTCTTCATGCCACCCGATGTGCGGGAGCGGCAGCGGAGGAGTTTCCAGAGGTTCGAACGGACCGGCGGCGGTTCGATATTCGGCCGCCGCGTCGACGTGCCCGCGTATCGCAAGGACGGGACCGAATTCGTTGCCGAGATGGCGACCCAGGCCGTGACGCTTGAAGGGAAACCGGTCTTCACCGTGTTTCTTCGCGACGTCACGGATCGCAAGATGGCCGAGGAGGCAATCCGGAGCGAGATCGCCGAGCGGCAGCGCATCGACGAGATGCTGCAGAAGGAACGCGATCTGCTGCTGACGCTGATCGACAACCTGCCCGACTACATTTTCGCCAAAGATGCCTCGGGCCGGTTCACGATGGTCAACAAGACGCTGCTCAAGGATCTGGGCGCTGAAAGCTGGGATCAGATCGTCGGGAAGACGGATCGCGAGTTCTGGCCGGAACACCTTGCGGAACGATATGCGGCGGACGACCAGACGGTGCTTCATAGCGGCGAATCGCTGATCAATCGCGAGGAAGCGGGACTCGGATTCCTCGGCGAGGAACGCTGGCTGCTGACCACGAAAGTTCCGCTGCGCGACCGCAACGGGCGCGTGGAGGGTCTGGTCGGCATCTGCCGGGATATTACGGAACGCAAACATTTCGAGCAGGAATTGCAGAAGGCCAAGGAGGCGGCCGAATCGGCCAATCGCGCGAAGAGCGATTTCCTGGCCAACATGAGCCATGAGATCCGCACCCCGATGAACGCCGTGCTCGGGATTTCGGAATTCCTGCTCGACTCGCCGCTTTCCGACTCGCAGCGCGAATATCTGCAGATGGTTCACGAGTCCGGCGAGTCGCTGCTGACGCTGCTGAACGACATCCTGGATTTTTCCAAGATCGAGGCCGGCAGGCTGGAATTGGAAAGCGCCGATTTTGATCTGATCGATACGGTGGGCGCGACGATGAAGTCGCTGGCGGTACGGGCCCACCGCAAGGATCTCGAATTGGCTTGGCGCGTCGAGCACGAAACGCCTCGTTCGCTGATCGGCGATGCGGGGCGTCTGCGTCAGGTCATCGTCAACCTGGTGGGCAACGCCATCAAGTTCACGGACCATGGCGAAGTTCTGCTGCAGATCGAGGCTTCGCGTCGTGACGAGGGCGGAGTGGAACTGCATTTCGCGGTGCGGGATTCCGGGATCGGCATCCAGGCGGAAAAACTGGCCAGCATATTCGAGGCCTTCGTGCAGGCGGACGTCTCCATGACGCGCCGCTACGGCGGAACAGGCCTCGGATTGTCGATCGCGTCCCGGCTCGTCGAGCTGATGGGCGGCAGGATCTGGGTCGAGAGCGAACCGGGCAAGGGCAGCACCTTTCACTTCACCTGCAATTTCGGCGTCGGGGCTGCAAGGAACGCGGAGCCGGATACGGCGGCGGCCGTTATCGAACATGCGCGAGTTCTGGTCACCGACGACAATGGGACGAGCCGACTGATCCTGTGCGAATTGCTGCAGAACTGGGGCATGCAGGTGACCGTGGCTTCGAGTGCCGCGGAGTCGCTGGAGTTTCTGGCTCGCGCCGTCCGCGAGGGGCAGCCGTGCGATCTGCTTGTGTCCGATGTCAACATGCCGGTGGTGGATGGATTCTCGCTTGCCGAGCAGATCCGCAACGATCCGCTGCTGGCCGACCTGCCGATCATTCTGCTTACTTCGGGCGAACGGCCGGGCTATGTGGCCCGCTGCGAACAGCTGCACATCGCCGCTCACGTGCTCAAACCGGTCCACCAGACCGAGTTCTTCCGAGCCGTGGTGCGCAGTCTGGGGGGGCATCTGGACGAGTCGGCGTCGCGCGGCCATGCCGGCGACGGCAAGGGCTTGGTCGAGCGGCCGCTGCGGGTGCTCCTGGCCGAAGACAGCCTGGTGAACCAGCGGCTGGCCGTGGCGCTGTTGAAGAAGGTCGGACATTCCGTCGTGGTGGTTTCCACGGGGCAGGAGGCCGTGAATGCCGTGCAGTCTCAGCACTTCGATCTGGTGCTGATGGACGTTCAGATGCCGGAACTGGATGGATTTCAGGCGACGCGGTTGATTCGACGTCTGGAGCGCGAACAGGCCGCCGGCACGCATATTCCCATCGTGGCCATGACGGCGCACGCCATGAAGGGAGACAGGGAGCGTTGCATCGAGGCTGGCATGGACGATTACATTTCCAAGCCAATCCGATCGCAATTGCTCTACGAAAAACTCGCTCGGCTCTATCCCCCGGAGGGCGAACCTGCCGCGTTCACGGACCTGCAGGGAGTACAGCGAGTCGATTGGGAGCAGGTTGCCCGTTTCGTGGAGAACCGTTCCGGACTGCTCGCCGAAGTGCTTGAGGTCTTTCTGGAGGAAACGCCGCGGCGATTGAGCGAGATGCAGCAGGCGATCAACGACGGGGACGCCCCGCTGCTGGAACGCTCGGCGCGGGCACTCCGCGGTTCGCTGAGTTTCTTTCCGGAAAACAAGGCTCAATCGTCTCTGGTCGCCCTGGAGGCATCGGCTCACTCAACCGACATGCCGGGCGGACGCGAACTGCTGGCACTCCTGGCGGTCGAACTTGGGCTGCTTCGTGAGGAAATCGGGAGGCGGCTGGAGAGGCTGCGAGAGGCCGGTAATGCTGTTACGTAGCGCTCGGGAGCGGGCGGTTCGGGGGGGCCGATTCGGAAAGAAAACGTCCAACGGGCCGGTACGGGTTTGACGGGTCACCCGCTCAGCCAGTAAAAAAGGGAAATTCCTTTTACCGGTTCGTCAGAAATAAAGCCGACGTCATGCCCAAAGTGCTGATCATCGAGGACAGCCCGACGCAAGCCAAGCGGTTTGCGCTGATGCTTGCGGAAGGAGGGTTTGAGGTCGAGTGCGAGGGTACCCTGCGAGACGGCATTCAACGCATTGCCAGGGGGGGCATCGATACCCTGCTCTTGGACCTCACGCTGCCCGACAGCGAAGGACTCCAGACGTTTCTGACTGCGCGCGCCCAGGCACCCGACACGCCGCTGGTTGTCCTGACCAACGTGGACGATGAACTGCTGGCCGCCACCGCCCTGCGCCAGGGGGCCCAGGATTATCTGGTCAAGGGCGAGGTCAACCAGAACTGGCTGATCCGCTCCATACAACATGCGATGGCGCGGCGCGGCGTGAAACGCGCCGAGGAAAAGCCGAAGACCGAGGCGGAGGTTCCGCTGCGGCAGATCATCGACTTCAGGAACGCGGATCAGGTAACGGTTGCCCGTTTCACCGAAAAGCGTTTGCTCGATGCGGGCGATATAGCCCTCCTGGGCGAAAAACTGCTGCGGCTGGTCGACTCGGGCTGTAAGAAACTGCTGATCAGCTTTGCCGAGGTGGACTACGTCTCCAACGGCGCGCTCAGCGCGCTCTTGGCCGTGCGCCGAAAGATGCTGCAGGCCGGGGGCACCCTCCGGCTGTGCGACTTGAGCGATAACGTAATGGAGCACTTGAGCGTGCGCCAGTTTCACAAGCTGTTCGACATCCAGCCGGATGAGGCTTCGGCGCTGCAACGATTTCAGGCCGACTGATCCATCCCCGCGTGCAGGTGGTTGAATCGCTGTGTTCAGCTCTTACGACGCATCGATTGCTGCGGACGGCGCTGCTGCGGTGGCCCGCGGGCTGCGGGTTCTCGTCGCGGATCCCAGCCGCGTCGTGCAAAGAATTGCCACCACGCTGCTCGAAGAGCGAGGGCATTCGGTAGCAGCCGTGGGTACGCTGCGCGAACTGGAGCAACTTGCCGGCGAGCAACCGTTCGATGTCGTTGTATTGGATGATTCGTTCGCTGACGCAATCTCCGACAGGGGCGCGCTTTCCGTTTTCGCCCGCTTTGGCGCGGGGACTCGTCGGATCTGGCTGACTGTGGGCGGGCAGGACGGGACCGGCCAATCGCGGGGTCCTTCCGAGCCGGTGATTTCCAAACCTTTTCAACCTCAGGAATTGGTCGCTGCCGTGGAATACGAACCTTCCGATACTGCCGGGAAAGAGCCGATACCCGACCAGGTGTTGGACTGGGAAGCGGCCGTCAAGGAACTGCAGGGACGCGACGACGTATTGCGCGATCTTGCGGGTACCTTCTTCGCTGAGTGCGACTCGCTGATGAAACAAATCCGCGAATCGCTCGCCGCGGCCGATGCCGCGAAGTTGCGTCGCGCAGCCCACACGCTGAAAGGCGCAGCGAACATGTTCTGCGCGAAAGCCACTTCGGTTGCCGCCCGGAACCTGGAATACCTGGCGCGGGACTCGCGACTGGATGAGGCTGCCGTTGCCTGGGAAGTTCTCCAGCGTGAAGTCGGCCGCCTGATTCCTCAGATGCATGACCGTACTCGCGTCTGATCGATTTTGGCCGGGCCCGCCCCGCTGTCTTGCAACGGGCATCTGTCGGTTCGGCGGGAACATAAGGTGCTGCTGATGGTCACGGGGCGTTCGTCGTATGTGTTCATCTTCGCGATTCTCGGCTGCGCCGGCACTTGGGCAGTGGACCCGGCTGCGTCGGGGCCGCGGGAAACCGTTGATTACATGATCGTGGTCACCGGAGCGGAATTGCTGGCCGGCGCCTATCCGGACGGGCACACCTTCTTCGTGACTCGCACCCTCTACCCGCTCGGCTATCACTGTGTTGGCTCCATGACCGTAGACGACCGACGCGACGATATTCGCGAGGCGCTGCGGTACGCCGAGGCACGGGTTCCGCTGGTGATCGTGACCGGCGGATTGGGGCCGACCGACAACGACATTACGCGCGAAACGCTGGAGGAACTCACGGGCATCCCGCTCGCCGAACAGAACGACGTCGTGGCGGCGATGGAAAAGCGGTTTCGCACGACGCGCGACCAGTTGAGGCCCAATCTCCGCAAGCAGGCTCGTGTGCCGGTGAACGGGACGTACCTGAAGAGCAGTATGGGCACGGCCGTCGGGCTGGTTTTCGAGAAGGACCGGCACGTGATTGTTGCACTTCCTGGCCCGCCCCGGGAACTGCAGCCGATGGTGCGCGACGAACTGGT